>DASYUK010000276.1:0-6475 GCA_036001325.1 Thermoanaerobaculia bacterium
TGATGGGGCGGATGGATCTTGATCATGCCGATGCCGAGATCCAGAACGCGCGCGATCTCGTGGCGCGTGTCGATCTCGTGCAACGGGTTGACCGAACCGACGGCGACGAGCCGGTCGCGATGACCGCTCGTGAAGTTGGCCACCCAGTCGTTCACCTCCCGCGTGAAGCCCATGACGTCGGGTGATACGTAGTTGATGCAGCAGGCGCGCTCGACATCGTTCGCATCGAGGAAGCGCAGAAGAGCGTCGGGGGAAGAGAGCACTTCACGCGCGTTCTGATGCGATGCGTCGTCGATCAGCGGAAGGATCTCCCGCTTGATCATCGACCACGGTTGGACGTGCACGTGGCAGTCGAAAACACGCATCGTGTCAGGCGTGCGTCACCAGCCGCATACAGACCGCGCTCTTCGGACAGGCGTCCTGGAACTCCCGCGACGCGAGAAGCTGCGGGTGGACTTCGCTCCGATCGATCTTCTCGAATCCACGCCTTCCGAAGTAGTTCTCGGCTGTCGTCGTCAGAAGGTAGAACTCTCGCAGACCGCTCGCGGTGAGCCGATCGAGCAACTGTCGCACGAGCTCATGGCCGACGCCACGACTGCGGTACTCGGGAACGACGGCGACCGAGCGAATGAGCGCTGCGCCCTGGTACATCTCCGCGCCGGCGCAACCGATGACGGTGCCGCCGGCGCGCGCGATCACGAACGAGCGCCAGTGATCATCGACGCCGGCCGTTGGAAGATTGTTGCCGATCAGAATCGCTTTGATCGCGTCGACATCCGCTTGCGCCGCCGAAGAGATGGCGATGTGATCCATGCGGCGATCATAAAAGAAAAAGACCGCGCTTTCGCGGTCTTCCGAAACGCACAGCAGAGCTGCTTAGTGGTCGCTTTCAATGCCCTTCATACCGGAGGAATCGACGCTCTCGCTCTGGCGCGAGTTGGGCTCGAGCTCCTCTGACTGCCCGATCTTCTGTCCGAATTCGGCGTCGGAGACGTTCTCCTCCTGCCCGCGCCGCGAAGAAACATCGCGGTTTACATCGCCAGCATCTGTCGGGCCGGAACTACGGCTCAGCTTGTCTCTGTCGCGATTCTCCATGGTCCATCAACCTTCCTTTCGTCTAGTTGCGGGCATGATTGCCCGAATTATTAGTAGTGCAACAGGAGTGCCGAACCCGCCGAAAACGGTGACTGTAAGTCACCGCAGCTCAAAGATTACCGAGACGCTGTACGACACCTCTTGCGACCCCGCTTCCACCGGCACTTCCGAGACGACGACCGCTTCCGCTCGCATCGCCAGCGGTCGGGGCGGATATGGCGGCGGAGCGGCTTGACCGCCTTCCGTGATCGTAATCGCGCGGCCGAGCGATCGTCCAGCGGCCTGAGCGAGCAGGGCGGCTTTCGAACGCGCCTCGTCGTACGCGGCGCGCATCGCCTGGTCGCGACCTTTCGCGGGATCGGAGACTTCGAATTGCAGACCCGACGATTGATTGACACCGGCGTTGAGCGCGGCTTGAAGTAACCGACCGACATCGCCCACGTTCTCGCGTCTCACCGTGATGTTGTTCGACACCTGGTATCCGAGGATGCGCGGGAGCTTGCCTTGCCCATAGTCCTGCTGGGGCCAGATCGAGAAATTTGACGTACGGATGTCCTTATCGGTCGCTCCCGCTTTCTTCAAGGCAGCGATGACAGCGGCGACTTTGCTGTTGTTCTCATTGACAGCGACATCAACACTGTCGCCGACCGTCTGCACGCCGACGGTGAACGTGAAGCGATCGGGTGTGACCGTCGCGCGCCCGGTCCCGCTCACGCTGATCGTTTCGGGATACGGCATCATCGGCTGGCGCGGAGCGATCGGAGTCTGCGCCATCGCCGCGATGGCGACGGCGAGAGCGAAAATCGTAGCGAGAAATGTCCTCATACTTCCTCCTCGTTATTCACTTAGAATGGCGCGCGCTCGTGTCTTCGCGCCGTAGAGTCCCGATTGGCAGATCCCAACGATAAGGTGCCCGGTCAGGCGTCCGGCCGATACTACGTCGATTCCCAGTGTATCGATTGCGATCTCTGTCGAGAGACCGCACCGGCGAATTTCATCCGCAACGATGAAGCGGGATTCTCGTACGTTTACAAACAGCCGGAGACGCCGGAGGAAGAGACGCTCTGCAAAGACGCGCTGGATAACTGCCCCGTTGAGGCGATAGGAAACGATGGCGAGTAGTCGTTGGTCGCTGGTCCTTAGTCGTTGGTTCGTCAAGGACTAACGACTAACGACTAACGACCAGCGTCCAACCTCAATGCATTTTCTTGTCGACGGTCACCTGATCGTGCCAGTCGTCGGCGAGCAGCACCTCGATCAGCTCCTGCAGCTCTTCCATATGAAACGGCTTGGTCAGCGCGGCGGTCATGTTCTTCCCCTTCGTGATCGTCAGGATGTCTCCCTTCCCTGACGCGACAACGACCGGGGTCTGCTTCCCCTGCTGCACGTACCAGTCGATCCACTCCTCGCCGCTCATGCCGGGCAGATTGAGATCGAGAAGAATCAGGCGCGTGTCGGGATTCGCCTGCAGAATGTTGATGCCTTCGACCGCGCCGGAGGCGGAGAGCACCTCGTAACCGCGCTTCTGCAGGTAAGACTTGTAGAGCGCCAGCACGTCAGGATCATCTTCGATCGCGAGGATCTTGTTGTTGGCCTTCTGCCGCGGTTCCAGCATGGCGTTGCTCCTGTCGCGGCTCCTTGCGATTTCCGTGCAAACTACTGAGTGTTGAATAATTATTGGCGTGGGAATCGCCCTCTGGCTCTTGTGCGGAGTTGCCGTATTCGCCGCCTCTCGCGCGATCAGGCCGGCGAGGCCAGGGGGTTACGGGGGCGAGCTGGTCATTGCGCTCATGACTTCATTCGCGGCCGGTCTCGCTGCGACCGCGCTCGACTTCGGAGGGTGGAACGAGATCGACTGGCGCGCCGCGTTGTTCACCGCGAGCTGCGCATTCGCGGCGATCGGATGCAGCCGCGCGCTGCGGCTCGTGATGCGGAGAGTCGCATCTCGGTGATCCGCGGCGCAATCACGATCGTCCTCCTCGCGCTGAATCTCCTCCTCTGGGGCATCCCCGTCCTCCTCCTCGGCCTCGTGAAGTTTCTCCTTCCGAAGCGAGAGTCGCGGCGGGCGCTGCGGATGACGCTCACCGAGCTCGGCGAGCGGTGGGCTGCCGGAAACAACACGATCTTCGACCTGATGCTGACGACGAGGTGGGACATCAGCGGCGTCGAGGGGCTGCGGACCGACGCGCACTATCTCATCGTCAGCAACCATATCTCCTGGGTCGACATCTTCGTCCTCTTCCGCGCCTTTCATCGACACGCTGCGTTTATCCGGTTCTTTCTCAAGCATGAGCTGATCTGGTTTCCGATCGTGGGCCAGGCGTCCTGGGCGCTGGACTTCCCCTTCATGAAGCGCTACACGCCGGAGTATCTCGAGCGCCATCCCGAGAAGCGCGGCCGCGATCTCGAGACCACGCGCCGCGCCTGCCGGCGCTTCCGGCGTATCCCGGTGACAATTCTCAACTTCCTCGAAGGAACGCGCTTCACCGCCGACAAGCATGCCGATCAGGAGTCGCCATATCGGCATCTCCTCCGCCCGCGCGTGGGCGGCATCGCCTTCGTCCTGGCCTCGCTCGCCGAACAGATCGAGACAATCGTCGATGTGACCCTCGCCTATCCGCGACCCGATGTCACATTCTGGGACTTCGTCACGAACCGGATCGATCGCGTGATCGTGCGCGCGCGGGTCGTCGACGTACCGCCGCGGTTCCTCGCGGAGAACATCACCGAGCCCGGTCCGGCCCGCGACGCTTTCAAGGAGTGGATCCATGAGCTCTGGCGGGAGAAGGACGACCTTCTGGACACTCTCAACTACGAAGATTTTCGTTGACGATACGAAACCCTTCGTATAGCTTCTCCGTAATCACACGAGGCGAGGCTGATGAGCGAACGACCCATCCCCCGACCGACCGACGCCGAGCTCTCCATCCTGCGCGTGCTGTGGGAACGCGGGCCGAGCACTGTTCGTGAAGTGCACGATGCTCTCAGCAGAAACCAGACGACCGGTTACACCACCGTGCTGAAGCTGATGCAGATCATGATCGAGAAACGACTCGTCGTCCGCGATGAGTCGCAGCGCGCGCACGTCTACGAGGCGCGGCTCAGCGAGCAGAAGACGCAGCGACAAATCCTCGCCGATCTCGTCGAACGCGCCTTCGGCGGCTCGTCCGCGAAACTGGTGATGCAGGCCCTTTCGGGGCGGAAGGCCTCGGCCGCGGAGCTATCGGAGATCCGCGAGCTCCTCGACAAACTGGAAGGAGACAAGCGATGAGCACAACCGATCTTCTCAGCGGTCCGCTGGCGCAGGCGATCGGCCTGGCGCTGCTGCATGCTCTGTGGCAGGGAGCGATCGTGGCGGGAGCGCTCGCCGCAGTGCTGGCGTTGATGAGTCGCCGGAGCGCTGCTCTCCGCTACGCGGTTGCATGCGGTGCTCTAACACTCATATTCGTCCTCGCTGTCGCCACCGCCTGGCGCTCGTACACACCGAAGCGCGAAACGATCGTGGCGCCGCAGGCGATGATGGCCGTTCCTGCGGATGACGCCGTGCTGATCGCCGCCTCGGACACGCCGCGAACCTGGATCCATCGATGGCTCGCTGCGGTGGCGGCAACTCGCGCGCACATTCCACAGATCGTCTTCGCCTGGCTCGCCGGCGTTCTGATCCTCACGCTCCGACTGGCGTGGAGCTGGTCGCGAGCGCTCTCTCTCGCTCACCGCGACGCGGTTGCCGCCGATCCCTTCTGGCAGCGCGTCGCGATGCGATTGTCGGATGCTCTCGGAATGCGCACCGCGGTTCGCCTCGTCGTTTCGAGTGCCGTCGAGGTGCCGAGTGTCGTCGGCTGGCTCAAGCCGGTCATTCTTCTGCCGATCAGCAGCTTCAGCGGGCTCACGACCGAGCAGCTCGAGATGGTCCTCGCGCACGAGCTCGCGCACATCCGCCGGCATGACTTTCTCGTCAACGCGTTGCAGTCGGTCGTCGAGACACTGCTCTTCTATCACCCGGCGGTGTGGTGGCTGTCGCACCAGATCCGCGTCGAGCGCGAGAACTGCGCCGACGATCTCGCGATCTCGGTCAGCGGCGACGCCATTCAGTACGCACGCGCGCTCGCGCAGCTCGAAGAGCTTCGCGCTCCCGCGCCGGCGCTTGCGGCGAACGGCGGATCGCTCATCGAGCGTGTTCGACGTCTGGTGGGATCGCGTAGCGATCGCTCGCTCTTCGCCACCGGCTGGACCGCGGCCGCGGCGATGGCGAGCTTCGTTCTCCTGCTCGCGCTCACAACCGCGCCGATGCTGGCCGAGCGGCGCGCACAGCCGGCGCCGCCGCAGCCACCACACGCTAGCGTCGATGTGAAAGCTCCGCAAACCCCGCCGCCACCGCCTGCAGTCGAGGATCAGGAGCAGACCGATGAAACGCCTGAACCCGACATCGAGCCGCCTGATGTCGAACCCGAACTCGTGCCGGTGGCGATGCCTACGATCGCCATCACACCGATGCCTGCGATCGCACCCATCGCTATGGCGGCGCCAGCCATCACGCCGATGCCGGACGACGAGGACGAGACGCCGTCGTCCACCCCTCCCGGCAAGCTCTCGATCGACGACTTGATCGCACTGCGCGTCTCCGGCGTGACCCCTGAATACGTGAACGAGATCCGCGCAGTCTTCGGCGATTCAATTCGGATTCGCGACATCAGCGCGATGAGGATGCAAGGCGTCAGCGCCGACTACGTTCGCCAGATGCGCAATCTCTTCGGCGAGAAGCTCAGCTCGCGGGAGATCGTAAATCTACGCGTTCAGGGAATCTCGCCGGACGAAGTCGCCAAGTACCGCGGCATGTTCTCCGAGCCTCTCGGGGCGCGAGAGGTCGTCTCGCTGAAGGTCATGGGCGTCACATCCGACTACCTGCGCGAGATGCGCGCCGCCGGTGTCGAGCTCAAGACCTCCCGCGATGCGACGTCGCTTCGCGCGCTCAATGTCACGCCGGCATTCGTGAAGGCGCTTGCGGACGCGGGTTATCCCAATCTGAGCGTTCGCGACTTGCGCCGCCTGGCCAGCAACGGGATCAACGCCGACTTCGTCCGCGAAATGCAGAAGTACCACACCAACAAGTGAGGACTCTCATGAAGCGACTCCTGATCGCCATCGCCGTTGCGCTGCTGGTTCCCGCTGCTGCATTTGCGGACCTGCACGGCGCATGGACGATGACCGAAGGTGACGATGGTTGTTTGTATCTGAACTTCACGACGGGCCAGTGGAACAACTGGGGACGGTCGATCCGCGCCAGCGACATCGGCCTCGATCCGGCGACGATTCATTCCACGACCGCGACGCCGGTGACGTTCGAGATGCGCCGGGAGCCGGGGACGATCAGCTTCGAAGG
>DASYUK010000277.1:0-16431 GCA_036001325.1 Thermoanaerobaculia bacterium
GAAGCTGTAGCCGCCGAGCTTCCATCCGCGCTTATCGAGCGAACCGTTTTTCTCGCCGAGGGCGTAGACGTGCTCGTCGTCGCGGAGACGTTTCCAGACGCGCGACGCATTGCCCGAGAAACCGGTTCCGCGCTGCGCGTCGTCCTCATCGAGCGACTGGCCGGCGCTTGTCGCAAATGCAACGCGAAATGGCGCGTGCTGGATCGACACGCGAAGGGCGCTCGTAGAGATGATCGACCGCGCCGGCTCGATGGAAAACGTTGCGCCGGGATCGCCGAAATCGCGATTGATCACCGCGTACGAATGATCGCGAACTTCGCGACCTTTCGTGACACGCAGTCGAATGATTTCGGGAGAGAGTGCGGTCACGACGGCGACCGCTTGTGCATTCTCGAAGCGCAGCGCGTTGCCCTGGCGCGACGGTTGCGGCATGTCGCCGAGCGCCGTCCACTGCGCTCGCGCAGGAATGGCGAGGAGCAACAGCAGGACGGAGATGGCTCTCACGATCGAACGCATGGCGCCGAATTGTATCGGTATCGGCTAGGCGTATGGCGTGGCGCCACAGACATCATTAGTGATGTTATGATGTCTTCCTCGATGCGACGCCTGCAGATTCAGTTGACCGACGAACAGTTGTCTCGCCTCCGAGATCTTGCCGCAGCCCAGGGCCGCTCCATGGCCGATGTCATCCGTGACAGTGTCGACCGCTTTGTTCGCAGTGCACGGTCCGTCGATCGGGACGAGCTGAAGAAACGGGCGCTTGACGCCGTGGGAAAGTTTCGATCGGACAAAAGCGACGTCTCCGAACATCACGACCGATATCTCGCCGAGGCGTATCGGAAGTGACGACGTTCGTCGACACCTCCGCCGTCTATGCGTTACTCGACGCGCGCGATCGAAATCACCGTCGTGCCGCGGCCACCCTACGCGAGTTGCTCGATCGGGACGAGCCGCTCGTCACCACGAATTATGTGATCGTCGAGCTGTTGTCGCTCGTCCAACATCGGCTCGGCATGGCCGCGCTTCGCGCTGCGAACGACGACATTCTGGCCATCATCGCCACACGATGGATCGACGAGGAAATTCACGCTCGCGCGGTCGCCTCTCTTCTCGCAGCGAGACAGCGGAACCTCAGCATCGTCGACTGCGTCAGTTTCGAAATGATGCGGTCCCGTGGACTCCGCGCCGCATTCGCATTCGACAGCGACTTCGCCAGACAAGGGTTTTCGACGCGTCCCTAACCGGACCAGTTTCCGAGAGCGCGACGGGCCGCGACGATCTGGCCGACGTGATACGCGTTGTGATCGGCCACGAGGATCAGCTCGCGCAGATAGGTCTGTCCCGATCCATGCGGAATCTTCGCGAACAGGTCGACCCGCGTGTCCGTCGCCAGTTTCTTCAGATCGTCGCGATCGCGCCGGAACGTTGCGACACTGTCACGCCACGCATCAGGCGAAGGCGGAGCAACGGAGGGTGGCCAGTACTCGTCCATCGACCGCTCTTCGTATTTTGGATTGCGGCAGAAATCGAGGATGTCGAACTGACATCGCCGGAGATGTTCGAGCAGTTGCCAGAGAGAATGCGCAGAGCCTTTCGGAACCTCTCCGTACTTCGCAGGAGCGATTCCGTCGATGGCGCGATCGAAGCTGATGTGCGCGTCTTCCCAGTCGAGAAGCTTGCGCACGTGTTCTCTCAACGATCGATCTTGTTCCATGAGAAGCGGAGCTTACTGCGTTCGGCGTCCAACAGTGATAAACAAGCCACCCTCATGACCGAGCGCGCGAATCCAGCCGAGCTGCGCCAGCCAGCCTTCGGCGCGCCAGTTGTCCTCGGCGCGCGCGAATAAGTCCTCCGAATCCGTTCCCAGCAGCGCGCTTGGATACGCGCGCACATACTCGACGCCATTCTCCGCAAACCAGCCCTGCACCTCCGCCAGAGTATGACGGTGCTCCTCGGGGTGCCGATATTGATCGCGCATCCACGCCTCTCGTCGCGCCGGCTCGTTCTGGCGATCGCGCAGTACAGGATCTGACGCGACTCCCGACAAGCGGGCGAGCAGACCGCGCAAACGAAACGGGATGCGTGCGAACGCGTTATAGAGACCGAGGACGATCATTCCGCCCGGCCGTGCAAGCTGCGCGACGGCGGCGAAGGATGCGCGCGGATCAGGTGTGTGATGCAACACGCCGGATGAGTAGACGACATCGAAAGAACCTCTTCGAAGACCAGGCCGATGCAAGTCGGTTTCGACGAACTGAACGCGATCGAGGCGGAAGCGCCGCGCCGCTGCCGCGCCGAGCTGCAGCGAGGAGCGAGTCAGATCAGCGCCGATGACCATTCGATCCGTGCGCGCCAGGTAGAGACTCATCTGCCCTGTGCCACACCCGAGATCGAGGATCCGCGCATCGCCCGAGATCGCACGATCGAGAAGGCGCACGAATTCGCTTCGCTCAGCACGCACGCGCAGCCACTCCAGACTGTCGCGCGGCGGATAACCGGGAAACGGCGCCTCTTCATAAAAACGGCGAACGATTTCGGTGCGCGGATCGCCGGCGACACGAAGGTTCGGAATGCCATCCGCGGCTTCGTAGCGTGCGCCGCAATCGCGACACGACCAATCCGTCGCGAGCTGCCCCGCACATGCCGGACAGGCGAGCAGCTCGAGGAAGTTCTCTACCCCATCACCAGATCGAATAGATGAACGGCGCCAATGCTTCGACAGTCGTCGCCAGGATGAGCAGGAGTCCCGTCAGGCACAGAAAGACGGCCAGCGGAATCAGCCAGCGCTTGTCGGAGTCGCTTCGCCACAACCCCCATGCCAGTTGGGCGATCGATCCACCCGTGCTGCCGAGGACGATCAGGCCGCGTTGAATCCTGCCACGCTTCTTGAGCATTCCGCTTCCTCCTTTCGCTTCGTCAGCAGCGAGCCGCGCTTCGTCACGCGCGTGCGATCCGCGATCAGCACATCGATCCCGCTGCGAAGAAACGTCGAGTAACCTTCGATCGCGCGATTGACGATCGGCTCGCCGGCGAGATTGAACGATGTATTGAGGAGGACCGGGATCCCGCTGCGCCGCCCGTACGCTTCGAGTAGTGCGTACAGCCGCGGCGCCATGTCGCGCTCGAGCGCCTGCACTCGCGCCGTGCCGTCGATGTGCGTTACTGCCCGTAGTCGGTCTCGCCACTCCGGCCTTACGGGGAAGACACCCGACATGAAGCGCGCCAGGCGCGCTCCGCCTGAGGGCAGCTCGAAGTAACGGTCAGCCTCCTCGACCGGGACCACCGGCGCGAATGGCCGGAACTGCTCGCGGTATTTGATTTCGCGATTGAGCCGATCGCGCATTTCGGCTGAATGCGGTGCGGTCAAAATGCTGCGGTGACCGAGTGCGCGCGGCCCGAGCTCGAGCGCGCCTTCCATCCATCCGATGATGCGTCCCGCCGCGAGATCTTCGGCGGTTCGCTCGATCAGAGTTCGCTCATCCAGCTCATCGACGAACTGGCCGTCCTCGGCAGCAATTCGCGCGAGCTCGAGCCCATCGACTGACGGTCCCCAGAACGGATGATCCGGTACGTGGCGGTCCGCGTTTCCGAAGTGGATGCGATCCGCATAAAGCGCAGCGCCGACCGCGCAGCCCGCATCGCCTGGCGCCGGCGGAACAAAGAGCCGCTCGAAACCCGATTCAATGAGGACTCGGCTGTTCGCAACACCGTTGAGCGCTACGCCGCCTCCGAGACAGAGGTCAGGTAAGCCGGTCTCCTCATGCAGTGCGCGCGCGATGTCGACCAGGGTGTCTTCGAGGACTCGCTGCACGCTCGCGGCGCAATCAGCGAATCGCCGGCCGTTCTCCGTTTCCAGATCGATCGGCTCATACGCGTTGCGCGAGGGACCGAAAAGATCGATGAATCGCGATGAATACGAGCGCGTCGCCGTGCTGTGAAATTCGAAGTAGTCAAGATCGAGCGCGAACGCTCCGTCGGCCGTGCGCTGAATCAGCTTGCGCACCTTGTCCGCCATCACCGGCCGGCCGTAGCCGGCGAGCCCCATCACTTTGTACTCGTCTTCATTCACCTTGAAGCCGAGGTACGCGGTGAACGTCGAGTAAAGCATTCCGAGCGAATGCGGGAATCTGATTTCGCGCAGAAGATTGATCGACGTCGAGCCATTGGGACGCCGCTCGCCATGTCCGATCGACAACGTCGCCCACTCGCCGACGCCGTCGGTCGTCAAAATCGCCGCGCGATGCGTGGGCGCGGTGAGGAACGCAGCGGCAGCGTGCGCCTGATGATGCTCCGTGAACAGAATCTTGCGTGCCGGCACGCCGAGGTGTGACGAGATAATTCCGCGCACCCACACCTTTTCGCCGAGAGAATTTTTCATCGCTTTCGGGAAGGAGCGCCACGAGCGTGGAAAGGCGCGCAGCGCGCAAGTGAGGATCCGATCGAATTTCAACATCGGACGCTCATAGAAAACGACAGCGTCGAGCGCATCGGGTTCGACGCCGGCGTGCTCGAGGCACCACTCGATCGCCGACAACGGAAACGCAGCGTCACTCTTGCGCCGCGACAATCTCTCCTCCTGCACAGCGCAGACCGGGACACCGTCAACAACGAGTGCGGCAGCCGAATCGTGATAGTGCGCGGAGATGCCGAGAATCTTCATCTCAGTATTGATTCGTCAACGATTTGTGGTTGCGCTCCGGCGAAATTGCACTCCAACCTCGCCGCTCGCGCCGCTCAGCGCGCTTGGCGAGCAATGCGAAGAGCGGCAACACGATGAAGTATTGAATCGTCAGAAGGAAACCGCCGATCACGCCGGCAATCGCAGTCGCGAACCGGAGATAGCCCTTCCACAGACGGCTGAGGCGAGCGCGCCACAGGTGACGCCGGTGACGCTCGGGCGAGACACGGAGGAGTTGCGTGAGCGTGTAGTTCATATGAAACATCTCGTCATGCAGGATGTCCTCGAATACCTCCTGGGTCGGCCGGTCGAATTGCAATACATCGCGATAGACGGTGAATCGGCTCGCGGCCGACTTCTCCGATAGATGAAGGAACGCGAGCATCGTGTCGTCAGACTCTTCTTCGACTTCGAGATCATCCAGGCCATGCCCACCCGGCGCGATCCAGTCGGTTTGAAACGCGGGCGTCGGGGAGGATGCCGACGCCCTCAGAAGCTCCCCTGCCCGCCTGCGGAAGAGGACGCCATGACGGTGCTCATCCGTGGCATGAACCAGATAGAGCCGGCGCAGGAGCGGATTTGACGTAACCTCTGCAGCGCGAAGGATATCGCGCCCGCCGTCGATCTCCGTTTCCCCAAACCGGAGCAGCTTTTGCACGCGCCGAGTTGGATTGCGCCAGATCCAGCGGTGGACGGGCGCGAGCATCCGGTCAAATCCATTCGCAGGATGATCTATTGATGAGTGCCTTGCCCGACCGAACATTTCGCAAGCTCCTGGTTGCAGAGATAGCGGTCGCATGCATTGGCTGTGCCCTATTCGCGTTCGCCCTCGCCGCGAATCAACAATGGTTCGACAGACACTTCCTGCCGGCCTTCTTCGTGTCGCGGGTGAAATACGTTCGGGTCGAGCAGTCCGTCCGCATCGCAATGGCGGTTCTCGGAGCGGCAATCGCACTGATCGCGCGACGACCGATCGCGAACGCGGTCGCACAAAACCACGCGCGCACCGTTCACGTCGCGCTGGCGATCGCCCTCGCGTTCGGCGCATCGGAACTGATGCTTCGCCAGACTTATCTGCGCGCCGCGGAAGAGGTGCCGGCCAGGAAGGAACCGCGCCGCCACCTCGACTCGCGGCTCGGCTGGCTGTTCATCCCATCGCGCTGTGGATACCAGAGCAACAACGGGCGCCGCGTCGAGTACGCATTCGACCGAAGAGGTTATCGAGTGCGCGGCGTCGATGAGCCTGTGGATCTCGAATGTCCGTCAATCATCTTCACCGGCGAATCGATCATGGTCGGAGAGAAGCTCCGATGGGATGAGACGATCCCAGCGCAGACCGAAAAAATCGTCGGGATCCAGAGCGTGAACCTCGCCGTGTCGGGCTTTGCCAGCGATCAGGCCTATCTGCGACTCAAAACAGAGCTGCCTCTTTTTCGCCGGCCCGTAGCGGTCGTGTCGCTATTTACGCCGGGAATCTTCGATCGCAACCTCGATGATGATCGCCCGCACCTCGGCCCGGGACTCGTCTGGCAGCCGCCGGCACAGCGGTGGCGTCTGGCAGTGATCGCGAGAAGGCTCGTCCGCTATCGCAGCGACGAGACGATCGAACGCGGCATCAACGTGACGCGGGAGATCCTGCGCGCCACGATCGATTTGGCGCGTGCATATCGCGCAGTGCCACTGATCGTCGTGCCGCAGTTCATCCCCGAGCAGCCGCGTGAGAGCGAGCTGCGGCGCCGCATTCTCGACGAAGCCGGCCTGCCGTACGTTTGGGTCGCGCTCGACCCCAATTCCCGAGTCTGGGACGACGGTCACCCCGATGCGCGCGCTGCCCACGCGATTGCAGTTGCGATCGCGAATCGTCTGCGCGCCGCTGATTCTGAAAGAGGGAGGCTCGAATGAAACTACGGATCGCATTCATCGTCGTCTTCTTGTCGCTGAGTTGCAGTCATGGGCGGATCCCGCTCCCGGCCGTCTCGCCAACCGCGACGAGCGACACGACTGTCGCCCGCGGCGAATCCATCGTGCGCAACGTCGCGGTCTGCGGGCAGTGTCACGCCGCCGATCCAGAGCACGATGTCGATGGGCCGTTGAGCGGCGGAAAGGAATTCCGAGACTGGCGGATCGGCGTAGCGCGCGCATCGAATCTCACGCCGGACAACGCGACGGGACTCGGGACGTGGAGCGATGCCGAAATCGTGCGCGCGTTGCGCAATGGTCAACGCCAGGATGGGCGTCTCCTCGCTCCGGTGATGCCTTACGAGTGGTTTCACGAGATGTCTGACGACGACGCGTTTGCCGTCGCGCGCTATCTCAAGAGTCTTGCGCCCGCTCGCCACGAGGTGAAGCAGAGCCCGAGTTTCTGGTTCAAGCTCGGCAAGCTTTTCCTCGGCCCGAAACCGGCCATCACAGCGTCCGCACCGCCACGCGGCGCGACTGCGGAATATGGCCGCTATCTCTCGCAGCATGTCGGCCTCTGCGCCGAATGTCACACGCCACGCGGCGGGATTCGATCCACTCCAGACAAGAATCAACTCTTCGCCGGGATGGCGAATCCACCCAAGGGCTTTCCGGCGAAGCCCTCGAATCTGACTCCAGATGTCGAGACCGGCATCGGGCGATGGACTGAGACGGACTTTCTTCAGACCCTGCGCAGCGGAGTGAATCCATCGGGACGGTCACTCAAACCGTTCATGCCGTGGCGTCAGATTCGGCGAATGTCGGACGACGACTTACGAGCAATCTATCGCTACCTACGAACCCTCCGGCCGATTCGAAACGAAGTGCGGCGACGGCCATCGTGAGCGATTTCATCGAGAGCGATCGCTCCACAACATTTCCTTCGATTCGCGTCGACGCGAGTGCAGCCGCAATCGTCATCGGATTCGGAGCCGCAGTGGCTCTCCGCATCGCCACCATCTTTCGTTATCGCATCGACAGCGATGAAACGCAGCATCTGCACGTGGCGTGGGGATGGGCGAACGGTCTGCTCCAGTACCGCGACCTGTTCGACAACCACATGCCGCTCTTTCACATCCTCTGCGCGCCGCTGCTCCGAATCGCCGGCGAGCGACCGGAAACGCTGCTGCTCGCCCGGCTGACGATGCTTCCGCTCTTCGCCGCGATCGTGCTGCTGACCTACCGGATCGCCATCAGTTGCCATCCGCAGCGCGCCGCGTTGTGGGCAACGTTGATCGGAAGCCTGGCACCCGACTTCTTTCTTTGCTCGGTGGAATTTCGGACCGATGTTCTTTGGACGGCCTGCTGGCTCGCGTCCATCGCCATTCTCGTTTGCTCACCTCTCACATCCGCGCGGGCGGCAGCAGCCGGGCTGTCGCTTGGTATCGCTGCCGCGGTGTCGGCGAAAACAGTGTTGCTCGCCGCGAGCCTCGGTCTCGCCGCAGTCATAACGCTCGTGGTGTCGCGCGATCGCCCTGTCCGAATTCATGAGATCGCGAAACGCGCGATGAGCTTCAGCGCTGCGCTTCTCCTGCCTCCGTCACTGGTTGGTGTGTACTTCGCTTTCCGCGAAGCGTGGAAACCGTTTCTCTATGGCACGGTCACTCACAATCTCGTCGCATCCGAGCATCCGCATCGCCTGTTCCTGCTCCCCGCACTTCTCCTCATCATTATTCTGGGCACGCAGCGAATCATGCGAGATGACATCCCTTCCGACGTACGCCGGCGCCGCGTGTTCCTGTTTCTCACCGCTGCGATCTACGGCGCGGCGATGGTTTCGCTCTGGCCGATTATCCAGACAGAGCACTGGCTCCCCTTTTATCCAGTCGCGGCGGTCGCAACTGTCCCGTTGCTCTTGCCGAAAGAGAGCGGCCCACAGCCGCGATTGGCCATGGCGATCCTCGCGCTCGAGCTCTTATGGATCGTGCGGCTGAGCACTCCATGGCGCAACGACGTCGTCCCTTCGATGGCATTGATCGAACAGACGATGAAGCTGACAACGCGCAGCGAAAGCGTCATCGATCTGAAAGGAGAGATGGTCTTTCGACGTCGCGCGTACTACTACGTGCTGGAGAAAATCACGAAGAAGAAGATCGCGAACAAAGAGCTGCCGGACACGATCGCGGCCGACATCATCCGAACGAGAACGATGGTCGCAGTTCCTGACGATTCGAGCTTTCCGCGGAGCGGACGTGCATTCCTGCTGCGGAATTTCGTGCGCGTCGGATGTCTGCGCGTCGCAGGAATGATCGTGCCGCGGAGCCGGACGTTTCCGATCGAGATTCCTGGCGACTATGCCGTCGTCTCCGATCACGGCGACTTCCGCGGAACTCTCGACGGCACAGCGTACGTCGGCGGGCGCTTCCTCGGCCAAGGCACGCACACGCTCGTTTCGTCGGCGCCCTCCAATCGGAACGCAGTGATCTGGCAACGTGCCGCGGAGCTGCGATTCTCACCGTTCATCAAGGACGGCCGCTGCGCGGACGACGGTGTTTCGGGCGCCGGCACCTGGCCGGCGCGCTATCAGTAAAGGTTCACCTAACCGACCGACCTGTACGCCTCGGCCAGTTGCTCGTTCCACAATCAAACACACGCCGCGAAACGTTTTCAGGAAATCGTCACGTAAATATGGAGAACGGCTCACACAGAGCGAGCCGCGGCTATCGCTGTTCCTAGTGAACTATGTTGAATCGATACGAAGGAGGAGAGCCTATGCGACTTGCTGCCCGTGTTGTTGCGATGACGTTCCTGGTCCTGTCATTCGTCCCGACCGCGTGGACGCAACCGCCAGTATCGCCGACGCCGGGCGAAGTCTTGGCGCCTGAGTACGTTCTCCTGCATCAGCTCTGGTTCCCGCAACTGATTGAGGTGACGGCGGCCGACCCGATTGAGGCGACGCCGGCCGACCCTCGGCGGTGTGACGGGGACGCGCGACCTTACCGTCTAAGACCCACACCTAACGAAGACACTGACCCCCGCGGATGTCGTTGCGTCTCTTGGCAGCCGGTCTGCGCCTGCATCCCAAACTGCTATCAGGTGTTGGATAATTGCCGGACCGATCTCGAATGCACGCCCGACGGCTGCACCGAGAAACAGGAGTGTGACACTGTGTGGCGTTGTACCTACGATTGCTGGTGCTACACCGACTGCATGAGATGGGAGTGCTATATCTGATCAGCCGATATCCGATCGCAACGCCGTAATCTGACAACGCGCCGCAGCACTGCGATTCTCGCCATTCATCGCTGACGGCCGCTGACTGATACGGTGATTTGAGGCGCCGGCTCCTGGCCGGCGCCCTGTGAACATCACCGCGCGGCAAATCCATTGGTGTTCTCCTGCACGGTGACGTCCGGCAGCTTCTCCAGCGAGCCGTCGGCGTGCACCGCGAAGACGCTGATCGTTCCGCTGCGCGCGTTGAGCGTGTAGAGGAATCGACCGTTGGCGCTCATCGCCTCATCCACGGGACCGGGTGATGTCACGCCGCTGCGGCCGTTGGCATTGAGCAGCGTGAGCGTGCCATCGGGATCGATCGTGTAACCAGACACCGACGCGCTCGCGGCATTCGCGGCGTACGCGTAGCGGCCATCGTTGCTGACCACCAGCCAGCATGCCGCGCTCTGGTTGTCGGCGACCGAGGGGCTGATCACGCTCAGTGCGCCGGTGGAAGAAACCGAATACGACGACGCAGCGCTCCCTGGCGCCTCGCTCACGAAAAGCTGATTGCGTTTGCCGAAGTTGAATCCGAATGGCGTCGATCCCGAGGAGGCGAAGACATTCGGGCCATGCGCGATGCCGAACGAGTCGACTGTGTACGTGTCGATGCGGCTCGTTCCCTTCTCCGTCACGGCGAGAAGCGTGCCGTCTCCATTGAATCCGATCTGCGCGGGATTTGTATTCGCGTCGCTCAGCGGAAGCGTTGAACCGGCCAGTGCAGTCAGCGTCCCATCGCTCCCAATCGAGAATCCGACGATGTTGTCAGTGCTTCCGACCTGACCGCCCGCGTTGAGCACATAGAGAAGATTGTCGTGCGTCGTCAGGCTGATTGGACGCCGTCCGCCGGACCAAACCTTGTCGACCAGCGTGATGCTTTGCGAACCGACGGCCAATGAAGAAATCTCATCGCTGCCGGCACTGACGACAAAGAGGAACGCGTGATCCTGAGTGAGCGCGATGCCGCTCTGATTGCCCAGTCCGACGCCGATTCCGCTTCCGCCGGTGCTGACCGCGCCGGCGGCCGTCAACGATCCATCGGCTGATCGGTCAAAGATCAATACCTGGTTGTCCGCCGTGGAGTTCGTCGCGGTGTAGACCGCTCCGGCGTTACTCGATTTGGCGAAGGCGATTGATGATGCAGACAAAAATGCGAGAGTGAGTAAAAAGCGTTTCAAAGTGAGTCTCCTTTCATCGCGCGGTTGGATGACGCACGTGGCGGATGGTTTCGGCCGTGATACTTTTGTGAGACTCCGTCCGTATCGTGATCGACCATGGCTCGCCGGATCCTCGTTGTTGAAGACGACCGCGACATCGCTCGCCTCGTCGAGCTGCACTTGAAAGACCTCGGTGCCGACGTGACGCTCGCCCACGATGGCGGCGTGGCGCTCGAGATGGCGCTGCGCCGCCCTTTCGATCTGGTGATCCTCGACCTGATGCTTCCGGGCATCGATGGCCTGGAGATCTGCCGCCGTCTTCGCGCGCGGAGCAACTACACGCCGATCCTGATGCTCACCGCGCGCTCCGCCGACGTCGATCGCATTGTCGGGTTGGAGATCGGCGCCGACGACTATCTGACGAAGCCATTCAACATCCGCGAGCTCATCGCGCGCGTGAAGGCGCTGCTGCGGCGCGTCGAGGCGTTCAGTAAATCGGAAGCGGCAGATGCCGCCGCTGTTCTCGATTTCGGCGAGCTGGTGATCGACATCGAGAAGCGAAAGGTGACGCTGCGCGGCGAGCCGATCGATTTGACGGCGAAGGAGTTCGATCTTCTTCTGCAGTTCGCCCGCTATCCCGGCCGCGTTTATACACGCGCGCAGCTTCTCGACCTCGTCTGGGGTTATGGACATGACGGATACGAGCACACGGTGAACTCGCACATCAATCGCTTGCGCAGCAAACTGGAAAAGGATCACGCCAGGCCCGCCTGGATCCTCACCGTCTGGGGCGTGGGCTACAAATTCGCCGATGCTTAAGACGCTCTACGCCAAGCTCGCCGTCGTCCTGCTCGCGCTCTTCTGCGTGATCGGCGCTATCTACATCGCGCTCACCATGCTCACCACGCGTCTCTACATCGAGGAAGTCAATCAGAAGTTGAATCGCACTCTCGCCGCCACGCTGGCGCGTCAAAAGCCGCTCATGAAAAACGGCCAGATCGACCGATCGATGCTCAATCAGGTCTTCGACGCGCTCATGGCGGTGAACCCCGATATCGAGATCTATCTCCTCGATCCAAATGGAAAGATCCTCGCCTTCTCCGCGCCGCCGGGACGAGTGAAACGCGGCAGCGTGTCTCTCCAGCCGATTCTCGAATTCATCGACGCTGGACGCCTTCCGATCAAAGGGGATGATCCACGCGATCCCGAGCGCCGCAAGATTTTCTCCGCGGTGCAGCTCCCCGGCGGCGGCTACCTCTACGTCATCCTCGGCGGCGAGTCCTACGACTCGGTCGTGCAGCAGCTTCGCGGAAGTTACATCCTGCAACTCAGCGCCGTCGCCGCGGTCGCCGCCGTCGTCTTTGCGCTCGTCGCGGCACTGCTGCTGTTCAATGCGCTCACGCGCCGATTGCGTACGCTCGCTCGATCGATGGACGCATTCAAACGCAGCGACTTCTCCGCCGAAATGCGCTTGCCCGAGCATCGCGCGGCCGGTGGCGATGAGGTCGATCGTCTGAGCGAGACATTCGAGGAGATGTCCCAGCGGATCATTCTGCAGGTCAACAAGCTGAAGGAAATCGATCTGCTGCGGCGTGAGCTCATCGCGAATGTTTCGCACGATCTGCGGACGCCGCTGGCGTCACTGCAGGGATATCTCGACACCTTGCTTCTGAAGGAAGGGCAACTCACGGCCGAGGAGCAGCGACGCTTTCTGGAAACGGCCAGCAAGCATAGCGAACGCCTCGGAAAACTCGTGGCGGAGCTCTTCGAGCTGGCCAAGCTCGACGCGCAAGTGACGCCGATTCGAGTCGAACCGTTCTCGATGGCCGAGCTGGCGCAGGACGTGGTCATGAAGTTTCAGCTTCGCGCTGAGCAGGCCGGTGTGACGCTGCGAGCGGAGTCGACTCCCGACCTGCCTCTCGTCTCCGGCGACATCGCATTGATGGAGCGCGTGCTGGAAAACCTTCTCGACAACGCCATCCGCTACACGCCCGCGGGCGGATGGGTCACAGTGTCTACTCGTGCTGAAGACCAAAAGGTCAGCGTGCGCGTCTCCGATACCGGTACCGGAATCGCCGAAGAGAATCTTCCCCACATCTTCGATCGTTTCTACCGCGGTGAAGCCGCCGTCGATCGAGACGGCGGCGCGGGTCTCGGCCTGGCGATCGCAAAACGCATTCTGGAATTGCACGGCACGTCGCTCGAGGCCCAGAGCCGTGTGAATGTCGGGACGACCTTCGTCTTTCAAGTGGGCTAAATCGTTATCCGCGCGGGATACTTTCGTGACCGTGCGCGACCACACTCTCGCGCATGCAAACCACTCAGCTCATCGCAGGGCTGCGGGCCCGTGATGAGGATGCGTTCGAGGCTCTGGTGCGAAGGCAGACGTCATCACTCCTCCGCACCGCAAAAAGGGTTCTCCGATCGGAAGAGGATGCGCGCGATGCCGTGCAGGATGCGTTCGTGTCGCTGTTCAAATCGATTGGAGAGTTCGAAGGAAACGCGCAACTGTCGACGTGGCTGCACAGAATCCTCGTCAACCGCTGCCTCATGGAGCTGCGCCGCCGGCGCCGTCACCCGGAGCATCCGGAAGCACGCGAGCAGGACGCGGTGTGGATTGAATCAGCAGAAGCGATTCTTCAGCGCACGGAGGTGCGCAAGGTCGTGCGCTCCTCGATTGAACGCCTGCCGGATCGCTATCGTGTCGTTCTGCTTCTTCGCGACATGGAGGAGCTCAGCACGGAAGAGGCGGCGAAGGTTCTCGACATGACGCCAAACGCCGTCAAAGTGCGGCTGCATCGCGCACGGCACGCGCTGCGAACACTTCTCGACCCGCACATGTAACCGTGACCGCGCGGCGGCATCAGACAAGCATCCTCATGAACACGAGCACGTTGACTTCGTCGATCGCTGGCGCTGCGCTGATCGCCGCGCTCCTGTTGATTCCCGGCCGATCATGGATCGCGCTCGGTTATCACGCTGTCTCGTATCCCGTCACTGGCGCGGGAGAGGCGGCCAATGTCGTCATCGACGGTTCGATCGCATACGCGTCGCTCGCGGACCGCGGCGTGGAGATGATCGACGTCGCATCGGGAAAGATTCTCGGCATCGTTCCCCCTCCGCCCGGTAGCGAGAGCGTCGACGATGTCGCTGTTGCCGACCACTTTCTGTTCGTTCTGGACGCACGCACACCCGGCCATTTGAGTGTCTTCTCGCTTGCGGATCCCGCGAATCCGAAGCTCGTCCCTTCGCCGGTCGATGTCGCCGTGGGACCGTTCTCCGGAGTGTCCGCAGCGAACGGTCGCGTGATTGTCTCCGGTGGAACCTCGCTCATGTCATTGCGATCGTATGATCCGCGCGGAAAGCTGAGCGAAGTTCTCGCGACCATGGATTGCGGTCGCGGTCAGCCGGACGTGCTGCTGTCGCCTGATGGTCAGCGCGCATTTGTCTCGACTCACGATTGGGGACCGTATTTCGGACTGACGACGGTGCGGGTGGGCCGTTCCCTGGCGAAAGCAGGCAGTCTGCCGTTGGACACCTACGGCTTCACCGCCGGCGGAGCGAAGCCGGCGAGTTTTCCACTCCGCGCTGCTCTCGACGACGATGTCCTGCTCATCGCCGATCTACGCGGCCTGAACGTCATCTCGATCGCGAACCTTGACGAGCCACGGCGTCTCGCCACGCTCGACGTCGGAGTCAAAGCCGTGAACGTCGATGTGCGTGACCATCTCGCCGCAGTCGTTGGATCGTCGCCGAAACCGCTTCTGGTTCTCGTCGACGTCGCGATCCCTTCTTCCCCGCGCGTCGTGCGTTCCATCCCGCTTCCCGAAGGGAGTTATCCCACTGGTGTCGCCATCGGAGCTGATCACATTGCCGTGGCCTCGCATCGCCACGGCGTCCTGTCATTTCCCATCAATAAATAGAAAGAGGAGAAAAACATGAGAAAAATATCTACACGGTTGATCGGCGCCCTGCTCATCATCTGCGTCTCGAGCGTCTCGCAGGCGTTCGCCGCAGATAGCGCACAATACAAGGTGACGTTTATTCGTTTGTGGACCGAGAAGACGCATCCCTTCGAGTATCCCGAAGCGGGTCTTCTGACCGGACCTCACCTGTCTGGATTGATCGGAGCCACCCATGCAGGCGCGTATTCCATCTACAAGGTCGGAACGCTTCCCACTCCCGGCCTCGAGAGGCTCTCGGAAGAGGGGAAGCACAGCCCTCTTGATCAGGAGATCAAGAATGCGATCGCGGCGGGGAAGGCCGGCGCGCTGTTTGAGACCGGACCGATTCGCGATGCTTCCAAGACCGAGACAGTGAATGTCACGGTGACCACGAGATTTCCGATGGTCTCAGCCGTGGCGATGATCGCGCCGAGTCCCGACTGGTTCGCCGGCGTTGCCGACGTCAAGCTGATGGAAAACGGCAAGTGGGTGAACAGGAAGACCGTCGATTTGTACGCCTACGATTCCGGCGGCGACGACGGCACGACGTACAAGGCTCCCGACAAAGACAACAATCCGAAGAAGCCGACGACGATGGCGAACACACCGCACTTCGTCATCAAGGGAAAGAAGCCGCCGGTGGCACGGCTGACCTTCACCAGAATGTAGCGGCTCCCTGGCGTTGATTCTGCAGCTCAGCGCGGTGATGAAAGTACGCCGAGATGCGACCACTCTCATCGTATTCGCGCTCACCGCGCTGAGCTGTAGTCACACGCGGATCCCGCTTTCATCCGTTCCGAAAGCAGTCGCGAGCGACGCTGCGCGCGGCGAATCCATCGTGCGCAATGTGGCGGTCTGCGGGCAGTGTCATGCAGCGGATCCGGAGCACGACGTCGATGGGCCGCTCAGCGGCGGAAAAGAGTTTCGCAACTGGCGTATCGGTACGTCGCGCGCTTCGAACCTGACCTCGGACGCCGCGACCGGATTGGGAACGTGGAGCGAAGCGGAAATCGTGCGAGCGCTGCGAAATGGACAGAGAAAGGACGGACGTCTGCTTTCGCCGGTGATGCCTTACGAGTGGTTTCATGAGATGTCCGACGACGATGCGTTTGCAGTCGCTCAGTATCTGAAGAGTCTTTCGCCGGTTCGCCATGAGGTGAGACAGAGTCCGAATTTCGTTTTCAAGCTGGGCAAACTCTTCTTCCTCAGACCGAAGCCGGCCATCACAGCGTCAGCGCCGCTGCGCGGCGCGACGCCGGAATACGGCGGCTATCTCGCGCGACACGCCGGGTTGTGCGCCGAGTGTCACACGCCGCGCAGCGGCCTTCTCTCAGAGCCCGACAAGAGCCGGCTCTTCGCGGGTGTGGCGCATCCGCCTGCGGACTTCCCCGCGAATCCCTCGAATCTGACGCCGGACACTGCGACAGGAATCGGTCCATGGAGCGAGGCGGATTTTCTGCAGAGTCTGCGCACAGGAGTG
>DASYUK010000278.1:0-28468 GCA_036001325.1 Thermoanaerobaculia bacterium
CAGCGCGCTCGACAGTCCTTCGAGAACCATCGGGCACAACATCGGGCAGCGGTAATAGACGAAGTGCAGCAGCACCGGACGTCCATGGTTGAAGTAATCGCGCAGACGAATGACGCGGCCGCTCTCGTCGCGCATCATCAGATCGAGAGGGATCTGCGTGCCCAACTTTTGGGCAATACCAACGCTGCCCGGCAGTTGTGGCGGAGTGGACGAAGTGTCCGCTTGCGCGACAAGAGCACATAGAACCAAGAACCAACAACCAACAACGCGCTTCATGGACGCGCTCCTTGTGGAGCGACAGGCGCCTCGCCTGTTGGGACAGGCGGGGGCGCCTGTCCTCCACTGAGACGCTGCACCGTCAACTTCATCGCCTCGTCGATCGGGATGTGCACGATCCCCTTCCTCTGATCGACCCAGCCATACGAGGTCAGCGCGCGACGCTCCGCCTCGCGCATGTCGGCGAGATCGGTCACCGGCGTGTTGCGATTCGGCGGCAGGACTTCGCCGTCCTGCGTCTTTCGGGGGAAGGGCTGCAGCAGCGGCTGATTCTGTGGCACAGACATGTCGGCCGGCCGCTGCATCGACGTCAGCGGACCGGTGTTGCGCTGCCGCTCTTCGCCCGCCAGCACTTTGAACATGAACCAGATCGTGAAGTGCGTGACGAATCCGAAGATCACGAAGATGACCGCGAACCAGATCAGCGCGCGAACGCTGACGTCCGTCTTCTCGTGATGAGTCTCGGGGTTGACGATCTCGGCGGTGTCGTGAAAACCCAAATCACGCATTGACCGTCAGCCTCCCCTCGCGAATCGCCTCTTCGACCCAGGTTTCGTGAATGGGGATGATCGTCTGCCCCTTGAGCTGATTCACGAGAGCCCAGAACCAGATGCCACCGATACCCACGAAAGCGGCCACGCTCATCCAGGAGAAGTAGAAGTGATCGCCATACCACGCCGGACCGGTGAGCCAGTACGTGTGGATGTAGCGCATGACCAGGATGATCACCGCGACGGTGGCGATCGTATTCGGCCGATCTTTGATCGCGCGCATCAGCAGCATGAAGAACGGCAGGAAGAAGTGGAACAGGATCAGCGTCACGGCCATGAAACCCCAAACGCCCTGCTCGCGCTTGAGGTAGTAGGGCACTTCCTCTTTGATGTTGCCGTACCAGATCAGAAGGAACTGTGAAAAGCCGGTGTAGGCCCAGAACATCACAAAGGCGAGCATCAGATTGCCGAGATCGCGGAAGTGTGAGGGCTTGAGAATGCCGGCCATCGCCTTCGTCTTCGCGAGCTGCGTCAGGAGGAAGATCACGTACGCGTACGCGGAGAGTGCGCAGCTCACCGTGAAGGTGATGCCAAACATCGACGAGTACCATTTCGGCTCGAGCGACATGGCCCAGTCGATCGAGGCGAACGTCAGCGACAGAACGATCATCGGCAAGCCGAGGGCCGCCCACTTGCGGCGCGCCAGCTCTGTCTCCGGCGCACGGTCTTCAGCGAAGCGAAGCGAGAGGAAACGGATGCGCCAGGCCCACAGAATCCACAGACCGAAGTAGATGAGCGTGCGAATCAACCACGGTCCGACGCTGAGATAGCGCTGCTTGTGCTGCAGCACTTCATCGTGCGCGACGATGTTCGGATCGGCCCACGCGTAGATGTAATGGACGCCGAGGGCGATGGGGATGAAGAGGATCGCCATCACGATCATCGTGCGCGCCGCCGCGCCTAGCGGCCGGCGAATCAAAACGCCCCACTCGCCGCCCGTCATGTACTGCAGCATCAACACGCCGAGAGCGCCCGCGACGATCTCGAACCAGAAAAGATAGCTCGGTAGATAAGCGCGGAAGAACTCCTGCCGGTTGATGAAGAAGCCGACGATACAGGCGATCGCGCCAACGATCCCGAGAATCAGCGACGGCGTCTGCGCCCGCGCGATCCCCGTCGCCTCGGTGCGCGTTGTGGGTTGCTGTCCAGCCGCGGTCATCGGGTGACACCCAACTTCGATCTCTCTTGCGGTGGAACCTCGTTGATCGTCGCCGTCTGACTGAGCTGCAACGCGCGGACATACGCGATGACCGCCCAACGATCGCGCGGAGGAATCATCGTTCTGTACGACGGCATCGAGCCGAAGCCGTTCGTCATCACATCGAAGAAGTGCCCCGTCTTCGCAGCGCGCAGCGTCTCGGTATGGAACGAAGGCGGGCGTCTAAACCCACGCGCGGGGATCATGCCGTTGCCGTCGCCGAGACGGCCGTGGCACTCGGAGCAGTAGATGTCGAAGCGCTCGTGGCCGCGACTCATGACGTCGGCGGTGACCACGAACGGAAATCCGTCGCCATCCTGACCGTTGATCTTGCCACTCTCGAAATACGGATCGATCGCGGTCTCGCCGCGCGCCACAGTTCCCGGAATCCGCGGTCGCGCCGACATGCCGTCGGCGAAGAAGTCGCTCGGCTCGAGCGGATCGTACTTGGCCTGGTTCGCCATCTTCTGGCGGCAGGCGACGGTTACGAGCAGAATGATGCATAGCATCGTGTGGCGCCGCCGATCCCGGCGGCGCTCGCCGGCGAGATCGCCGGCTCCACACCGATCGCGCTCACCACGGGACATCGACGATCTCCCGCGGGTTCAAGGTGTCGAGAAAGTCACGCACTTCGTCGAGATTGAATTTCGGATCGCGCGACTGGATGACGAGGAAGAATTTGTCGCGTGACGCCTGATCGAAGCGCCGCAGATTGAAGACGGGGTGATAAGGCATCGGCAGACCGTTCAGAGCGAGCATGCCGAAGACCGCGCCGAACGATGCCAAAAGGATCGTGCACTCGAAGATGATCGGGATCCACGCCGGCCAACTATTGAGCGGACGCCCCCCGATGTTCCACGGATAGCTGATCACGTTCGCATACCAGCACATCAAGAATCCGCCGGCACCGCCGAGGAGGCCCATGACCAACACGACGAGCGAGAGCCGCGATCGATGGAATCCGACCGCCTCCGCCAGCCCATGAATCGGGAACGGTGAGAAGCCGTCGACATCGGTATAGCCGTGCTCACGGGCTGCGTTGGCTCCGTCGAGCAGCGACTGCGCATCGTTGAACTCGGCGATCACGCCGTACAGGCCTTCGATCGGTTTGCCGATGCCGCGGGGTTCGAGGAACTGTTCCATCAGTGCTCCTCCCCTTCCGCGTGCGCCTGCGCTTCAGGAAGCAACGTGCGCATCTCGAAGATGGAGATCATCGGCAGCACGCGGACGAACAGGAACAACAGGCAGAAGAACAGTCCGATCGAGCCGATGAACATGTTCCAGTCCCAAAGAGTGCCGTGGTACATACCCCACGACGACGGCAGGAAGTCGCGATGGAGCGAGCCGGGGATGATCACGAAACGCTCCAGCCACATGCCGGCGCTCACGAACATCGCCGTCACGAACAGCCAGAACGGACTGGTGCGCAGACGCCTGAACCACATCATCTGCGGCGCGAGACCGTTGCAGACGATCAGCGCGATGTACATCTTCCAATACGGCCCGAAGACGCGATTGTGGGCTAGATACTGCTCGAATGTGTTGCCGCTGTACCACGCGTAGAAGAGCTCCATGATGTACGCGTAGAAGACGATGAGTCCTGTGGCCAGCATCACCTTCCCCATGTTCTCGAGGTGCTTGAGCGTGATGAAGTCTTCGAGCTTGAAGAACTTTCTCGCCGGAATCGCGAGGATCAACACCATCGCGAATCCGGCGAAGACGGCGCCGGCGACGAAGTACGGCGGGAAGAATGTCGTATGCCAGCCGGGGACCTGCGCGACCGCGAAGTCGAAGCTGACGATCGTGTGCACCGAGAGCACGAGCGGCGTCGAGAGCCCGGCGAGAAGCAGATACGCGTGCTCGTAGCGGTGCCAGTGCTTCGCTGACCCGCGCCAGCCGAGGGCGAAGATGCCGTACGCGCGTTTGATCCAGATGTTCGTGGCTCGATCGCGCAGCGTCGCCAGATCGGGAATCAGCCCGACGTACCAGAACAGCAGCGACACCGTCGCATACGTCGTCACGGCGAACACGTCCCACATCAGCGGACTCCGAAACTGCGGCCAGAGTCCCATCGTGTTCGGGTACGGGAACAACCAGAAGTCGTACCACGGACGTCCGGTATGGAGCGCCGGATACAGCCCCGCCGACGCCACCGCGAACAACGTCATCGCCTCGGCGAACCGGTTGATCGAGGTGCGCCACTCCTGACGGAGCAGAAGAAGAATCGCCGAGATCAGCGTGCCGGCGTGGCCGATGCCGATCCACCAGACGAAGTTGAGGATGTCAAAGCCCCAGCCGACCGGATGATTGATGCCCCAGATGCCGACGCCTTTGGTGATGAGATAGGTGATGGTGATCATCAGCAGCGTCACGCCACCGAGGGAGATGAGGAATCCGAACAACCATCCGAGAGGGGTCTTTTTGCGAAGGACGATCGTGCTGATGTGATCGGTGATCGTGGCAAAGGAGTGGCCCGGCTCGATCGTGGGAGCAGGGATGAACCGCTCAGGGATACGAAGTTCCTGCGTCGTAGGTCTCAGCTCGTGGACCGGGGTCGTTTCTGTTGCCATGATTAAGAACGAATTCAGAATTCAGAATTCATTGTTTGATCTCCGGATTCGGATTACGAACGGTCGCCAGATAGGTCGTCCGTGGCCTCGTATTCAACTCCGCAAGCAAGGTGTAATTGGTCGGTTCCTCCTTCAGTTTCGCGACGCGGCTGTTCCTGTCGTTCAGATCGCCGAAGACGATCGCGTCCGTCGGGCATGCTTGTGCGCAGGCGGTCGTCACTTCGCCGTCGTGGACCTTGCGGCCTTGCTTTTCGGCCTCGATCTTGGCGGCATTGAGACGTTGCACGCAGTAGGTGCATTTCTCCATGACGCCGCGCGTGCGCACTGTGACATCAGGATTGCGCATCGGCTTGAGAGCGGGCGTGTCGTAGTCGGAGTAAGCGAAGAAGTTGAAGCGCCGGACCTTGTACGGGCAGTTGTTGGAGCAGTAGCGCGTGCCGACGCAGCGGTTGTAAGTCATGTCGTTGAGACCGTCGATGCTGTGCGACGTCGCGCCGACGGGACAGACCGGCTCGCACGGCGCGGTCTCGCACTGCATGCACGGCACGGGCATGTGGAATGTCTCGGGATTCTCGGCATTGCCGCGGTAGTAGCGATCGATGCGCAGCCAGTGCATCTCCCGCTCGCGCACGACCTCGTTCTTGCCCACGACGGCGATGTTGTTCTCGGCCTGACACGCGATCACACAGCCGCTGCAGCCGGTGCAGACGCTCGTGTCGATGATCATTCCCCAGGCGTGCTGCTTCGAGTAATCCCACGCCGGATACATCTGATCTTCGTACGGCTCGGTGGCCGCTCCCCCTTCATGCTTTTCTTTCGCAAAGGTTGGGTTCTTCTGATACTCCTCGAACGACGCCGTACGCATGATGCCGCGCTCACCGACCAGAGCGACGTCGAGCGACTGATGCTCTTGCGTACAGGCGATCGGATACGGCGGCTGGCTCGTCATCACGATCCGCGCTCCGCCGCCGCCGTGCATCGCATCGGAGAAACGGAAAGGATAGGTGTTGAAGCCTTTCCCTTTCTCGGTCGCGACGGCGCCGCCATGTTCCCGCCCGTAACCGAAGAAGATCGTGGCCACGCCTTCCGCATGGCCGGGAACCACCCATAGCGGCATGCGCGCTTTGACGCCGCGATATTCGACGTCGACGAGATGCGTGCGGCGCTCGTTCACGAGGCGATCGCGGTCCTCGTCACCCCAGCCGATCTGTCGTGCGGTCTGCACACCGACGAGGACGACGTTCTCCCATGTGATCTTCGTGATCGGCTTGGGCAGCTCCTGCAGCCAGGCATTGTTGGCAAAACGGCCGTCGTGGATCGTGGGGTCGGGTTTGAGCTCGATTTCGATGCCGGTTGCGGGGTTGCGGGGTTGCGCGGTTGCGGGGTTTGTTGAAGCCACGGCTGCGCGTGCCGGTAGCGCACTTCCGGCGATCACGCCGTCGTTGAGCCACTTGCGCCACGTGTTCTCGTTTGCGCCTTTGCTGAACCAGTAGCTGCGGACCGTTTCGTACGGCGATTGGTCGAGGCCACCGAGCAGAGCGCCGAGCACTTCATGCGGCGAGCGGCCGTTGTAGAGCGGGGCGATGAGCGGCTGCATGATCGACACGGTCCCGTCATGCGCGCGCGCGTCGCTCCACGTTTCCAGCGAATGCGTCTCGGGCACGTGCCAGTGCACGTGCATCGACGTATCGTCGTAGTGCTGAGAGAGGTGCGCGCGGAACGGTACCTTGTCGAGAGCAGCGCGGAAATTGAAATCAGCCGGCGCGTCGAACACCGGATTGCCGCCGAGGATGATCAGCGCGTTGACCTGGCCGGCGTTCATGTCGGTCACGAGCTGGCGCAGCGACTCGAGCTGATTCACGGGTACGACTTCGACGGGATCGGTGATCGTGATCGTCGAGCCGTTGTTGCCGAGAGTCTGATTGATTGCATGCGCGATCGCGTGGACGATCGGCGGTTGCTCGTCGCCGGCGATAACGATGCTCGCGCCGCGGTTGGATTGGAGGTCTTTGGCGATCGCTGCGATCCACGGCGCCGGTGAGGACACCGGCGCTCCACTGAGCGCCCGAGCCATTCCCTCGATCTCGCTCGGTTTTACGACCAAGCGGTGATCGGCGACCCCGCCGGTCTGCGTCGGCATCGACTCGATCACATAGAGACGATTCATCGATGTCGAACCGCGGCGCACTTTGCGTCGTGACATGAAGTCGCGCGCGTAGCGCAGATGCGCGGGACCTTCGCCCAGAAAATCGGAGCCAAGGGAGACGACGATATTCGCTTTGTCAAAGTGATAAACCGGATTGACATAGCCGCCGAACGCCAGCCTCGCCCCTTCGCGCGCGTTGTCGCCGCCGGTCGCTTCCCACTGATGCCACTTCGCGCCGGGATATTGCGCGAGCACCTGCTGAATCTGCGATCCGAGAGTCGGCGAGGTGATCGTCTGCGTCAGGAGGCGCAGGCCGGCGCCGTTCGTTTTCGCGGCCGTGAGGATCGGCTGCAGCGCGGCGATGAACTCGCTCCACGTCGAGATCTCGCCGAGGCGGCGGACGACCTGCGAGCGCTCCGGATCGTAGAGACCGAGGATCGCTGCCTGCATGAAGGCGTCGGTGGCGCCGAGTGATGACGGATGATCCGGATTGCCTTCGACTTTCGTCGGGCGGCCCATGTGGCTCTCGACGAGAACTCCGCGGGCGTAGCCGCCGAGCGTCATCGCGCTCGCGAAGAAGATCGGCTTGCCGGGAATCAGATTCTCCGGCTGATTGACGTACGGGACGATCTGCTCGGACGGTTGATTGCACGCCGCCAGCCCTGCCATCGCCACTGACGCGCCCATCAGCTTCATGAAATCGCGTCGATCGACGCCTTTGTCGAGCGCGAGAGCCTGCTGCGGAAACTCGTCGTGCATGAAGTCGTCGAAGACTTCGCTGCGCGTCAGCTCCTCGAGCGAGCGCCAGTACTGGCGATTGCCCGTGTCGCCGATGCGTTGGCGGAATTCGGTGTACGTCAGGTTTTTGTCTTCGCTCATCCAGGCTCTCGGCTCTCGGCTGTCGGCTGTCAGGCCCGAGAGCCGACAGCCGACAGCCGACAGCCTAGTAATGGCAGGTGGAGCAATGCGTCATCTTCTGAATGTTGTAGAGCTTCACGAGCCGGGGACCATCGGCGTCCTGATTCTCCGATTCGTATGCCATGTTGAACACCTGCTCGCGCGGGCGGACGAACTTCTCCGGCGCGCGATGACAATTGAGACACCACTGCATGGTCAGCGGTGAGGCCTGATACATGAGGTTCATCCGGTCGACGCGGCCATGGCAGCTCACGCATCCGATCCCTTTGGCCACGTGGATGCTGTGGTTGAAATGGACGAAGTCGGGCAACCGATGCACACGCTGCCAGACCAGCGGCCGGCCCGTCGAATAGCTCGCGCGCACCGGCTCGAGCATCGCCGCGTTCGTCCAGATCTGCGCGTGGCAGTTCATACATGTCGACGTCGGCGGGATGCCGGCGAAGTTCGATGTCTCGACCGAGGTGTGGCAATAGCGACAGTCGATGCCGAGACCGCCGACGTGATGTTGATGGCTGAACGGCACCATCTGCTCGCGCTCGATACCCTGATTGGTGAAATAGGGAGAACGCACGATCCCGCCGATGACCCATAAAACGAAGCCGGCGATGAAGATCGCGCCGAAAATGGTGACGCGAGAGATCGTGTTGGCACTGCGGTGAAAAATCTGCGCCATTACCGAATCGCGTCGCGGGCGATCATATCGAAATCCGCTTTCGGCGCAACTTCACACTCTCGAGACCCCGCCGGAGACGACCAACGCCATGATGCTGGCGCTATTGGCCTCGAGTCGCTCGACGCGCGCACGCGGCACGATCACCATCGCCCCCGCGATGCTGTACGAGAACGGCAGATAGACGGCGACTTCGCCGGGCAGCGACAGGAAGGCCAGATCCTCCTGCGTGACGAACCCGAGGGCGCGAATGTCCGCGGCGGCGGTGAGCGATACGGCGACCGGCTTGTCGAAACGTTTCTTGTCGCCGACGAACGCCTCCAGCAGATCCTTGATGGCGGCATAGATGATCCTCACGATCGGCGCCCTCGTGAACACCGCCTCGGTCAGCCGCAGAAGGTTGCGTCCGACGAAATTCGAGGCCAGCGCGCCGATCAGCACGGTCGCGGCGAGCAGGATGAGCAGTCCGAGTCCCGGCGTTGGCAGCGTCAGGAGCCGATCGAGGCGAATGAATATCTCGTAGAGGATGTAAATCGTCATCGCGATCGGAACGACGATGATGAGCCCGCGCAGAAAGTTCTTCAGAAGCCAGTTCATGGCGTAAGTATGCCCTTGTCGCGAGGTTTTGCAGTATCGCGAGGGGAATCCGGGGATCGATACCTGCTCACCATTTTAATACCATTCTGATACCATACCGCCGTGGCCGATTTATCGATCAAGAATCTCCCCGAACAGCTCTACCGGCGCCTCAAACAGAGCGCGAAACGCAATCGCCGCAGCCTCAACAAGGAGGTCGCTTATCGCATTGAACTAGGTCTTCAGACTCCCCCCGAGCGCTCTCCCGCCGAAGTCCGTGAGATCATCAAAGGGGCTCGGAAACTGCGGCTGAAGATGAAGGCCGAAGGCAACTGGGCCACCGACGACGAAATTCGAGCCGCGAAGAATCAGGGCCGTCCGTGATCGTCGTCGACACGAACATCATCGCCCACCTCTTCATCCCCAGTGACAGCAGCGGCGCGGCGGAAAGGGCCTTGCAGAAGGATGGCGACTGGATCGTTCCGCGGCTGTGGCGCTCGGAGTTTCGAAACATTCTGGCCACTCGGCTCAGGGTCCGGAAAATCTCCCTGGAGAATGCCATCAACACCATGACGAAGGCCGAGGACCTTCTGCGAGATCATGAGTATGAGATCTCCTCGGCCACCGTGCTTGCCGTCAGCCACCGCTCCGGCGCCTCGGCTTACGACTGCGAGTTTGTCGTTCTGGCGCTGCAGTTTGGGATTCCCCTTCTCACGACTGACAGAAAACTCGCGGGCACGTTTCCTCAAACCGCGACCTCAATCGAGGACTGGCTGTCAACAATCTCGTAGAGAATGTAAATCGTCATCGCGATCGGAACGACGATGATGAGCCCGCGCAGAAAGTTCTTCAGAAGCCAGTTCATCCGTTGTCGGTTGTCGGTTGCCGGTTGGCGGTGATCGCCGCAACCGCACCTTCGAACCGCTCCTCCCAGTCTCCGCTAATGATGACCCAGCAACAGTCGAATTCGTCGAGAGCCGCGCGAAAGGCGTCGAAAAGATCCTCGCGGCCTTCCGCGCCGGTGTCGCGCGCTTCATCGGCGATCCACGGCACGTCGGTGTCCATCAACAGATAGAGGCCGGCGCGGCGCTTTCGAGCTTCGTCGACGATCCAGGACGGACACTTGCCGTAGTAGTGGCGTGCGTACACGACAGTGCTGATGAGATCCGTGTCGAGAATCTGGAGTGCGGCGGCCATGCCGCCGCTCTCGAGAGCGATCTGTCCTCGTGCAATCGGCTCGCAATCGTCGAATGAGAGCTGATTGTTTCGCTCCTCGGCATACTGCCGCGCGAATTCCGGAACCCACGCCGCATTGAAATGGCGCGCGAGCCTCTTCGCCAGCTCGCTCTTGCCGGTGGACTCCGGCCCGATCAGGCAGACACGAGTGAGCGGCGCCAATCGACCAGGCCTTTCAGGCACAGCACGCAGAAGAACGCATACAGAAACGCACTCGGCAGCCGGCCACTGAGCGCGAACAAAGGTACATAGATGATGTCGACGGCCAGCCAGATGATCCAGTTCTCGAGCAATTTCTCATTCAGCATCCATTGACCGACGATGCTGAAGGCGGTGGTCAAAGCATCCGTGAAAGGAGCCGAACCGCTGATGACCTGCAGCAGCCACATGAGCAGCGCCGTGAGTACGACGCCGGCGATGGCGCATCCGATCCACTGCCGCAGCGTCGCGCGGCGCACGCACAGCTCGGTCTTGTTCTCGCCGCCGTGCAGCCATTCGTACCAGCCGTGAATCGAGAGGACGAAGTAGATGACCTGCAACCCCGCGTTGGCGTAGAGACGCGATTGATAGAAGACGATCCCGTACAGAATGACGCTGACGATGCCGGTCGGCCACGTCCACATGTTCTCTTTGATGGCCAGCCACACATTCACCAGCGTGAAGGCGATAGCGGCGATCTCGAGGGGCGACCATGTCACTTCGTCACCTCGAGGAGAGCCGGGCGTCTCGCCCGCAGTGATCGCGCGTCTCGCGCGATCACCTTAGTCGTCGGGCGAGACGCCCGACGACTGCGGCCGGGACGGCCGCTCTCCGCTGGCGTCACTTCTTCACCCAGATCGGCGACGACCAGGCCTGGTGCCCATCCGCCTGCGTGACGCGGACGTAGTAATTCGTCTCACCCGCCGGCACATTGATGTCGCGCGCGGTGAAGGTGAGCTTCGTCGTGTCGCTGCTCGTCAGTCGATTCCCACCCTGGGGATCAGCGGGATCGTAGAGCATATAGACGCCATCGGGTCCGTTCGGATTCTGCTCGATGCGGATCGCCGCGAAGGTGTCGACCAGATTGCGAACGATCTCCACGTGATCGATCGCCGCCGTCCCTTCGACGCGCACCTGCATCTCCAGCGGGCCGGAACGCGCGATGCGCGAGCCCATCGGTGCGCCCGCCGCGGTGAACTCGAGGACGATGCGCGGACCGGTGGTCCCATAGTTGCGCCGATTTCTGATCGCGTCGAAGATCGATTCGCGATCGAGACGCTCCGCGAGCACGGCTGTGATTCCCCCCTCGCCCGGCGAGAGATGATGCGTATCGCTCGCTCCCATCACGCCGACGTGGCGGCCGCGGCGCAATGCGTCGTGAAACTGATGTCCGGGAATCTGGCGCCGCCCCTCGTGCGGATTACCGTAGTACTCGTTGCGACCGTGCCACGAAGTGATCTCGAAATTCGGCTCGAGCGCCTCATCGTGCGGCGCATCGGGATTCCAGCGACCCCACGTCGCATGCCCGGTGTGATGCGGCGACATCACCGCATCGTGTCCGCGAATGTGCGCATACAGCTTTTCGATCGAGTCGCCTTCCGGAGCAGCGGCGCTCAGAGGCAGCACCGGCTTGCTGCGAAAGAGGATCACGCGATGACCGAACGCCGGTCCCGCCGTCCATTCCCAACCGGAGAGGCTCATGAACCTTCCCGGCTCGCTGAATGTCTCCGCGATCAACTGCACCTCGGCGAATTCAGAGGTCTGCAGCTTTCCCATCTCGGCGTGATCGCTGACGACGCCGAAGTCGAGACCTTCGCGATCGCGCTCGAGCTCGAGGAGCTGATCGGGCCAGCCGGTCTTGGCGTCGCTCAGGATCGTGTGGCTGTGCGGATCACCAAAGTAGATGTGGTAGCGGCCGTCGCTCGTCGTCGCTGTTCGCGGCGCCGGTCCCGGCGTCATCGGTTCATTGATGTCCGGCTCGCGGAAGACTTCTGCAGCGGGGGTGAATGGCGCGTCGCTCCATGAATCGGGAGTGTTCACTCGCGCGGTCAGAATGACATTGTGGATGCCGAGGGTGTTGTAGGCGTCGACGTCGCCACCTCTGAATTTCGCTTCCTCCCCCGGTCGGGGAAGCGCCTGCGCTTCCCATGCGAGCTGTAATCCGTCGGGGCCGATCGCGAGAGCGGGAAACTCGTCGCGCCCCGGCGAGAAGTCGGTCAGATGCAGCTCAGGCGAGACGCGGTCGCGATCGTAGACCCGCGCCCAAAGATCGAAGTTATGCGCGCCGGTCGCGTCGGTTCGCCAGATGACCCACGCCCGATCGCTGCCATCGACGAAGACGATCGGATAATTCTGCGTCTGCTTCCAGTGCCAGTAAGGATCGACGGCGTCGCGCGGCGTCTTGTTGACTGCGCCGAAGCTGACCTGGCCTCCGGCCGGAGGCGACAGAAACTCGCCCTTGCGATACAGGCGCACGAATGCATCGCCGCCATGGCGATCGCTGCGATACGGCGCGTCCTTGTGGCCGCGCATTGCGTTCCAGGCGATCCAGAGCGAGCCGTCGCGTGCGCAGGCGATCGACGGCGTGTCGTCGATCGAGCCGTCGCGCGTGACTTGAATCGGCTCGCTGAGACGCGATGTCTTCGCAATGAATACGTCGTAGTTGCCGCTGCGCGTCGAGTCCCACGCGATCCAGACGGATCCGTCGGATGACGCCGCGAGTGCTGGACGACGATCGCTGCCGCTGCTTTCGATCCGCTTCCGTGTATTGCCGTTCGTCACCTCGATCGCAAAACCGCCTGGTTTCGCAACTTCGTAGGCGATCCAGATGACGCCCTTCGTATCGATGGCCACAGCGGGATGGAGCGCGTTCTCGTTTGCCCCGCTGATGCGAGTCTCCGCCTGCCAGGTGCCGTTGACGCACCGGCGCGCAAACACACCCCATCGATCGTTGCGCCGCCCATGCCACACGGCCCACAACCGACCGCGGCGATCGACGATCAGTTTGGGGTTGCCCTCGAATCCTTCTCCGCGATCGAGCCTCTCTTCCCCCGACCACCGCCCACCCTGCTTCGATCGGACGACGATGCGCGTCTCATCGCCATGCATCGAGGCGTAGGCGATCCACATCGTTCCGTCGCGATCGAAAGCGACTGACGCGTACTTGTCGTAATGATCGTCAGCGGTAGTGACCGTCTCGACGTTTGTCAGCAGCAGTGCGGCAGCGAGAAAGACTGCATACATTCGCGCAGTCTACATTCGCACGTCGACCATCACGACGAAGTTCCGCGTCGCCTGCGGAAAGTAATACGCGGTACCAGCAAGGCGATCGTTCGTGAAAAAGATGTAATCGTAGCCATTGGCGTACAGACGCTTGCGGTTGAGAATGTTGTTCACCTGAAGAGAAAGCCGCGACCAGCGCGACATCGCGACGGATACATTGCCGTCGAGCGAGAACCACGATGGCGTCACGAAATCGCGATTGTCGGTGTTGTCGAGAAACGACCGCCCCACCCACCGCCCGACCACCCCGGCGCTGAATGATGACGACGGCGTGTATTCCAGCGCTTCGTTCACGATCGCCGACGGCGTGAGCACCGGCTCGACATCGTGATACACGATCGGCTTGCTGCCGATGAAGTTCCCTTCCGAGTCGTAGACGTCGTAGAACTGCGTCCACGTGCCGATGCGATTGCGACTGAGGTTCGCGATCGTTCGCAGGCGCAGCGTCGATGTGGCCTCGAGTGCGGCGTCGATCTCGATTCCGCGCCGATAGCTTCGGTCGACGTTGCGTCGCAGGAGCAGGCCGATGTCGGAGAGCTCTCCGGTCGAGGCGATCTCGTTGCGGAACTCCATCGCGTAGACGTTCGCCTTCAGCGTCATCCGTGGCGAGCGATAATCGATGCCGCTCTCGAGATCGAACAGCCTTTCCGGCCGAACGGCGTGCAGGTCATGCGCGAAGCTGGCGTTGTCTTCCCCCTGGAACATGTCGTTGCGCGTCGGCTCGCGCGTGGAGATGCCGGCGGAAACGTAAATGCTCGCCTGCGGGTTCAGATCGCGACGAACTCCGATCTTCGGATTGAAAAACGTCCAGTCGATCGGATCGATGTGCAGGTCACCGTGGTAACGAAAATCGGTGTAGCGAACCTGGGCGTCGCCGTAGAAGTGCCAGGAGCTGCGATCGATACTCGCCTTCGCGAATGCGTTCGCCTCGCCTTTGGTCCCGTAGTTGTAGTAATCGCGCGGGCCGCCGACGACATCGCGCGTGTGCTCGCGGCGGAAACGATTCACGTGCACGCCGTAGCTCGTCGTCAGCGATCCGCGCGTCTGGCTGTACGTCAGCATGGAGCCGATCAGCATTCCGTCGAGACCGTACTGCCGTAGATCGGTGTCGCGCAGCCGGTACCAGCCATACCCTCGCTGGTAGTAGGCCGAAGCCGTCAGCGATGCGCCGCTCTCGAGCGACTTGAGGTATTGCACGTTCGCGAGGTCGTAGCCGAAGCTGTCGCGCTCATCGGGCTGCAGCGGATTCGCGCGGAGATTCGTCGCCAGCGTATCGGCATCCGCGGCGTAGAACGACAGATGCTGTCGCTCGTGGCCGCTGAAGCCGGTGATCCGGAGCTGCGAAGTCTCCTCCTGCTTCGCCGCGCTGAAGAAAATGTTGCGCTGCTGCGTGCCTGACGATTCGCGAAAACCGTTCGTCTCGTTCGCCGAGACGCGCGTGTACAGCGCGAAACCGCCGGGGAGGAACCCCGACTGATATCCGACCGTCGCGAAGCGCGTACCGAACGATCCTCCGGCGACGCGCGCCGATATCTGCTCGCTCTGCGCGAGATCGATGCTCTCGAAGTTCACCGAGCCACCGAACGATGGCGATCCCACGGTCGAGGTTCCGACTCCGCGCTGAATCTGGATGCTCTGCAGCGAGTGCGCGAGATCGGGGAAATCCACGAAGTACGTCCCCATATCCTCGGAATCGGCCAGCGGGACGCCGTCGAGCGTAAAGTTGATGCGCGTCGGGCTCACGCCGCGCAGGGAGATGTACGAGTAGCCGGCGTTGCCGACTCCCGATTCGGCCCAGGCGTTGATCGACGGCGTGTCGCGCAGAAGCAGCGGCACATCCTGCTGGTAGTACTGCTTCTCGATCTGCTGCCGATCGAGATCGCTCTTCGTGACCGGCGTCGTCGCCTCGGCGCGAATGCCGGAGACGACGATGGTTTCGGCAATGCGCGGCGCGAGCGTCACAGCGATCGTGCTTCCCGTCGACGCGCGGCGCTCTTCCGTCTTGAAACCGGCGCGGCTGATCGTCAGCGTGTACGTGCCCGCGGGCATGTCCAACGCGAACGAACCATCATTCGCAGTTTCGATTGTCTTGATGTTGGAGATTGACACCGACGCGCCGGCGATCGGCTGTCCGGCCGGATCGCGCACGATGCCCGCGATGACCATCGCGAGGATGAATGAGAGGAACATGTCGCCTTTCCTACGCCGGTCCTAACCGGGTCAGGTTCGAAGGGTTTGATCTCAGGCCGTGACGGCCACCCCCAGGCTCCTGCTACAGCGGGCTGCATTCTACTCCCTCTCCCCGCGGGAGAGGGTGGCGCGAAGCGCGGGGTGAGGGGCATTCACCCCTGAAGGCATTACCTCAGGACCAGTCGAATCGATGATCCCAGCGCCACGCCATCCATCACCGCCGAAGGATCGGTCGGATCTCTGGTCAGCGGATTGCCATCGGAGTCGACGCGCGCTTCGATGCGCACCTTCGGTGGAAGCGGCTGTCCGAGCATCGAGTCGGCAGAGGTGAGATCGATCGTCGTCGGCAGCAACACGGCGCTTAATCTCTTCACCGCGATCGGAGGCCCGGCCATGACGCCTTCGGCGCGTGCGGTGACGTAGACCGTGCCGTTGCGCGCTTTCGCGGGGTCGACTTCGAGTGCGATGTGAATGACGCCTTGTGGAGCAGAGACAGGCGAGGGCGCCTGTCCTCCACTTGCTTGCAGCTTCATCTGCGCGAAGACCTGGTCGAGCCGCTGCTTCTCTTCGGGATGTTGACGAGCGGCTTGGGCGATCGCCGCCTCCGCTTCTTTCGGCTTTCCCTGCTGCATCCGCGCCCACGCCAGGCCGACCCAGGCGTCGATGAATTTTGGATCGCTCTGCGTCGCCTTCTCGAGCATGCTGATCGCATCGGCGCTCTGACCCATGGCCATGCGCACGAGCGCCTGATAAGTCAGCGCGCGGCTGTCGTTCGGCGATTTCGCGAGCACATATTGAGTCTGATCGAAGACTCCCATCAGGTTGTCGCGTTCGAGATAGGCCTTCGCCAATGCGACGCGCATGTTGAGATCGTCGGGCGATTTCTGCACAGCCGCTTCGAGCTGTTGCACCGCCGGATCGGCGGGCGGTTTGGGGGCCTGGATTGTCGATTCCGCCGCCGGCGCAGCCTCGCGCGGCTTCGCGGATTGCATGACGAAATACGCCAGCCCGACGAGCACGAGCATCGAGCTCGCCCCCCAGATGAATCCGACGACTGAATCGTGGAGGACAGGCGATCTCGCCTGTCCGGACAGGCGGGATCGCCTGTCCTCCACTTCATCGATCTGACGCAGTACCTGCGCGGTCTCGATCTCGAGGCGCGTGCGCTCTTCCGCAACCATGTCGAGCTCGCGGAGTTTTTTCACGAGCTCGTCGCGCCTGGCCTGGAGATCGGCGAGCTCGTTGTGCTCGATCGGCTTGCGCCGCACGAAGTAGACGAACATGAATCCGAGAATCACGCCGGCGGCGAGAATGACGACCGCGCTCAACCAGTTCGTCAATCCTTTCTCTCCACGAGGTCACGTACGCGAGCGAGATAGGGATCCTCGCTCTTCTCCAACTTCCTCGCTTTCGTGATGGCGATGACGGCGCCGATCGCCAGAGCGAAGATCGGCAATATCCAGACGAAGGTGTTCACGCCGCGGAACTTCGGCTTGAGCAGAACGAACTCTCCATATGAGCGTTCGAAGTATTCGAGAATCTGATCCTGAGTGTATCCGCGCGCGAGCAGCGCATTCACCTGTCGCTTCATGTTGAGAGCCATCTCCGCGGGCGAATCGGCGACCGACATGCCCTGGCACACCGGACAGCGCAGCAGTGAGGCGACTTCGTGCGTCTTGGCGTCGAGCGCAGGACCCGCGAGAGGCTTGCCCTGCGGTGGACCGACGAACATCGATGCCTCCGGTGCAGCGATGATCAGCAGGAGGAGAAAAATCATCGCATCGCCTTCACGAGATTGGCCTGAAGCAGCTCCGTATTCAGCGGGCCCACGAACTTCGCGCGAATCATGCCGTCGCGATCGAGAAAGAATGTCTCCGGCACGCCGCCAACGCCATACGCAATCGCAGTTTTCCCGGCGTCGTCGACGACGGTCGGATACGCGTCGCCACGCTCGCGAAGAAACTTCTGAATCTTGTCTTCAGTGTCCTGAAAGACGACGCCGAGGAACTGGACGTTCGGCTGCAGCGACCGGGCATTCGCGACGAGCGTCGGATGCTCCTCGTAACAAGGACCACACCACGTCGCCCAGAAGTTGAGAATGACCGGCCGTCCTCGAAGCTGCGCGAGGTTGATCGTGTTGCCGGTCCCGACTTCGCGCAGCGCAAATGGCGGCGCGGGGCGGCCGACAAGCGGTGAGTCGATGTGCTGCGGATCCTTGCCGAGGCCGACGAAGAGGACGCCGATGATCGCGGCGTCGATGAAGAGACCGACGAAGAGAACGGTCCGATTCATGCCTCAAGTGTAGCGGCGCCCTTCAGCGCGCCCTCGGCGGGCTGAAGCCCGCCGCTCCACCTCGGCATCACCGCAATCAATCCGCCGAGTCCCATCAGAATCACTGCGCCCCAGATCCAGCCGACGAACGGCGTGATGATCGCGTTCACGCTCACGCTCTGTTGAACAGGATCGATGTTCATGACCGAGAGATAAAAGTCGCCGCCGATCGTGCTGTAGACGTCCGGCGTACCGATCGGCTCCCGCATCGCGAGGTATTGATTCATGCGCGGCTCGAGGATCGTCTTCTGCACGCCATTCTTCGCCACGGCGAAGCGCGCGACCGTCGAAAGCCGATTCGGTTCGCGCCGCTCTTCGACTCCGAGGAGCGTGATCGCGTACGCGCCGACGTTGGCGATGCCACCCTTCGTCAGATGCACTTCCTGCGTGTAGCGCATCGTGCTGCTCACGGCGATGGCCACGAAGACAATGACCACACCGGCATGCACGATGTACGACGCGAAGCGACGGCGCGCGCGCCGTAGCTGCGTAACCGGGGAGCGCAATTGCGCCACTGTCACCTGCGCGGCGTAACCGCCGAAGGCCAGCGTCACGAGCGTCCACGGATTGCGCGCGCCCAACGCGTAGCCGATCGCGAGAAGGACGACCGCGCCGGCGATCGGCGGCAGCAGCGCGCGGCGAATCTGCTTTGCAGTGGCACGACCCCACGGCAGCGCCGGCCCGACTCCGAGAAGGAACAGCAGAACCGCGCCGACCGGCACGACCATGCTGTCGAAGTACGGACGGCCGACGCTCATCTGCTTGCCCTTCAAGGCCTCGACGACGAGCGGGAACACTGTGCCAATCAAGACTGTGAACGTCAGCACGATGAAGAGCAGGTTGTTGAAGAGGAACATCCCCTCACGACTCACTGCACTTTCGAGGTTTCCTTCCGCTTCGAGCTGATTGATGCGCATGGCCAGCAGCGCGATCGAGAAGATCAGCGCGATGGCGAGGAAGACGAGGATCGTCGGGCCGATCGAGCTCTGCGTAAACGAGTGCACGGAGTTGAACACGCCCGAGCGCGTCATGAACGTGCCGAGGATCGTCAGGAGGAACGACGCCTGAATCAGCGTGACCGTCCATCCCTTCAGAACGCCGCGACGCTCCAGCACGACCATCGAATGCAGCGCGGCCGTCGCGGTGAGCCATGGCAACAGCGACGCGTTCTCTACCGGATCCCACGCCCAGTACCCGCCCCAGCCGAGAACTTCATACGCCCACCAGCCGCCGAGCATGATCGCCACCGTGAGGAAGATCCACGCCACCATCAGCGACTGATGGAGCGGCCTCAGAAACGAAAGACCGAGCCGTCCTTTGATCAGCGCCGCGCACGCCAGCCCGAACGGAATCGTCATCCCGACGTATCCGAGATAGAGGAACGGCGGGTGGATGATCATCAGAACGTGGTTCTGCAGAAGCGGATTCGGCCCTGGACCGTCGGGCTGCGGCACGACGGTGACGAACGGATTCGCCGGTCCTGCGATCAGGAAACTGAAGAACGCCGCGCACGAAAGCCACACGCCGATCGCATACGGCATGTACTCCTGATGACTGCTGCGCGTGAGCCACGTGGCCACCGCGATGTAGATCCCGAGGATGAGCCCCCAGAAGAGGATCGATCCCTCGAGCGATGACCAGAGGCTCGCGATCGTGACCCAAGTGGGCGTCGACCGCGATCCGACCTGCGCGACATAGCTGACCGAGAAATCGTGCGTCAGCAGCGCGTACTCCATCACCCCGGTCGCTGCGAGCATCAGAACTGTGTATGCGTACGCAAAGCGCTGCGCCCACGCCAGTCCTTCGCGCGTTCGTTTTCGTCCGGCGGCGAAGCCGATGAATGCTCCCGCAGTTGAAACCAGCAGCGAGGCGAGAATCAGAAATCGTCCGAGGGCCGGCGTCATAGTCAGTCCTTGAGACCCTCCGTCGATTTCATCAGACGCTTCAGCTCCTTCTCATCCACCGGATGCCCTTTCGCCGGCGCGCGATATTCGTTGTTGTGCGAGACCATCAGTCGATCGCTCTTGAAGTAACCGCCGTGAACCATCGTTCCTTCAACGACGACGCCGATGTTCTCGCGGAAGAGTTGCGGAGGCGCGCCGGAGGATTTCACGTGCACGACGCTGTGCAGATCCTTGACGTCGAACTCGAGCGACGAGCCTTGCTGCGTCCGAATCGATCCCGGTACGACCATGCCGCCGAGACGAATCGTCGCGCCGTACGCCTGATCGCCCGCTTTGCGCAGATCGCTCGGCGTCCAGTAGTAGACGAGATTCTTGTTGATGCCGCTCGCCGCGATGACGGCGAAGGCGATCGCCGCGACGACGAGCGCACCGATCATGAATATCCGGGTCCGGCGGCGCATCGACTCAGTCATCGTCGTCATCGACGCTCCTGACGAAGTCGAGCCAATAGCGTGATCGCGTACACGAGAAAAACCGTCACAGTGAGCGAATACGCCGACCAGACGTAGGCCCAGCCGCCTGTGACAACCCCTCTCATGCCATCTCCCCTGCTTCAACCAATGGTGGAGGAGCGACTTCATTCGCGAGCCGCATCGATGCGATGCGTGCGCGCAGCATGATGAAACCCGTCATGAGAAACAATATGGCGAACGCGTTCACGCGCAACGGTAGATGAAACGCCGGCGAGACCGTCTCCGGCGTCGACTGCGGCTGGTGCAGCGAGTTCCACCACTTCACCGAGAAGTAGACGATCGGCAGATCGACTGAAGCGATGATCGTCGCCACCGACGACCAGATCGCGCGGCGAGGCGCATCATCGACGAAGTTGCGCAGCGCGACGATTCCGAGGAACGCGAAGAGCAGAACAGCGACGGAGGTCAGACGCGGATCCCAGTCCCACCACACGCCCCACGTCGGCTTCGCCCAGATCGATCCCTGACAGCAGAGCAGAAACGCGAGCAGGCTGCTCACTTCCAGCCCCGCTTCGACGCGTGCGTCCCATTTGTAGTCGCTGGTAAAGAGGAAGACCACGGCGCTGATGAACGTGAAGATCACCGCCAGCATCCAGTTCCACGCCGTCGGCACATGCACATACATGATCCTCTGCACCTCCCCCATGTACACCTCGGCCGGCGCCACGAAGAGTCCCCACCACGATCCGAAGAGAAACAGCACGGCCCCAATTGCGAGCAGCACGTACGGCAGGCGCGGAAAGCGATTGTTCATCATCATTCCTCGACTACGCGGCCGTAGAGAAGCCCGCAGAGCGCCCAGTAAATTGCGTCGAAGGAAGCGAGGAGGGAGATCCAGGAGCCGAGGGTCCGCATGGGGTCGCCGAGAATCAAGAGCGAGGTGGCTTTGACGGACGCCAGCAACGCCGGAACGATTAAAGGAAACAATAATAGCGGCAACAGAGTCTGTTTGGCGCGTATTTGCGCGGTCATCGCAGCGTAGAGTGTCCCGGGGGCGGACAGGCCGGCGGCGCCGAGAGCAATGATTGCTAACAGACTGAAAAGACGGCTCGTTCCGGCGTCGTAGAGAACGACCATGATTGGGACGAGCGCGGCTCCGAGAAGCGTGAGCTGGATCCAATTCGCGATCGCTTTCCCGTAGTAGAGCACGCGCGGGTCGGCCGGCAACAAGAGAAGTCCCTCGAGGGCGCGATTCTCCATCTCGGCGTGAAAGCTCTCCGCGAGTGTAAGCGTCGACGAGAGCAGCAATCCGAGCCATAGAAAGCCGGCAGAAAACTGTCGCAAAACTTCGGAATTCGGACCGACTCCGAAACTGAACAGCAACAGCGCTGTCGCGCCGAAGACGAAGACGGCCATGAGCTGCGTGCGCGTTCGCCACTGCAGCAGCATTTCCTTGCGAAGCGCCGCAATCATCTCCGCACGCGTCCCTCGTCCAGAAACAACGCGGCATCCGCTAGCTTCTGCGCACGATCGATCTGATGTGTGGCGATCAGCACTGTTGTGCCGCGCGATTTGAGGTCGCGAACAACATCGTCGACGAGCGCGAAGCCATCGGGATCGAGCTGCGCATACGGCTCATCGAGCATCACGACGCTCGCATCCTGCAGAAGAACGCGCGCGAATGAGAGTCGCTTGCGCATTCCGGCCGAGAACGTCGAGACCGCATGGTCAGCGCGCGCGGCGAGCGTCACGCGATCGAGCAGCGGCATGACGCGATCGCGTGTCAGACCGGCGTGATCGGCAGCGACCTGCAGGTTCTCGCGTGCGGTCAGCGATTCGTACAGATACGAGTAGTGACTGAGAAAGGCGACCGCTCTGCGCACATCGTCGCGATGAGTCTTGACGTCGAATCCCGCGACTGATGCGCGACCTTGATCGGCGCGAATGACAGTCGAGAGAACGCGGAATAGTGTCGACTTTCCCGATCCATTCGGGCCCGCGACCATCATCACCGAGCCGCGCGGCATCTGAAATGAAATGTCGGTGAGCGCCCATCGGCGGCCAAAACGGCGGGAGATGTGCTCTGCGTCGACGGCCATCTCAGTCACGAGCAGAGCGTATCATCCACCCACCATGCGCAAGCTGTTGATCCTCTTCGCGTTTGCCCCGCTCGCGTGCACGGTCGCGACGCCGGTTTCGCGCCCGCCGGAGCCGCACGGGCTGACCGTCGAAGAAGAGGCGCAGATCCTCGGCCTCGAGGACCGGCGCGAGCTCGACCCCGCGGTCGCGGCGCAGTGGTCGCAGAACCCGAATCCCATTCATCGCGCGCGCATCGCTCTCGCCCTGGCGCGCATTGGACCGCACACATTCGTCGATATGAACAACAACGGCGAGCGCGACGCGGACGAACGGCAGGCGGGCATCGCCGAGCTGACGACTCTCGCCAACGACGCGGATGCAAACGTGCGCACGACGGTCGCGTTCGCGCTCGGAGAGATCGGCGATGCGACCGCAATCGAGACATTGTTCAAGCTCGCGAACGACAGTAACGCCACCGTCGCAGCGGAAGCAGCCGAGGCGTTGTCGAAGTTGGCGAAGGATGTCCCGATCGCGCGTTACGCCGCGTTGACGACGTCAGGGCCGGACGGCGCGCGCGGCCGCGCGATCCGCTTTCTCTTCCGCTTCAACTCTGACGAGGCCAGCGCCGCGGCCGCGAATCAGCTTTCTGCGGATGCGACGGCGATTCGGCAAGAAGCGGCGTACGCGCTCGCTCGGCGTGCATACGCGCCGGCGCGCGAGAAGCTCGAGCTGCAGACGAGCGACACGAACATCCTGACGCGCGTCTACGCCGTCACCGCTCTCGGCCGGATCGGCGCAGCCGAGTCGATGCCCGCCCTCATCCGCGCTCTCGGCGACATCAATCCGTGGGTACGCACGAATGCGCTCGTGGCGGTCGGTCGGGTGGCAGCGAAGGACCGCGCCGTGCTCAATGCGGCGGAAGTGCCGCGCCTGCTCGCGTTGACGGAAGATCCCGATCCCGGGACACGCTCATCCTCGATCGACACCCTCGGCTACTACGGGACGATGAATGAGACGGCGAAGAAACGGCTTCTCGACATCGCCGCGAACGGATCGCGGTGGGAGCGCGAGCTCGCCGCCGGCGCGATCGCGAAACATTTCGGCGACAGCGATCTCGCGATCATTCCCGCTGATCTCACTCCGTGGGGCAAAGTGCGCGTCATCGAGGCGAGCGCGGAACTGAAGAAGAATGGTGCGGCGTTGCGCCGCCGATACGGCAAAGACCCGGACGTGCTCGTGCGCGAGAACACGATCGGCAACATTCCGGACGAAGCGGTCGATGATGAGATCGATCTCATTCGTCCCGCGCTCGACGATCCCGATCCGATCGTTCGCTCGAACGCGATCGATCGCTACATCGTGTCGAAGAAAGATTCGATCGATACGAGACGCCAGACGCTGAACAGCGCGGAACAGCGAGCGCACAACGATCGTGAGAACGATGCGCGAGTCTCGGCGATCCGCGGCCTGTCCGACATCGATCATCCTGACCGCGAACCTTTCTTCCGATCACTTCTGACGGACAACGATCCGATCGTGCGCCGTCTGGCGGCCGACGTCATCGAGGAGAAGCTCAAGAAGCCGCGGCCGCAATACACGCCGCTGCCGGTCAGTCACGACTATGCAGAGATCGTGAACTGGGCGCGCGAGCCGCATACGGCCACGATTCACATGACCCGCGGCGCGATCGACATCGCGCTCCTGCCGCAGGATGCGCCGATCACGGCTTGGAACTTCGCGCAGCTCGCAAAGAAGAAGTATTTCGACAACACGAGCTTCATGCGCGTCGTGCCGAACTTCGTTATCCAGGGGGGCGATCCGCGCAACGATCAGAATGGCGGCCCCGGTTACGCGATCCGCGACGAGATCAATCTGCAGAAATACACGCGCGGCGCGGTCGGCATGGCGCTGTCCGGTCCCGACACCGGCGGATCACAATTCTTCATCACGCACTCGCCGCAGCCGCACCTCGATGGCGGCTACACGATTTTTGGTCGCGTGACCGCAGGAATGAACAGCGTCGTCGATCAGACCGAGCGCGGCGATCGCGTCGAGACGATCGCGATCGACGAGCACCCGCGGTGATGGCGCAGTTGGGGCGGCTGTTGCAGTTCCTCGCGCTACTGATTCTTCCCTTCGGCCTCGGCGCCGGAATGCTCGGCAACAATATCGGACTGGAGGTGCGGCTGCTTGCGATCGGCGGGACAGTCTTCGTGCTCGGATGGTTACTCACAAAGACGCGCGCGAAGCGATAACCTCGACATCAGGGCAGAGCTTGAATCGTGTCGAAGCGCGACGATGAAACCATTAGCCTCTCCGCCGGTCCCAGCCGAGCAATCAAGTGTTACCGTTCGAAGGAACGGTGAAACTGACCAGCCCGAACAGGTGCATCTCTGACCGGCGCTTTCCGAAAAAGGACGCGCTGATGCGCGGAGTCTATGAACGGTTCCTCTGGCGCATGATCGATTACTTCGGCATCGAAGAGTGTCGCTGATGCGCTACACCGTCGTCCTCACCGCGAAGTTTCCGCGCGTGGCGCGCGCCATCCTGGCCGGCGAGTTCGACGTGATCGAACATCCGACCGAGCATGACCGAACAGAGGAGGAGATGATCACGATCCTCTCCGATGCCGATGGCGCGATCACACTGCTCTCCGATCCACTCACGCGCCGCGTGTTGTCGTCGAATCCGCATCTGCGCATCGTGGCGAACTTCGCGGTCGGCTACAACAACATCGACGTCGCCGCGGCGCGCGAGCTTGGCATCGCCATCACGAATACGCCCGGCGTCTTGACGGAAGCGACGGCCGATCTGACGATGGCCCTCATCCTCGCTGTGACGCGGCGGATCATCGAAGGCGATCGCGAAGTTCGCACCAGTGGCCGCTGCGAATGGGATCCACTGAAGCTCCTCGGCGCCTCGCTTGCTGGAAAGCGACTCGGGATCATCGGCATGGGACGCATCGGCACCGCGGTGGCGCGGCGCGCCACGGCGTTCGGGATGGACGTGATTCATACGTCGCGCCGCACCGGCACTCCGCTCGGCGAGGTTCTGGAGACGAGCGACATCGTTTCGCTGCATACACCGCTGACTGAAGCGACGCGGCACATCATCAACCGCGATGCGCTGGCGATGATGAAGCGCGGCGCATACATCGTGAATACGTCACGCGGTCCGCTCATCGACGAAGACGCGCTCTGCGATGCGTTGGAATCGGGACATATTCGCGGAGCAGCGCTGGACGTCTATGAGCACGAGCCGATCGTCAATCCACGGCTGCTGACGATGAACAACGTTGTCATCGTGCCGCACATCGGATCGGCGACCGAAGAAGCGCGCGATGCGATGGCGCGCACGGCGGCGACTGATGTGTACAAATTCCTGCGCGGTGAGCAGCCTCTGCATCGCGTCAATGGCTGAGTGCTCGATCATTGCACGTCTTTATCGTGAAAGGAGGAGTGCCATGACAACCGATCTCAAAGGTAAACGCATCGCGATCCTCGCTACGGACGGATTCGAACAGATCGAACTGACGAGTCCGCGCGAGGCGCTGGAGAAGGCGGGCGCAACATGCGTCGTGATCTCGCCGAAGAGCGGTGAGATTCAGGGATTCAAGCATCGCGACAAGACCGGCAAGGTCAAAGTCGATCTCGAGATGTCGAAGGCGAACGCAGCCGAGTTCGATGGCGTGCTGCTGCCGGGCGGCGTCATCAATGGCGACGCGCTGCGCATCGACAAGAATGCCCAGAAGTTCGTCCAGGAGATGGAACGCAGCGGAAAGCCGATCATGGTCATCTGCCATGGTCCATGGCTTCTCGTTTCGGCAGGGCTCGTCAAGGGACACACGATCACGAGCTGGCCGACGCTGCAGGACGACATCCGCAACGCCGGCGGCAACTGGCAGGACAAGGAAGTCATCCGCGACCGCAACTGGGTCAGCTCGCGGAAACCGGATGATCTTCCGGCGTTCAACAAGGCGATTGTCGAGCTCGTGGCTCAGCCGGCGAAGGCAGCGCGCGCGGAAAGCCGCGAGGCGATCGAAGCGCGTTCCTGATTCACCATCTTTCCGGCACCGCACTTGCTCGAATTGATGGCGAGGAGAGGGCGGTCGGAGTGTGTGCGATGGCGAGGAGAGAGAAACGAATTCTCGTAGTGGAGGACGATGCCGCAATTCGGTCGCTGCTCTTCACGGTATTGCGCCGCCGCGGATTCAAGGTCGATACCTCATCGAACGGCGCAGATGCGATGGAGCATCTCAAACATTGCGTCTATTGCGTCATTCTGCTCGATCTGATGATGCCGGTGATGAGCGGATATGACTTTCTCGCCGATCTCGAGAGGCGCAAGGACGAGCAGCGACCGCTCGTCATCGTCCTCACCGCCGGAGCACCGCCGCGCGATCTCAACCCCGACGTCGTCGCTGGAACGATTCGCAAACCGTTCGACATCGAGATGCTCGTCGACACCGTCGCCGCATGCCTCTCCAGCCTGCACGAGACGACGCAGATCGAATCGTGTCCCGTCGCCGATAGCGAGCGCTTGCAGCGTGTCCCGTCCACGGAATGACACGAATGAATGGCACGCCTTTTGAGATATCGATTCAGTCCGATGGAAAACAATCCACGAGTCCTGATCATCGAAGACCACGATGTTCTCCGCGTGATGCTTTTCACGATCCTGCGGCATCAGGCGCCGCTGGCGGTCGATACCGCGGCTTCGGCGGATGATGCCATGGAGAAGGTTGAGACCTGCGACTACGCACTCATCCTCATCGATATGGATCTCGAGGACGGCGATGCCGAGTCCTTCCTGGCGCGTTTCCGCGACTTCCGTCCGGAGTCGAAGACGTTCATCATCGCTGTTCGCGACCCGAACAAGATCACCAACATTGATGCCCGGAGCGTCTCCGCGGTTCTCAACAAGCCGCTGGAGATCGATACGATGGCCGACGTCGTCCGCGAATGCGCGATCGTCGTGCCGCCGCCTGAAGATCCGCGTCCCTGCCCGCCGGCGGAGAGCGAGCTGCGCGACACGTTTGAACGCGGCCCGACGAACTGACGCGTCGCCTACAATCCGCGCGTGCACGAGCGCCGGAAAGGAATCCTCCTCATCGTCGCCGCGGCGATTCTCTGGTCGAGTGGTGGCATCGGCATCAAAGCGATCAGCGATCCACCGCTCAAGGTCACGTTCTATCGATCGCTCTTCGCTGCGATGGCGTTGTTCATCCTCTTCGGACGCGATGTGTGGGGGCGACGTCGATGGAACTCGACCGGCATCTTCATCTTCGCGATCATCAGCTACGGCGCGTGTCTGACGTCGTTCGTGACGGCGACGAAGTGGACGACCGCGGCCAACGCGATCTTTCTACAGTATGCAGGCGTCGTGTGGGTGTTGCTCTTCTCGCCGATCGTCACGCATGAACCGATGCGCCTTCGCGATGCGATTGCGATCGCAGCGGCGATCGGCGGCATGGCGCTCTTCTTCGTCGGCCGCCTCGAGACTCGAGGCATGAGCGGCAATGTGATGGCGCTCGTCTCCAGTGTCTTCTTCGCCGCGCTCATTCTCTGCTTGCGCCGCGAGAATCAGGCCGCCGAGTCGGCGATCATCTGGGGAAACCTCGCTCTCGCTGTAACACTCCTGCCGTTCGTCCGCGACGATCTCACGCTCACGCCACGGTCATTCGGCGTTCTCCTGTTCCTCGGCCTCTTCCAGATCGGCCTCCCGTACGTTCTCTTCGTGCGCGGCCTCAAGTACGTGACCGCGACGCAGGCATCGCTCACCGGCATGCTCGAGCCGATCGCCAATCCGCTCTGGGTCCTCCTCTTCCTCGGCGAGCGTCCGTCGGCGTTTGCGATCGCCGGCGCTGCCGTCGTTCTCAGCGCGATCGCATGGCATACGATGACCGCGGCGCCGGCGACGGAACTTCCCGCTGTGGATTGAGGTGCTAAATGGGGTCACCCATTAGCAGGCATTGTCAATAGGGGCGGGCGAATCCCTGCCGCGTTTAGCGGCTGTGATCGATGGCCTCTGGTCGGCGTGATGATTCAGCAGTTCCGGCATTTCGGTCGAGCGGCGTCGGATGATGAATG
>DASYUK010000279.1:0-1595 GCA_036001325.1 Thermoanaerobaculia bacterium
ACCTATCCACAGATCGTCAAGGATTACGTCGACACAGGCAAGATCAAATACGTGTGGCGCGACTATCCGCTCGGATTCCATCAGAACGCACAGAAAGCAGCCGAGGCGGCACACTGCGCCGGCGAGCAGGGGAAATTTTGGGAGATGCACGATCGGCTCTTCGCGAATCAGCAGAACATCGCCGCGGCGGATCTGCCGAAGCACGCGGAGGCGTTGCAGATCGACACCCCGGTCTTCCAGAAGTGTCTGGATAGTGGTCGCTACGCGGCCGACATCAAGAAGGACATCGACGTCGCCAACAGCGCCGGCATCAGCGGAACGCCGACCTTCCTGATCGGCACCGTGCAGCCCAACGGCTCGGTCAAAGTGACCAACAAACTGGTCGGGGCGAAGGCGTACGCCGAATTCAAGTCCGCGATCGACAAACTTCTCTCGCCGCCTGCCGGCGGCCTGACGCAGTAGCCAATCGCCTCGTTCATGCCGGATTCTTCGAGGCCGCGGCAGGAATCGGAATCTTCAACCGTATCAGCTCGGCGTTGATCACCTTCGCGAACTCGTCGTACGGCTTCGCTCCATTTACGGCTTCGCTCCATTGAGGAACCTGCCGCTCCCAAAGAACGCGGGCGTTCCTGTCACCCCGAGTTTCCCATAAGGCACTTGATACCCTGCAGGGCAACGCCATCATTCATCATCGGCGTGATTCAACCAACGGCAAGCCGGCAATGGACAGCGTCCTCAGCCCGGCATGTCAGGAACGACACCGGGTACAATCCACTTCATGGATCCTCACGACGTGAGGGTGTGGAACGACAATCAGAGGGCTGCCGCGGCCAGAGAAGTCGTCGAGATGCAGCGCAACGCCCTCACTCCCGCTCAAGCCTTCGCCTCGGCCATGGCCCTGCTGACGTGGGATGAGAGCCAGAATGGTTCACCCTTCGAGCGCGACGATCCCGTTTCAGTGAGAGAAGATCTCCAGATGTGGGAGGCCTGGGCGTTGCTTCGCGCCCGCTGGCGTGCTCCCCGCTGAACAGCGTTTCACCGACGCGCTCCGCGCGCTTGCGGCAGCTCTCGGCGAGATTCGCGCTCCTTCGATGATCATCGGCGGCATTGCCGTGATTGCCGCAGGGGTGCCGCGCCAGACGATCGACATCGATGCGGTGGTGCTGGGCCGCGATAGCAGTCCCGAATCGCTTGTCACGAGCTTCGCGCGCTATGGCATCGTGCCGCGCATCGCCGACGCGGTCCAATTTGCTCGTGAGCGACAGGTGCTGCTCCTTCGTCATGAGCCGAGCGGCGTGACCATCGAAGTCTCGTTGGCCTGGCTTCCTTTCGAAGAGGAAGCGCTTGCCCGCGCCAATCAGATCGAGATCGGGGGCGTGACTCTGCGGGTTGCGACTCCCGAGGACCTCATCGTGTACAAAGCGGCGGCCTGGCGCGATCGCGATCGAGCGGACATCGAGCGCCTGCTGGCTCTCCATTGGAGAGAGATCGATCTCGAGCGCGTTCGCTCGCTGATCACAGAGATCTCCGCAGCATTGGACGACTCTGGTCGTATCGAAGCATTCGAGAACATTCTGGCGCGAGTTCGTTCCTCC
>DASYUK010000280.1:0-5864 GCA_036001325.1 Thermoanaerobaculia bacterium
CGCATCTGGACGCTCAATCCGCTGCTGCACAACCACGTGGCCATCGGCGTCTGGGCCGATAATCCGTTCGTGCGCGGATTCATCTCGGGCGTGGGCGTGGTGCATATCCTGATCGGCGTGAAGGACATCGTTCTGCTGACGCGCAACCGCCGCGGAGGAGTGACGCGATGACGGAAGCGCGCTCGCGCATCATCTATCCGCTTGTTTCCAGCGCGGCGCTCTTTGTGTTGTACCGGATCGCGTTGACGCAGCTCGATCCGGCGATGTGGAAGGACGTTCTCGGCGAGCACTTTCAGGGCCTTCTCTTCGCCGCGTTCGTCCCGCTCATTCTTCTCGTCGTCCGGATCCTCGATGCCACGATCTTTGACGTCGTTCTTTCGCAACGTCGCCACATGTCGGCGCCGCGGCTGTTGCGCGATGTGGTCGCGATCGGTCTCTACTTCGCCTTTTTCACATGGGCGACGTGGAAACTGCTCGGGTTCTCGATCACGAAGTGGCTCGCTGCCGGCACAGTCATCGCCGCGATCCTCGGTCTCGCCCTGCAGGAGACGCTCGGCAATCTCTTTTCCGGAATCGCGCTGCACATGGAGGGCAGCTTTGTCGTCGGCGATGTGCTGCGATCGGGCGATCATATCGGTGTCATCGAAGGGGTGACCTGGCGCGCGACGCGCATCCGCACGTTCAACAACAACGTCGTGATCCTTCCAAACTCTCTGTTGGCTCGCGAGCGGCTGGAGGTCTTTCCGCGCGATCGCGTGAACGGCCGGGTGCTCTCCGTCGGCATCGACTACAACGTGCCGCCGGCAACCGTCATCAACACGCTCACTCAGGCGGCCTCGCACGTCGACGGCGTCTCACGCGAGATTCCCTGCTTCGCGCGCGTCGCATCGTTTGGCGACTCGTCGGTCGTCTATGAGATCAAGTACTACACGCGCGACTACTCCGCGCGCGACCGCATCGACGCCGATGTCCGCAAAGCCGTCTGGTACTCGCTGCGTCGCAACAACATCTCCATCCCGTTTCCGATCCGCGCCTTTCATCCGTACGAGCCGCCGAAGCACGAAGAGCACGACGTGGCGGCGGAAGATGTTCGCGAACGCCTCCAGGAGGTCGACATCCTCGCCCCTCTGGCTGAGGCGGCGCACGATGCGTTGGTGAACGCGGCGCGGGTGAGGTTCTACTCGCGCGGTGAGACCATCCTGCGCATGGCCACCGCCGGCGACTCGATGTTCATCGTGCATGAAGGCACCGTCTCGGTGCGCATCCCCGACGACTCGAAGGCCGGACGTCACGAAGTGGCACAGCTCGGCCCCGGTGCAATCTTCGGCGAGATGGCGCTGCTCACCGGCGAGTCCCGGACCGCCGACGTCGTCGCCCTCACTGACGTCACCGCGATCGAGATCTCCAAAGACGCGCTGCAGCCGATTCTGCGCGACCATCCCGAGCTGTCGAACATCATCTCCTCGAAGGTGGCGGAGCGGCGCATGCGCCTGCATGAACTGCAGACAGCGTCGATGGAGGACGAGGAGTTGACGCTGTTGACGCGAATCCGCTCGTACTTCGGTCTTTGATGAAACGTCTGCTGATCGTCGAGGACAAAGAGTCATTGGGTCTCATGCTCAAGGAGACCGTCGAGGCCGAAGGCTTCGAGGCAGAAATCGCGTCAACGGGTGCACAGGCGATGCGCTGGCTCGCCGAAGGGCGTCGATACTTCGCCGTCTTGACCGATCTCCGGCTGCCGGGGGCCGACGGCATCGCCGTTCTGAAGCAGGCGAAGGAGAGCGACGCCGATTGTCCGGTGATCGTCATGACGGCGTTCGGTACGATCGAGAACGCCGTCGAGGCGATGAAACTCGGCGCCAAGGACTTCATCCAGAAGCCTCTCAACGTCGATTACCTGATGCTCCTGCTGCGGCGCTGCCGCGAAGATCGCGCGCTGCGATCGGAGAATCTGTTGCTGAAGGAGGAGTTTCAGAAGCGCTACCGGCTGCCGGCGATCGTCGGCGAATCGCCGCGGATCGTCGAGGTGTCGCAGGCCGTGCAGAAGGTTGCCGGGACCGATTCGACCGTGCTGCTGCAAGGAGAGTCAGGGACGGGCAAGGAGCTTTTTGCGCGCGCGATCCATCAACTCTCCTCGCGCGCCGATCGGCCCTTCGTGGCCATCAACTGCGCGGCCATCCCCGACACACTCATCGAGAACGAGCTGTTCGGTCACGAGAAAGGGGCATTCACCGGCGCGAGCGGGCGCCAGCTCGGGAAGTTCGAGCTTGCCGACACCGGCACGATTTTCCTGGACGAGATCGGCGAGCTCGGGCACGGCGTTCAATCGAAGCTCTTGCGCGTGATTCAGGAGCGCCGCTTCGAGAGAATCGGCGGCGGTCCGACGATCGAAGCGGACGTGCGGATCATCTGCGCGACGAATCGCAATCTCGTCGAGGACGTGAAGCAGGGGAGGTTCCGCGAAGATCTCTTCTTTCGCGTGAACGTCTTTCCGATCACCGTCCCGCCGCTGCGCGCGCGACGCGAGGACATCGATGCCCTGACGGACTTCTTCATCCAGCGATTCGCACGCGACCTCGCCAAGCCGCAGCTTCGCATCGCCGACGAAGCGCGCGAGGTTCTGCGCTCGTACGACTGGCCCGGCAACATCCGCGAGCTGGAAAACTGCATCGAGCGCGCAGCGATTCTGTGCGATCGCAGCACGATCACCCCTGCCGACCTGCACCTCACGGCCTCGACATCCCCTTCATCGCTCGGCGACGCGATCGATCTCTCCGGCACGCTCGACGACGCGGTCGATCGCACCGCGCGGGCGGTCGAGAGGATCAAGATCAGCGATGCCGTTCACCGGTTCCCCTCGCGCTCCGACGCCGCCGAGAGCCTCGGCATCTCCGTGCGAACGCTGCAGGCGAAGATGAAAGAGCTGTCGATCGATGACCGAGAGAATCCCGACGTCTAAAGACGTGGTCGCCTATCTCAACGCGCGCTTCGAAGCGCTCGAGCTTCCGTACAGACTCGAGCACATCGCGGTCTTGCCGTACGTCAGTCCGATGTGGCTGGCGAACTGGGATGTGCCGCAGCTCGCCGACGCGCCCGAACGCGAGATCATCGAAGAGGAGATTCGGGAGGCGCGGTGGAAGTTTCCGCAGGTGCTGGAGGAGTATTAGTCCTTCTCCCGACGGGAGAAGGTGGCCGAAGGCCGGATGGGGGGCGCCCCTCACCCGGCGCTTCGCGCCACCCTCTCCCGATGGGAGAGGGCGTCAATCCCACGTGATCGGCGCATCCGGCAGGCGCGTTGTTCGTCCCGCGCCGTCGACGATCTCGATCTGCACATCGGTGTCGGCCGGAATGCCTTTCGGCCGCTTTGGAAAGACATAGGCGAAGCCTGGCAGTCGATCCTTTGGATACCACGGGAAAAGCGCGCGCACGTCGGGACGGTGATACCGCTCGGCGGTAAAGCGCATCTTTCCGCCATGCAGGAGCACGGTCACATGATCGATTCCCGCCGGTGACATCGCCCATCCGGACACGTGCAGCTCTCCTCGCTTTTCTTCGTAGGCCTGTGGCATCTCCAGCCGTCCGAACGTGGAGCTGTTGTAGGTCATCTCGCCGCGCAGCATGCGCTGGAAGTTCTCGCCCGGCTGAAAGCCGGCCGCATCGCGCGTCGTGTCGACGAAGCGCGGCCACTGCGGAACATTGCGCGTCACGGCCAGCACATAATCTCCGCTCATTCCGCTTTCGAAGCGGCGCAGAAATGCCAACCGCCCCGCTCGTGTCTCCCGCCCGAGCCACGGCAGAACGTTTTTCTTGTCCGACCAGAGGCGATCGGAATGGACGACGACGAGCCTGCAGCCGTAGCGCTCGAGCGAGCGCGTGAAATTCTCGTCGACTCTTCCCGACTCGATCCGCCAGCGCAGCCGCTCGTGCATCGGCGGTTCCCATCCTGATGTTCCGTTCAGCAGCGGAACACGATGCGCGGTTGAATAGAAGACGTACATGAACTCGATGTACTGCGGGTTGTGCATCGGCAATTCGAGAATCGGGCCGATGCGCTCGCGATTGATCCAGCGGTAGAGCGGAGGGGTGTCGGTGACGAACTGCTCCCATCGAATGCGCGGCGCGACGTCGACAAACGCTGCGAGCAGTAAGAGTGCCGCAGTCGCCTCGCGGCGCCAACCGCGGCGACGCGCGATCAGCTCCGTCGCGCCGGCCGCCATCCAGGCGCTGAGACCGACGTAGACGAGAATCGCCCAGCGCGCCGCCGCGCGAATCGCGCCATACGCCTCGACGTGCCGGAAGAGGAATTTGTGAAAGAACGCATTCATGCCGAACGATCCGATGATGCCGATGACGATCCAGAGGGCGGCGACCCAAAGTTCGCGGGGAAAACTCGAATCGCGAATCGCGTCACGCAGCGTGCGCCCCTCGAAGCCGCCGAATGCGTTCGGCAGTCGAATCGACAGCCGAACGACGATCAATGCGAGTGCGATGATCGTCGGAAAGTCGGCATTGTCGATCGATAGAATACGCAGTCCGTTGAATCTGACGACGAAGCCCGCGGTGACCGCGCCGATCCACGCGGCGATGCCGAAGACGATGATCGCGGCATCGATGGCGTGCAGCCATCGCGACGATGGTCGGCCGGAGCCGGCGGATCTTCCGCGACGCGGCGCAGTGAGCAGCGCGTAGATGGTCAGCCCGATCGGAAGAAGGCCCGGAAAGAGAACGCGCTCTCCACGTGCGCGTTCCAGGTCGACGAAACGGCTGTAGACAACGCTGCGACCCGTTGTGCGAAGCCAGTCGTCCCACGCGGCCGAACCGGCCGTCACCTCCGGCGCAATTCGTCTCGCGCCGTACTGCCTGGAGATCGTCCGATAGGGCAAGAGAATCGGCAGAAGAAGAACTAGCGCAACGGTGAGCGAAACGATCGCGCCGATCGTCGTCCGCCAGCTCGGTGCGACGATCGCCAGAAACACGATGCTCAACGCGATCGCCGCTGAAGCAAAGAGAAAGAAGTGGATGTTCGTCAGTCCGTTCATCAGGAACGCGCCGGCGAAGAGTGCCGCCGTCGCTGCAACAGGCCGGCGCCAATAGACGAGCAGCGCGGCGAGCATCAGAGGCAGCCATCCGCTCCAGATGATCTGGATGTGGGATAGATGATCGAACTTGTAGGACGTGAACGCGAAGAAGATGCCCGGGATGAACGCGGCGAGATTCGATCGCGTGATCACTCTTGCGAGCACGTGCGCGCCGTAGCCAGCGTGCGCGAAACCGAGGAGAACGAGGATGTTGTAGATCGTTAGAGGGGCGAGACCGGCGAGGCGCAGCGGCACGCCGAAGATCGCCACGCCGATCATGTTCTCGCTGTACGCCAGCGGATACTTCGCCGGATAGTAGATCGGCGCATCGAACAGATGCAGCGGCGAGTGGGTGAGCGCGTACGACACCCAATCGATGATCCACGTATTCAGCACCGGATCCCCTCGGTCGGGAAGCGCGGTGCGGAGGTGCGTCGCCAGCGGCCAGGTCAGCGCGATCGCGGCGGCGAGGAAGAACAGAAAGATCGCGACTTCACGGAGTAATCGGCGCACGATCTGCCTTCTGCGGTGGATCCATGCCGAGCAGCGCGGCGACATAGCTCGCGATCTGTGTCTGGCGCAGCTCCGGCACGACGGCATGCGCCACTCCTGCGCCCCAGGCGATCAGCACGGTCTGAAACTCGGCATGCGATCCGATTCCACCATGCTGTCCATACGAGCGCGGCTTCGTGACCGTCTCCCCGCCGGTGGCGCTCAGCGCGACATGCGGATAGGCGTACAAGACGAGATCGCCGCTGTTCGGATGCGATTTCTCGTCGATGCGTT
>DASYUK010000281.1:0-1967 GCA_036001325.1 Thermoanaerobaculia bacterium
TCGGCAAGAATCGGCTCGAGGGCGGGCAGCTCGTACTTCACCTCGGTCCTGCCCTGCTTGCGCGCGATGAAATCGTCGACCATCCCGCTCCGGAGCGGACCCGGGCGGTACAGCGCGTTCAACGCGATCAGATCCTCGAGCCGCTGCGGCTTGGCTTTGCGGAGAATATCCCGCATGCCGCTGCTCTCGAACTGGAAAATACCGTAGGTCTGCGCATCCTGAAAAATCTGATACGTCTTGGCATCGTCGAGCGGCACGCGATCGATGTCGAGCTTCTCGCCCGTCGTGTGCTCGATCTCGACGATGGCATCGGCGATGAGCGTCAGCGTGCTCAGGCCAAGAAAGTCCATCTTCAGCAGACCGATGCGCTCGATCTCCTTCATGGACCACTGGGTCGTGATTTCGTCGCGCGCGCCCTTGTAAAGCGGCGCGTATTCGGTGATCGCCTTCGGCGCGATGACGACGCCGGCCGCGTGGACGGAGGCGTGGCGGGTCATGCCTTCGAGCCGCCTGGCGACCGCGAGCAGTTCTTTGACCTTCGGATCGGTCTGCTCCATTTCCTTGAGGACCGGATTCTCCTCGAGCGCCTTGTCGAGCGTCATGTCGAGCGTCGCCGGAATCTGCTTGGCGACCTTGTCGACGTCGGCAAACGGCATCTCGAGCACGCGGCCGACGTCGCGCACGACTGCCTTGGCCTTCATCGTGCCGAAGGTGATGATCTGGGCGACGTTCTCACGGCCGTACTTCCGGGTGACGTACTCGATGACCTCGCCGCGCCGCCGCTCGCAGAAATCGATGTCGATGTCGGGCAGCGACACGCGCTCGGGGTTGAGGAACCGCTCGAAGATGAGGTCGAAGTCGAGCGGATCGACATCGGTAATCCTCAGGCAATACGCGACGAGGCTGCCGGCCGCTGAGCCGCGGCCCGGGCCGACCGGAATGCCCTGCTCGCGCGCGTACCGGATGAAGTCCCACACGATCAGGAAGTACCCCGGGTACTTCATCTGCTTGATCATGTCGATTTCGTACGACAGCCGCCGCTCGTACTCGTCGATCGTGTGCCTGAGCGTGCCGGTCGTGGCGAGCTGCTTGAGCCGTGTCAGGCGGTCCTTGAAGCCCTCGCGCACGATGTGCTCGAAGTAGTCGTCGAGCGTGTACGGCGCCGGCACGTCGAAGTTCGGCAGGAAGTTCTCGCCCTCGGCGAGAAGCACGTTGCAGCGCTCCGCGATGCGGACGGTATTCGCGAGCGCGTCCGGATAATCCTTGAAAGCCTCGGCCATCTGCTCCGGAGTCTTGAGAAAGAAGTTGCGGCTCTCGTAGCGCATCCGCTTCGGATCGCTGTACGCCTTGCCGGTGCCGATGCAGAGCAGGATGTCGTGCGGGTGCGCGTCGGTCTCGCGAACGTAGTGGACGTCATTCGTGCAGATGAGCGGCAGATTGAGATCCCGCGCGATGGCAGGCAGGCCGGCGTTGACGATGCGCTGATCGTCGATGCCGTGCCACTGCATCTCGAGAAAGAAGTTGCCGGGGCCAAGGATGTCCCGGTAGGCGGCCGCGGCTTCTACGGCCTTCCGCTCCTGTTGATGCGAAATGCCCTCAGCCACCTCGCCTTTCAGGCAGCTGCTCAATCCGATCAGGCCTTTGGAATGCCGGGCCAGGAGCTCCTTGTCGATGCGAGGCTTGTAGTAGAAGCCCTCGGTGTACCCCGATGAGACCAGCTTGATCAGATTGTGATAGCCCTCGTTGGTCTCCGCGAGCAGCACCAGATGGTTCGCTGTCTCCCCGGGGTTTCCGCTCTTGGTGAGCCGGCTCCCCGGCGCGACGTAGACCTCGCACCCGAGAATCGGCTGGATGCCATGCTGCCGCGCGTGATCGTGAAAGATCACCGACGAGAACATATTCCCGTGCTCGGTGACCGCGATCGCCGGCATCTTCAGCTTTGCCGCCTGATCGAGCAGCTCATCGAT
>DASYUK010000282.1:0-19893 GCA_036001325.1 Thermoanaerobaculia bacterium
CCGGTTTGGCGGTCTGCTTGCGCAGATCCTCCCGTGACATCTCCCCTGCCGCGAATCGGCGCACGACTTTCTCCATCGCCTGTTCCGACCCGGCGCGCGCGACCTGCACGAGCACAGATTTGTTCGCGATTCCCGCCTCGCGGCACATCGCGCGAATGCGATCGGGGATGTCGTTGATCAGCAGCGTCTCGGTGATCGTCGTGCGCGACTTGCCGATCACCTGCGAGATCTGCTCGTGTGTGTAGCCGAATTTCTGCTGCAGGAGCATGAAGCCTTCCGCTTCTTCGAAGGGTGTCAAATCCTTGCGCTGGATGTTCTCGATGAGCGCGATCTCGAGCGTCTCCTTGTCGTCCGCCTCGAACTCGATCGCGGGAATCTCATCCAGGCCGGCGATCGCTGCCGCGCGATACCGCCGCTCGCCGGAGATGATCTGGTATCGATTCGGCGCAACCGAGCGGACCAGGATCGGCTCGAGCACTCCCTTCTCGCGGATGGATGCGGCCAGCTCTTCGATGTTGCCGAGGTTCGAGCGAGGCTGTCCGGCGTTGGGCTCGATCATCGACAGCGGAATCATCGAGCCGATGTGGCGTCCGGAGCGCCTCGTCAGCTCTTCGACATAGTGGGAGTCATGGCGCATACCGTGACGCTCGGGAAGACCGCGTTTCATTGCCATTCGTCAGACCCTCGACAGAAGCTCTTCGGACAACGAGTAGTACTCCATCGCTCCGCTCGATTTCGGAGCGAAGGTGAAGATCGATTCCTTGTACGCCGGACTCTCCTCGAGCCGGATCGATTTCGTGATGATGGTGTTGAACAATCGATCGCCGAACACCTGGCCGATCTGGTCGTGAATGTCTTTCGCCAACGTCGTGCGCTTATCGTGCATCGTGATCACCACGCCGAGGAGCTGAAGGTTCGGGTTGGGCCGGGCTTTGATCTTCTCGATGGTCTCGAGCAGATCGTCGGTCCCCTCGAGCGCGAAGTACGACGATTGAATCGGCACGAGCACGTGCGTCGAAGCGACGAGCGCGTTCACGGTGATCATCCCGAGAGTCGGCGGCGTGTCGATGAAGATGTAGTCGTAGTCGTCGACGACGTCTTTCATCTTGTCCTTGAGGCGAAACGGTCCGTCGATCTCGCCGATCAGTTTCGATTCGAGTTTGGCCAGCGAAATGCGCGACGGCGCGAGCCACAGATTGTCGACCGTCGTCTGCACGATGACTTCCGGGAAGGTCAGCTCTTCGGTGACGAGCACGTCGTACATCGACCGTGTGACCGAGCGCGGATCGACATAGCTCATCGTCGAATTCGACTGCGGATCGAGATCGACGAGAAGTGTCTTGAATCCTTTGTTGGCGACGGCGGCGGCGAGATTGATGGTGGTGGTGGTTTTACCAACGCCGCCTTTTTGGTTGGCTACGGTAATGATCATTCAGTCCGTGATGTGATTGTACCGTCGAACGCTCGTGGGTCGTAGGTCGTGGGTGTCGGGGCCTCAGCGCCTAAATGCCCCCGGCACCTACGACCCACGACCTACGACCCATCACATCTTGTACTTGCCCATGTCCTCCGGGCCGAGCTGCTCGAACCATTTTTTCAGCTTCTCGTCCTGATCATCGCCGTCCGGCGAGATGGTCTGAGCCTGATCGAGGACCGACTGCGCGACGAAGATCGGCGCTTCCGTGCGCAACGCGAGCGCGATGGCATCGCTCGGGCGGGCGTCGACTTCGAGCGTCTTCTCGCCTGTGATCAATCGGATCTGCGCGAAGAACGTGCTGTCGCGCAGATCGTTAATGACGACGCGGATCACGCGCGCGTCGAGCTCGGAGATCATGTTACGAAGAAGATCGTGAGTCATCGGCCGCGGCGTGCTGATGTTCTCGAGCTGCAGGGCGATGGCGTTGGCCTCGAAGATTCCGACCCAGATCGGCAGGAAGAACTTCTCGTTCTCGTCCTTGAGGACGACGATGGGCGAGTTCGACACCGGATCGAGCATCAAGCCTTTGATCGACATCGGAACCAACTGGGTCATGCGACGGCCTCCCCTCGCAACGTGTGGTGCTGCGCGTGGTCGATCCGCACGCCAATCAGCGTCCCGAGCGGTGTGGCCGGATCTCCGAAGAAGTTCACGACGTAATTATCATCCGTCCGGCCGGCGAGCATGGCCGGATCGTGCCTGCTCGGCCCATCGTAAAGCACTGGAAGCACACGGCCCTGATACGATTCGAGGCGTTCGCGCTTGATGCGCTCATGTCGCTCGAAAAGGCGCGCCAGACGCTCGGACGCCACGGCATCGTCCACGGGCGGGCCGATCTTCAACGACGGCGTGCCGGGCCGAGGCGAGTACTTGAAGGCGAACAGCGAGCCATATCGAACCTGCTCGATCAGGCTGAGCGTCTCCTGGAAATGTTCCTCGGTCTCGCCGGGGAAGCCGACGATGACATCGGTCGAGAAATGGATCTCGGGGATCGCTTCGCGGATGCGCGCGATGGTCTCGAGATACTTCTCCCGCGTGTAGAGCCGTTTCATGCGGCGCAGGATCGTCGACGAACCTGACTGCACCGGCAAATGTAGATAGCGCGAAATATTCTGATGATCGCGCATCGCAGCGATCATCGAGTCATTCACTTCGGCAGGATGCGAGGTCATGAACCGCAGTCGCGCAACGTGCGGGATCTCTGCGACTGCGGCGAGCAGCGCGCCGAAATCGCGCTTCGACACCGGACAGCGATAGGCGTTGACCGTCTGGCCGAGGAGCTCGATCTCGACGCGTCCGCTTTCGACAGCGGAGCGGACCTCTGCGATCACATCCTCGAACGGACGCGAGACCTCGCGGCCGCGCGTTGTCGGAACGATGCAGAACGTGCAGTTCTTGTTGCAGCCCTCGATGATCGTCACCTGCGCCTTCGTTGCCGACGGGCGATCCATCGTCAGATAGTCGTAGCGGCGATCCTCAGGGAAATCGATGGCGATCGGTTTCGCGCCGGCGAGGACATCATCGAGATAGCCGACGTTGCCCGGCCCCATCACGAAATCGACCCACGGCGCGCGCTCGAGGATCCTCTCCCCTTCCTGCTGCGCCAGACATCCGCAGACGCCGATCTGCGCGCCCGACTCCTGCTTCAACTCGCGCAGCTCTCCGAGCCGCGAGAAAACTTTCTGCTCAGCTTTTTCGCGAATGCTGCAGGTGTTCAGGAGAATGAGATTCGCGTGTCTCTCATCATCGACGCGCTTCCATCCGCGCAGCTTGAGGTTGCCGGACAGTCGCTGACTGTCCAGATCGTTCATCTGGCAACCCCACGTCTCGATGAAGTAGCTCTTGCTCATTTCTGTGACGGGTCGAATTTCTTTAACGCATCGCGTGCGTCGGCCAGCTCCTGCCGCGCATCATCGAACTGCCGTTTTGTCTGCGCGAAGCGCTGCTGAATCACCTGATCGCGATAATTCGGATCGTTCTCACGGTAGTACTGCTGCTCGATCGAGTCGAGCTCCTTTTGCAGGCCATCGACTTTCTTCTGCGCGGTCTGCAGCCGTTCAGATGCATCTCTGCGCTCTCGGAAAAGCTTGTCTGGATCGAGCGGCTGCTTTGCGGCCTCGGCCGCCGGCTTACCTACCGGCGTGCTCAACACGATCAATTTGCCTTTCGATTTCTTGACGTCTTTGTTCGTGATGACCCTGGTCGAGCTTTTCTTCCGCTTCTCTTTTGATTGTTTTGCAGTCGTGACGAGATCGGGCTTCTTGCCGGCTTCCTGCGCGGCCATCGGCGTGCTGAAGCACGCCGCTAGACAGAGAAACGTGATGGCGATCTTCATGGTTTGCTCGTACCCGCGCGGCCGTATCGATCTTCGAGGCGAACCACGTCGTGAAGCTCCGGCGTCGAGACCTCCGCCACATCCGTATCGACGACCGCCTCCATCCGATGGATGAGGCGCGGCGGAATGTGGAAGGCTTCGCCCTCCCGCAGACTCAGCTCCCGTCGATCACCGTCGTACTCGATGGTCAGCCGCAATTCGCCGTGCACAACAAAGAGCGTTTCCTCTTTCATTTCGTGGTACTGAAGGCTGAGGCACTCGCCGCGGTTCACGTGCAGGATCTTCCCGACGTAGCGGTCGGTCTTCGCGAAGATGAGCTCATAGCCCCACGGCTTCGGAACGCGATGAATCTCCCGGTGATGAAACAGATGATCGTGGCTCATACGCCGGTGTGGCTGAGTCCTTCTGGAAAGCGCGTCGCGACACTCTCGATGACAAACTCCTCGATCTCCTGCGCCGTCTTCTTCTGCAGCGCCACCTCGGCGATGCGCCGGCAGTCGCGGTAGCGCACCGAACGGATGATGTTCTTGATCACGGGGATGCTCGACGGATTCATCGAGAAGATCTCCAGTCCGAGCCCGAGCAGCACGACAGCGTAAATCGGATCGGAGGCCATCTCGCCGCACAGCGACACTTCGATGCCGGCGCGCTTGCCTGCCTCGATCACACTCTTGATCAGCCGCAGGAGCGCCGGATGGAGCGGCTCGTAGAGATAGCTGACGTTCTCATTGGATCGATCGATGGCGAGCGAGTACTGAATGAGATCGTTCGTCCCGATCGAAAAAAAGTCCGCTTCGGTCGCGAGCAGGTCGGCGATCAGAGCCGCCGAGGGAACCTCGATCATGATTCCGATCTGCAGATCGCGGTTGTAGGCGATTCCCTCGGCATCGAGCTCCGAGCGGATCTCGCGGATCAATGTCTTCACCTGCCGCAATTCCTGCACGCCGGAGACGAGCGGGAACATGATCTTCAGCTTCCCGAACGCCGATGCACGCAGAAGAGCGCGCAGTTGCGTGCGGAACATATCGCGATGCTTCATGCAGAGACGCAGCGCGCGCAGGCCGAGAACGGGATTGTCTTCCTTGCTTCCCATCACTTCGCGCGCAAGTTTTTTCCCGCCGAGATCGAATGTCCGGATCACGCACCAGTTCGGGATGAGAGCCTCGGCCAGTTGTTTGTAGACGGCGAAATGCTCTTCTTCCGTCGGCAGTCCGGGGCTCTTCGAGATGTAGAGGAACTCCGAGCGATAGAGACCGATGCCTTGTGCGCCGAACTTCCGGGCATCCTCGAGCTCCTCGACCAGCTCGATATTCGCCTGCAGCGAGATCTCGCGACCGTCTTTCGTCACGGCGGCGAGCTCGCGATTTCCCAGCAGTTGTTTCTCCGCCTCGGCGTGTCGCGACACACGGCCGCGATACTCGGCGACCATCGCCGGCGTCGGATTGACGAGCAGCGTCCCTTCGTAGCCGTCGACGATCACGAGCTCGTCGTTGTCGACGATTTTCGTGAGCCGCGGGACGCCGATGACCGCCGGCATGAACAACGACTTGGCGATGATCGATGTATGCGATGTGCGGCCGCCCGTCTCGGTAGCAAAGCCGACGATCGGCCGCCGATTGAAATGGATCGTGTCTGACGGCGTGAGATCGTCGGCGATGATCACGATGTCGTGTGTAATCTCCGAGAGATCGTGGTGCGCGACTCCCTGCAGATGCTTGAGCACGCGCTCGGCGACATCTCTGACGTCGGCCGTGCGCTCGCGCAGATAGTGATCATCGAAGCTCTCGAAGCGCGCCTGAAATTCTTCCTGCACTTCGGAGAGCGCCCACTCGGCGTTCACCTGCTCCGACTCGATTTTCTGGATCACTTTATCGGCGAACGACGGATCGCTGACCATCAGCGCATGCGCCTCGAAGATGGAGGCGAACTCCTCCCCCATCGACCGGCTGACCTTCTGCTTCAGCTCCAGCAGCTCCTCGCGTGTTTTCGCGAGCGATTCCATGAAGCGCTTGACCTCACCGGGCACGTCCTCTTCGCGAATGGGAACGCGATAGACGGAGGAGATGCGCTTCTCGACGATCACGGCACGGCCGATGGCGATCCCGGGCGACACACCGATGCCCTTGTATGTCCGGATGTCGCTTCGTGCCTGGGCTGCGGTTCGTTCGAGGAGCATGCGGCTAGTCCTTAGTCGCTGGTCGTTAGTCCCTAGCGACCAAGGACCAGCGACCAACGACTAAGGTCTAACTCATTCTACCTCGTCGAATTTTGAGTCGATGAGCTTCTCCACTGCGTCGAGCGCTTCGCGCTCGTCCTCGCCGTCGGCGCGAACGGTGATCGTGGATCCACGACCGGCGGCGAGGAGAAGAATGCCGAGAATGCTCTTGCCGTCGACTTCTTCGTCGTCTTTGCGGATTTTGATGTCGGATTTGAATCGCGCGGCGGTGTGTACGAGTTTCGCCGCCGCGCGGGCGTGCAGGCCGAGTTTGTTTTTGATCTCGATGTCGCGCGAGATCAACCAGACACTCCCGCGGCGGTGGTGAGAAGATCGGAGGCCACGCGGATGGCCTTCGAGCCTTTCTCCGTGATCATGTGGGCCACCGTGGCCAGGTCGCCCGACTGCTGCTTCACCATGGCAAACTTCACAACCATCGGCAGGTTCACGCCGGTGACGACCTCGACATGCCCCTTTTCGAGAAAGGAGAGGCTGATGTTGCTCGGCGTACCGCCGAACATGTCCGTGAAGATGATGACGTCGCGTTCGCGGCCGACGCGCTGCAGCGCGTCGGCGATCTTTTCGTGAGAGACATCGACGGTTTCGTTCCATTCGAGAGAAACAGCTTCGATGCCGGCGACGTCCGCTTCGATCTGACGAGCAGCGCTCAGCAGCTCGTGCGCGAGATTTCCGTGAGTAACGATGAGGGCTCCGATCATGGTGGCAGATTGTATAGGTCATCGCTCGTGGTTTAACGGTCGTCGGTCGTGGGTCGTAGGTACCGTGGGCCTTGTCGCCTGAATGCCCCCGGTACCTACGACCTACGACCCGTAACCGCTTTATCGTCGATAGTCGCGATGCACGATCTCCACGTTGTGCCCCTGGCGTTCCAACTCCTCGCCGAGGCGTTGGGCGATGACGACGCTGCGGTGACGCCCGCCGGTACAGCCGATCGCGATCGTCAGATAGCTTTTCATCTCCTTCTTGTATTGGGGGATGAGATAGGTGACGAATTCGTGGAGGCGCGAGTAAAACGCTTCGTACTCGGGCTGCTGTTTCAGATAGTCGATGATCTCCGGATCGAGTCCCGTTTTCGGTCGAAGCTCGGGGATGAAGTGGGGATTCGGCAGGAAACGCACATCGAAGAGGAGATCCATGTTGTACGGCTGATTGAATTTGAATCCGAAGCTGATGATCGTGATCAGCATCGAGACTTCACGGCCGTCGAGCTGAAAGCGGCGCATCACTTCCGCCTTCAGCTCATGGACCGAGAACTGCGACGTGTCGAGGACCATGTTCGCGAGCGATTTCACTTCGGTGAGCGTCTCGCGCTCGGCCTGAATCGCCTCGAGGATCGGCCGACCCTTCTCCAGCGGATGCGGACGGCGCGTCTCCTGATAGCGGCGAGCCAGCACGTCGTCCGTGGCTTCGAGAAAAATCAGGATTGCGTGCGGCACGAGATTGAGCAGGCGCTCGCGATAAAACGCCGGAAACGTCGTCGCGAAGTCGTGCGTGCGGACATCGACGACGATGCCCACGCGATTCGCGTTCTCGTGTTCCGCAACCTCTTGCAGAAATGGCTCGATCAACGCCACCGGCAGGTTGTCCGAGCAGTAGAAGCCGAGATCTTCGAGCGTCGACTGAACGTAGCTCTTTCCTGACCCGGACAAGCCGGTGATGATGACGAGGTACTCGGGAGCTTTCATCTGGAGTGCGGCAGCATGGCCGCCGCACTCCAGATTACTGCAACGCATGAATCGTGACCTTGTTCTCCGTGAAGTGCGGCACGAGCAGTCGCTGGCGCTTCGTGTCATAACCGATATCGGCAGGCGATTTCACGTTCTCGATCGCGGGAGTAAACGGACCGGTGGCGGTGCCGCGATACACGGTGTTTGACTCCCAGCTCGTCACCAGGAACGTTCCGTCGGACAGATGCGCGAGGCCGTCGAGTTGACCTTTCGGCAACTTCACCACGTTCGTTTTCTTCCCCTTGTCGATCTGATAGAGCTCATTCGATCCGAAGGTGACGACCCACAGTTTTCCGTCGACGATGTCGACTCCATTCGGCCGGTTCAGATCCTTTCCTGACGCGATCTTCTTCGGTTTGTCGCCGGTGATCTGCCAGATCGCGTCGCTGCCGGTGGGCTCGAAGTTGCCGCCCGCTCCCGCTTTCAATCCGCTGTCGGAAACGTAGACGCTCTTGCCGTCGCTCGCGGCATCGTTGATGAAGGTCGCGCCCGGCAGCGCGATCTCCCCTTGCGGCGCACCGCTCTTACGATCGAACTTGCGCACAACCGTGAGATCGCTGACGTAAAGCGTGTCGTCGAGGACTGCCAATCCCTTCGGCGCATTCAACGTGACGTTGTTCTTGCCGCCTTCGATCAGCTTCTCGGCCTTCAACGTATCCGGGTTCACGCGCAGGATGTAACCGTTGTTGTCGGCCGCGACCGGCTGACCATTGATGTTGCTGATGAAGTAGACATCCTGAGTCGCGTCGTAAAGCACCGACTCGGGAGTCTCCAGGCCCTCGGTGATGTCGTTGGCCTCGGCAGGAGCTGTGCTCGTGGAAGAGACGGGCGACGGTTCCGGCGCGGTCGTGGCAGTCGTCGTGGTCTGCTCCTTGGCACATGCGGCGACAATCAGCGCCGCCATCAACAGGATGGATCGCTTGTACATCATGTACCTCCTTCTTATCGTTGCCGGCGGGACCGGTCGAGCAGATCGGGTGCGAATCTCGTGCGCGTCGATTCGGTTGGCGCCGCCGCCGGCACCGACTCGGGACTGCCCGTTCCCTGCCGTGCGATCTGCTCGTCGATTCTGCGCGTAAACTCGCGCGCGGAATCGTATCCCTGAAGCTTCATCAGATGATTGCGGGCGGCGATCTCGACCAGGAGTGCCAGATTGCGGCCGGAGGCCACGGGCAGCCTTACGTACGGCTTCGAAACGCCGAGAAGCTCGTATTTCTCGCCGACGATGCCGAGGCGGTCGTACTCGGTGCCTTCCACCCACTTCTCGAGCCTGACGACCAGATCGATCGGCTTCACGTCGCGCGTGGAGGCGACGCCGAAGAGGTCCTTGATGTCGATGATGCCGATGCCGCGCAGCTCCATGTGATGTCGCAGAAGATCGTTCGAGTGACCGAGCAGAACGTCGTTCGGGTGCCGGCGGATCACGACCATGTCATCGGCGATGAGACGATGACCGCGATAGATCAGGTCGAGAGCGCACTCGCTCTTGCCGATTCCGCTGTCGCCGAGGAGCAGGACCCCGATGCCGTAGACGTCGAGCAGTCCCGAGTGCATCGTGATCCGCGGCGCCATCGTCTCTTCGAGGAAATAGGTGGTGCGATTGATTGTCGTCGACGACATCGCCTGCGTCGAAAAGAGCGGCACGGAGCGTTTTTCGCACTCGTGCCGGAACTCTTCGAGCGGGATGATCCCCTTCGTGACGATGAAGCAGGAGACGTCGAGCGCGGCGACATCGCGCACGCGCTTCTCGCGCAGCCGCGGCGGAAGGCTCTGCAGATACTTCGTCTCCGACTCGCCGATGATCTGCACGCGCCACGGCTTGATGTATTCGTAGTAGCCGGCGAAGGCCAGTCCGGGCTTCTGCACGCGCGGACGGAGGACGATGCGGTCGAGCCCGTCATCACCCGTAACGAGCTTCAGCCCGAGGTCCTCCAGCTCGTTCGACAGCAACGATCGGACGTTCGTCTGGACGAAGTCTTCCTGGCGGGTCTCGGTCACGGAGTAAGTTTACGCGTGAACGCCGATCAGGCGCGAAGACGGTCGTTGGTCGTAGGTCGTGGGTACCGGGGGAGCATCGCAAGAACCGAAACGCCCCTGGTACCTATGACCTACGACTGACGACCCCTCAGACCTCCGGCGCGATCAATCCCAGATTGTGATCCCGCCGCTTGTAGATCACCGAGATCTTGTCGGTATCGAGGTCGCGGAAGACGATGAACTCGTTTTTCGAGTCATCGAGCCGCATGGCGGCCTCTTCGATCGACATCGGCCGGATCGGCAGGTTGTTCGTCTTGATGATGCGCGGACGGTTGTGGTCATCCGTCTCGCGCAGGCGGCCAGGCTCCAGAACCTGCACCGTCCAGTCTGTCACTGTCTCGCCGTTGCGATGATGATCGCGAATCTTCTTTCGATTCTTCTGCGCCTGGCGCTTCACGTGATCGAGCGCGGCGTTGATCGCGTCGGTCATCGACTCGTCGGAATCCTGTACCGATTTCACGTCGTGCTCTTTGCCGACGATGAGAATCTCGCAGATGTTGCGGTACTTCTGAACCTGCAGAACCACGCGCACATCGATCACGTCATCGAAGAGACGCTCGACGATCCGCGCCAGCTTCTTTTCGATGAGCGCTCGAATGTCGGGAGTGACATCGAAGTTGCGACCGGTGATCTCGGTTGCCATGCAGACACCTCAACGATGAATTAGAAAATCTGCTTGCGATCCGTGGAGGATGGGATGTTGAGCTCGTCGCGATATTTGGCCACGGTTCGACGTGCAATGTTAATCCCCTCATCGTTCAAAATCTTCATGATTTTGGAATCCGACAGTGGCTTCCGCGGATCTTCCGCCTCGATGAAACTCTGAATCTTTTTCTTGACCGTGAGAGAGGAGATGTCCTCCCCCGTTTCGGAGTCGATGCCGCTGTGGAAGAAGTACTTCATCAGGAACAGCCCGCGCGGGGTGTGCATGTACTTGTTTGACACGACACGCGAGACCGTCGATTCGTGCATCTGGATGTCGTCGGCTACATCGCGTAGAACAAGCGGCCTCAGGTAGTCGATGCCTTTCTCCAGAAATTCACGCTGATGTTTCACGATTGATTCCGCAACCTTGTAAATCGTGCGCTGCCTCTGATCGAGTGACTTGATGAGCCACACCGCGGAGCGGATCTTGTCCTTGATGTAGTTGACCGTCTCGCCGTCCTGCTTGGAATCCATCGAGGCGAGCATCGATCGATAGCTCGAGTTGATGCGCAGCTTCGGCATGCCGTCCTCGTTGAGGACGATCACGTACTCGTCGCCGACTTTGTGGACATAGACATCGGGCTCGACGTAGATCGCCCGCTCATTCGAATACTTGCGACCCGGCTTCGGATCGAGATGCTTGATGAGCTCGACGAGACCCTCGAGCGTCTTCATGTCGATCGACAGCGCCTTGGCCAGTTGCACGAAGTGGCGCTGCATGAACATGTCCCAGTGATCGCGGATGATGACATCGACCAGCGGAACGTCGATCTCCAGGAAATCGAGCTGCAGCAGCAGGCACTCGCGCAGGTCGCGAGCGCCGACGCCGATCGGATCGAGTGTCTGAATGACTTTGACCGCCTGCGCGACCTCCTCCGCCGTGTATGGCCCCGCAGCCTCGATCTCCTCGTTGCTGGCGCGCAGGTAACCGTCTTCGTCGATGTTCCCGATGATGAACTGCCCGATCTCTTTGATGCGCGGCGAGGCGTCGGACATCATCAACTGCCACGTGAGGTGATCGGTCAGATTGGGAGGACGCGTGAGCGTGTTCTCGATCGGGAACTCCTCGTGCTCCTCCGACATGCGCGGGTTGTAGCCGTACTCGATGTAGTCCTGGAAGTACGCGTCGTAGTCGATCTCGTCGAAGGAGTCCTTCTCCTTGTCCTTCTCCTTCTCCGCGGCCTTCTTCGCCTCTTCGTCCGCGTCGGTCTTCTGATCGGTCGTTTCGGCCTCGGTTTCTTCTGGTTTCGCTTCTTCGGCCGTTTCCTCGAGCAGCGGATTCTCGAGCAGCTCCTGGTTCAGCACCTCCTGAAGCTCGAGTTTCGACAACTGCAGCAGCTTGATCGCCTGCTGCAGCGAAGGCGTCATGATGAGTTTTTGGGAGAGCTTGAGGTGGAGTTTTTGTTCTAGTGCCATCAGTTCAGATTGAACGTTTCGCCGAGGTAAATCCGTCTCACTTCGGCGTCGGCGGAGAGGTCCTCGGGGACGCCCTGGCGGAAGATCTCGCCTTCCTTGATGATATAGGCGCGGTCGGTGATCTTCAATGTTTCTCGCACGTTATGGTCAGTGATGAGGATTCCGATCCCGCGCGCACGGAGTTGGGAGACGATGCGCTGAATCTCGAAGACGGCGATAGGATCGATTCCTGCAAAGGGCTCATCCAGCAAGATAAATGCCGGGTTGATGGCGAGGCTTCTCGCGATCTCCACGCGCCGTCGTTCACCCCCCGATAGAGAGTACGCGCGATTCCGCGCGATGTGTGTGATCCCGAACTCCTCGAGGAGCGCGCGCGTGCGGCGCTCGCGTTCGGAGAGCGGAAGATTCATCGTCTCGAACACCGAGAGCAGGTTCTCTTCCACGGTGAGCTTGCGAAAGACCGAAGCCTCCTGCGGAAGATAACTGATGCCGCGCTGGGCGCGCAGATACATCGGCAACTCCGTGATGTCTTCGTCACCGAACGTGACGGCGCCGCCGTCGGGTCGCACGAGTCCGACGATCATGTAGAACGTCGTCGTCTTTCCTGCGCCGTTCGGACCGAGAAGGCCGACGATCTCCCCCTGCCGGATCTCCACCGACACGTCGCGCACCACTTTGCGCCGCTTGTAAACCTTCTCCAGATGCGACGCAGCGAGACGAAGAGGCGTGATGGTCTCCGCACGCTGCGTAAAGGGAAGGATTGTGGTCTCGTGATCGGCCATTCGCGGCGTTGAATGCTAACAGGTTGGTGTGGAGGACAGGCGCCTCGCCTGTCCGGACAGGCGAGGGCGCCTGTCCTCCACCTTACGGTTGTTTGTAATTCAGCTCCGTCTTCCCCGTCGGCGACACGACCTGGACATGGTTGCGCACGAGATCGAAAACGATCTGCTGACCGCTGACCGAGCCCTGCGGTCCGGTCGCCGTCGCCGGCGAGCCGTTGACCGTAACGAGTTTCTTGTTGACGAAATACGTGGCCTTGTCGCCCGCCATCCGGCGATTCGTCGGCTTCTCCACGACGACGACTTTGGTCTCGGCGTCGATGTGATCGATCTTGCGATTCGCATCGAAGTAAAACGTCGCCTTCTCGGCCGTAACGGTGCGCGACTCATCGTCGATCTGCACATTTCCGCTGAGCTCGAGCCGGCGATCATTGCGCCGCGCGACGAGCTGATCGCTCTTCGACTGCACCGGTGTTTTGCGCGCCTCGGCACCGGCGTTGTACAGGATCGTGCGCACGCCACCATGCGCCGTGACGATCTGACCGTTCCCCTGAATCTGCAACTCCTGCGCGAGAAGCGTGTTGTTCTCCTGCCAGGCGCGCACATTTCCCGTGAACACCGCGATCTTCGTGGCCTGCCGCATCAGCAGCGAGTCGGAGTTGACGAACACCGGCTGCTTGCTGCCGCCGGGGAAAATATTCGTCGAATCGGCGGACGGCCCGCCCTTCGACACGAGTTGCGCGATCACTGCGCCGGTCGCTCTCGCGGTTTGACCACGCGGCGAGAACTCGATCTGCTTCGCCTTCAGCACGCTCCCCTCGGAAGTCACCGTCGGGTCGTAACCGGGAGTGGCGGTCAGGAGAACGCGGTCGTTGGCGATGTCGTAGTTCGCGCGCACGGCCGAGGCGTCAGTCTTGGGGTCGTGGTACTTGAAGGCTCCTTCGATGAACGCACTGACCGCTCGATGCTGCGCGGGATCGAAGGTCACCGTCACGTGATCGGCGCTCGACTCGCGCGTGACTTCGCCGAGCTCCTTCATCACGACATCCCATTCCGCCTTGATCTCGTGCACGGCGCGATTGGCGAGCGCGATGCGAAACGTGCGCGCCACGATGTCCCGTTTTGGCGGACCGTCGAGCACCGCATGAGCCAGGCCGGGCTCCCCGACCGCGTTGATCGCCGCGATCTGGCCGTCGGGGCCGAGCTCACTGAAGAAGCGCTCGCAGTCGATCACTTTGCGGCCGCCGAGGTTCTCGCCCGGTTGCGCGGCGGCAGACATGACCATCTGCACGTGTCCGCTGCCCTCCATAGCGACGAGTTTTTTGCGATCCTGCGAAAAGCGGCCGCTCATCTTGTCGGCGGCGACGCTGTCCGCGCCGCGTGTCATCACCGCGTGTTGTGTGAACGTGACATCGTTCTCACGCCGGCGGAACACGCCATCAAGCGCTTTGATCGTCATCGGCGGTTCCGTGGCTACAGGCGTCGTCGTCGCGTCCACGTGCTTCGATAGATGAAGCGTTTCGGCCTGCACATCGAGATCGAGCGCTCCGGCGTTTCCATCCCAGCGATCGATCTTGAACTGCACCGGGATGTCATTGGTCAGCCGGTTGCCGTCGTAATGGATCTGCGCGGTGGAGATCTCGACGCCGTCGCTGGATGTGACCTTCACACCGCCTTGGGCGTCGGCCTCTTTCGTCTCACCGTTGAACTGCGCCTGCGGACACGACAGCTCGTACGTCAATCCGCTCTGACGATACAGCGTCAGATGCACGTCCTCGAGCGTATTCCAGGAGGACTTATAGGCGACCACGCGCTTGGCGACGATGTGTGACACGACGCGTCCGCCGATCGTCTGCGTGTCTTCGAAACCCTTCGATTCGGCCTGCGGCTTGTCGCCCGTTCGCGTTGTGACGATCGGCTCACTGACGCTCTTTTCCTTCTTGACGCGGTTGCGGTTCCAGCTCAACGCGATCAGGAGAACGAACGCGACGAACGCGATGGGCAGCGCGACGCGCAGGATGCGGATGGTGCGTTGCATCACCCTGAGCCAAACGTCGCGTTGCGGCGACTATTCCGCAGGACGGACGTCGACGACGGACATCCGGCCGCCGATGTCACTCCAGCCATCCGCCTCGATCTGCACGAGGAGATCGATTGCGGCGCCGTTGATCGCGGTGTTGAGCCGCTTCGCGGAAGGCCAGACGACAGCCGCGCCGCTACCGGTCACATCCTGCAGCGTCAGCTCGCAACAGTCCTCTGCGAACGGCCGTTTCGCGGTGACGTGTGTGCCGCGGATGGCGAAGAGCGGCTGGACATTTCCCGCACCGAACGGCTGCAGCATCTCGTGGGCGAATACGAAGTCGCGATCGACTTCGGCGAGGGTCACACAACCTTCGACATACGCATCGCGCACGAAGAGAGCATCGTCGAGATCGGCGAACTGGGCCGTCAGGCGCGCGCGGAGTTTCGGAACGTCCGCGGCCGGCAACGAAAAACCGCAGGCGAACTCGTGACCTCCGAAATGCGTGAAGAGGTCGCTCACTTTCAAGAGCTGCCCGTGCAGATTGATCGTGGGGATGCTCCGCGCAGAGCCGATCGCGCGATCGCCGTCGAGGGAGATGACGAGCGTGGGCCGGTGCACCTGCTGCGCGATGCGACCGGCAGTCAGACCGACGACCCCTTTGTGCCACATCTCGCCGGCGAGTACGAGGACGCGTTCGTCGCCGGCGATCTGCTGCGACGCGGCATCGCGGACCTGCACTTCGATCTCCTGCCTCTCGGCATTGAGCCGATCGAGCTCGCCGCAGATGGCCCACGCCTGATCGTCATCCGTCGCCGCGAACAGTTGAATCGCCGTATCGGCGGACGCCAGACGTCCTGCCGCGTTGATGCGCGGCCCGATCTTGAAGCCGACATCGGTCGCGCGCAGCGGTCTTCCCTGCAGACCGACTCGGCGCAGCAGGGCCCGAAGGCCGCGATTGCGCGTCTCCGCGAGGCCATCGAGCCCGAGGCGGGCGATTACGCGATTCTCGCCGACGAGCGGCGCGACATCGGCCACCGTGCCGATCGCGGCGATCTTCAGCAACGACTCGATCGAGATCTTCTTTCCGCTGCGCCGAATCAATTCGCAGCACAGCTTGAACGCGACGCCGACGCCGGCCAGCTCCTTGAACGGATACGCGCATCCCTCCTGTTTCGGGTTGAGGACGGCCGCCGCGTGGGGAAGGACGCCGGGCGGGAGGTGGTGGTCGGTGATGATGACATCGATCCCGCGCTCGATGGCGAGGCGCACCGGCTCGATGCTCGTGATGCCGCAGTCGACGGTGATCACCAACTTCACATTTCGCGCAGCCAGGGCGCGCTCGAGAACCTCGATCTTCAGGCCGTATCCGTCGACGAGACGATGCGGGACGACGAACGCCGGGTCTGCACCGATCAGGCGGAGCACCGTCTGCAGAAGGACGATCGACGTGACCCCATCGACGTCGTAGTCGCCGTAGATGACGATCGTTTCGCGATCACGAATGGCGCGGAAGATCCGCTCGCACGCCGTGTCGATGCCGTGAATTCCTGCCGGATCGTGCAAATCATCGAGCGTCGGCGACACGAATCGCGTGAACTTCTCGTCGGTATCAACTCCGCGCCGAACGAAGACGGAACGGAGCGTGGGATTCGCGATGGGGATCGCGGCGTCCGCAGTTTCCGCGAATACCCAGCGGTCATAGATCACGTTCCGAGGGTAACAGAGGGTGAGAGGTTACGCCTTCTCGAAGACTCCCATCTTCCGAAACTTCTTGTATCTCTCTTCAGGGAGTAGAGAAGGCTTGATCTTCTGCAGCTCCTTCAGCGCCTTCTCCAGAAAGGGGGCGAGCAGCTCGGCTGCGCGTGCCGGATCGCTGTGCGCGCCGCCCGGCGGCTCGGGAACGATCTCGTCGATGATGGCGAGCTTCTTCAGATCCTGCGCGGTGATCTTCATCGCCGTCGCCGCTTCCGGCGCCGCGGACGAGTTCTTCCACAGGATCGCCGCGCAACCCTCTGGAGAGATCACCGAGTAGACCGCATATTCGAGCATCAGCACGCGATCGCCGACGCCGATACCCAACGCACCGCCGCTCCCGCCCTCGCCAATGACAGTGACGATGATCGGAACGGTCAGCGCCGCCATCTCGCGCAGATTCCTTGCGATCGCTTCTGCCTGACCGCGCTCCTCGGCATCGACGCCCGGATACGCGCCTTGCGTGTCGACGAAAGTGAAGATCGGCAGCCGGAACTTTTCGGCGAGCTTCATCACCCGCAGTGCCTTCCGAAATCCTTCGGGCTTCGGTTGACCGAAATTGCGAAGGACTTTTTCCTTGGTGTTTCTCCCCTTCTGGTGACCGATGACGCAGCAAGGCTCGCGGCGAAAGCGCGCGAAGCCAGCCACGATCGCGGTGTCGTCGCCGAAATTGCGGTCCCCATGAATCTCGGTGAACTCTTCGAACAGAGGAGCAATGAAATCGAGCGTATACGGACGCTGGGGATGGCGCGCGACGAGAGTCTTCTGCCACGGCGTGAGGTTCGAATAGATTTCAACCGAGAGTTTGGTAAGCTGTAGCTGGAGCTCGGCGATCTCCGCCTGTCTCGCCGGCTCTGCCTCCAGGGCAGAGAGTTCTTCGATCTGGCGTTTGATCTTCAGAATCGGCTCTTCGAACTGGGCGAGATCGCCGCTCATAGGGCGCTGACGCTAACACAAATGAACAGCATGCTGGCAAGCGAGCCAATCGTCGCAACGGAAGAGAGACGAAGCACACTTCCTCCGCTCGAAACGTGGGCAAACAACGAGCGGATGCGACACGTCCCATCGCTCGATTGGATGGTGAGAAAAGTTGACGCCGACCTGCGCAAACGCATTGCGACGCTCGCGGCACCGTTCGCAAATCTCGCGTCCGCCGATCCACATCGCGGCGATATCGAGAAGGAGCTTCGCGCGCTCGGCAGAGCGATCGATCGACTGAGTGACGCGGTGAAACCATCACGCCACAACGGCAATGGCAGCGATCTGCCGTCGCGCATCGACAGCGCGTTGACGCAAGCCGCGAACAATCTTCGTGCGCTCGAATTGACAGCGTTCGGGCGGAGGCACCCCTTCCACTACTTCGAGCGGTCGAAAGCGGAGATCGTCTACGGCGCTTTGCTCGCTGTGATCAACCGCGTCGAACGGCTCGTGCCGCTCATTCGTGAAATCGATCCGAACATCGACGAGGAACTGCTGGCTGCGACATCACAGGATGTTGATCGGGTCGACGTCGATGACCACATCGACGCCTCGCCACCTTCGCGGCACGACGACGGCCTCGACGGCGCGCCGTAGCGCGTTGCGTTGCGGTGAGCGCAAGAGGATCTGATAACGCCATACGCCTTTGATGCGCGCCAGCGGAGCAGGGGCCGGACCCTGGACGCGCGTTCCGGCCAGCGGCTCGACCGCCTCTTCGAGCATGCGCCCGCAATCGGTCGCTGCGCGCTGCACCAGCTCCACCCGTTCGCCGCGAAACAGCAGAGCGATCATCGACGTCACGGGCGGGTAGTGAAACGTCCTGCGGAATTGAATTTCTGATTCATAGAACGCCTCGTAGTCATGTCGCGTGGCGTGCTGAATCGCGTAGTGCGTCGGAAAGGCGGTCTGAATGATTACCTTGCCGCGCAACTCCCCCCTCCCCGCCCGCCCGGCGACCTGCGTCAGCAGATAGAACGTCTTCTCCGCCGATCGAAAATCGGGATAACCGAGGATCGAGTCGGCGTTGAGGACGGCGGTCAACGTCACGTTCGGGAAGTGATGTCCCTTGCTCAGCATCTGCGTGCCGATGAGCGCTTGGGTCTTCTGCGTTCGGAAGCGATCGAGGATGCGAACGAGCTCCCCTTTCTTGCGCGTCGAGTCGCGATCGAGCACATCGACGGCGACGCCGGGGAACTCGCGCAGGAAACGCTCGGCGACTTTCTCCGTACCGAAACCGATCGGCTGCAGCACCTCGCCGCCGCACATCGGACACTTCGATGGGATCGGCTTCCGCAGTCCGCAGTAGTGGCAGATGAGCAGACCGGCGCGGCGGTGCACGGTCATCGTGACGCTGCAATCGCGGCAGCGGAACTCATGGCCGCATTCGCGGCAGAGCAGATAAGGCGCGTAGCCGCGACGATTGATCAGAATGATCGCCTGTTCTTTCGCGGCGAATGTCTCTTGCAGCGCTTCCTTCATGCGCGAGCTGAAGATGATCAGGCCGCGGTCCTCTTTCTCGCCTCGCTCCCCGCGCAGATCGATGATGTCCACCACGGGTAACGGCCGCGCCTCGACGCGCTCATTCATCAGAAGCAGCGTGTACTTTCCGCGCGCGGCGTTCTCACGGCTCTCCAGCGACGGAGTCGCCGATCCGAGAACGATGGGGATGTCGCGCATCTGCGCGCGCACGACGGCGAGATCGCGCGCGTTGTAGCGCGGCATCTCCTCTTGTTTGTATGCGCCGTCGCCCTCTTCGTCGACGACGATGATCCCTAGGCGCTGAAATGGCGTGAACAGTGCCGAGCGCGGACCGATGGCCACATCGACTTCTCCGCGCCGCGCCCGCCACCACTGATCGTAGCGCTCGCTCGCGGAGAGGTTGCTGTGGAGGATGGCGATGCGGTCACCGAATCGTTCGCGCAGGCGCGCCGCGAACACCGGCGTGAGGGAGATCTCCGGCACGAGCAGGAGCGCCTGCCCCCCTCTCTTCACCACTTCACGCATCACCTCGATGTAGACCTCGGTTTTTCCGCTGCCGGTCACCCCTTCGAGGAGAAATGGCGCAAACGCGCCGAGTGCGCCGCGAATCGCGTCAATCGCTTTATGCTGCTGCTGCGAGTAACGAAGCTCGCCGACTTGCGCGGGATCGAGACCCGCCAAGAACGCGTCGAGTGTGTGACGGCGCGGACGGCGTTCGATGCGTACGATTCCTTTCTTCACGAGCGCGGAGAGCACCGCGGAAGTCACACCGTCGTGTTCCAACGCGCGCACGGAAAGCTCGCCACCTCGCTTTCGCAAGCGCTCCACAACCGCCTGTTGTTTCTCGGTGAGTAAACCCGGCTCCGCCTCGAGCAGCGCGAAACGATCGTAACGAACGCCTTTCGCATCCTGCAGCCGATCGCGGACCACGATCACACCGGCATCCCGG
>DASYUK010000283.1:0-40294 GCA_036001325.1 Thermoanaerobaculia bacterium
CTTCACCAAACTCCTCCGCGCCGGCGCGCAAGCCATCGTCCTCGGCAGCGGCGAGAGGCAATACGAAGAAGCGTTCGAGCGGATCGGGACTGAGCACCACGACGCCTGCCGCGTCTGGATCGGATTCGACAACGAGCTCGCTCATCGTATCTACGCCGGCGCCGATCTGCTGCTCATGCCGTCGATGTACGAACCGTGCGGCCTCAATCAGATGTATGCGCTTCGTTACGGCACGCTTCCCGTCGTGAGATTGACGGGTGGACTCGTGGACACAGTCACCCCTTACGACGGCACGAATCGCGAAGAAGCCGACGGCTTCGGATTTCGTCACCTCAGTCCTGATGATCTGTATTTCGCGACGTGGGCGGGCATGCTCACGCAGAAGGATGCGCGGACGTGGAAGGTTCTGCAACAGAACGGAATGGCGCAGGATTTCTCCTGGGATCGATCGGCGCGTGAATACGATGAGGTCTATCGGCTGGCTACAGCATGACGTACGAAGAATGTTTTCAAACAATTGTTGCGATCTGGCGCGATGAAGGCGGGAAAGCGCTCGACGACATCGCCCTGATGTCGACAATCAATTCCGTGCTCGCGAATGCGTTCGATCACTTCTATTGGACCGGTTTCTATCGCGTCTGCGGCGACGCTCTCGTCGTCGGCCCGTACATCGGCACGGTCGGCTGTCTGCAGATCGAGCTCGGCAAGGGCGTTTGCGGTACAGCGGCCGCCCGCCGCGAGACGATCATCGTCCCCGACGTGAATCAATTTCCGGGACACATTGCGTGCGATGCGAAGTCGAAATCGGAGATCGTCGTTCCGGTGTTCGGTCCGGCGAAGGAGCTCATCGCGGTGCTCGATGTCGATTCCGATCGGCTGAATGCGTTCGACGAAGAAGATCGCGCGGGACTCGAGAAGATCGTCTCACTCTTCGAGCATCTTGAGGATCGCGCGTAGTTCCTTCTTCACATTGGCAAGCGCTTTTTTCGTGTTGTTTGCCGGTACTTGAGCGGCCGGCGCGCCGCCCCCGCCTTCGCCCTCGAGTTTTTTCTTCGCGCCCGCGATCGTGAACCCCTCCGAGTAGAGAAGCTGTTTGATGCGCAGGATGGTGTCGATCTCGCGTCGCGTGTAGAGTCGCTGGCCGCCGCCGCTCTTGTTCGGAGCGAGCGACGGAAATTCGGTTTCCCAGTAGCGGAGAACGTACGGCTGCACGTCGGCGATCTTGCAGACCTCGCCGATCTTGTAGAGCTTCTTGTCTTCAGCCGCCTCGCTCATCTGGCGGCGATTATAGGAGCCTCAGAGCATGCGCCGCTCGACAGTGGTCTCGATGCGGCCGTCCATCTCACTCCAGAGACCAACGGCCGCGGTGTACACATCGTCGACCGTGATCTCGCTCATGCAGCGGTGATGGCGGAGTGGACACTCGCGCTGATAGCACGGTTGGCAGCCGATCGGTTTTCGGATCACACGCGTCGCGCCGGGGATCACCGTGCGCCCCGGATCGGTCGGGCCGAAGATCGACACCGACGGCACCGCCAGCGCCGCCGCGAGATGCAGCGGTCCGCTGTCGTTGGTGATGATCACGGAACAGTGCGAGATGGCCGACGCGAGCTGCAGGACATCGCCATCCTCGCCGATCATCTGCAGCCCTTCGCACGAGATGGCGATCGACTCGGCCTGTTCGCGTTCGCCGGGACTGGTCAGAAGGACGACGTCGAAGCCGTCGGCGCGCAGACGTCCCGCAACCTCGCAGTAGCGATCGTCGCCCCAATGTTTCGCTTTTCCGTAAAGACCGCCGGCGTGGATCCCGAAGAGCGGTCGATCGAGTTTGATGCCGAGGGCTCGGAGCGTGGTGCGTGTTTTTTCGCGCACGGCGACAGGGAGAGAGACCGTCGGGATCTCGTCGACGACGCGGGGCGCGCTCATCGCCGCCAGCAGCGATGTGTAGTCGTCGAGCTGATGGCCGCGGTCGCCGCGCGAGACGTGATGCGTCAACAGAAGGCCGCGGCAGTCGGTGGAGTAGCCCCACCGCTCTTCGATCCCGGCGGCGAATGTGATCATCGCCGCGCGAAATGAATTCGGAAGAATCACGGCGCGGCGGAAGCGACCGTCACGGAGCAGGCGGATGCGCTCGCGCGTATCGCCGTTCCACGAGATCACCTTCTTGAACAGGCCGGACGAGGCGAGCAGCGACGCCACATTCTCCGGCGCCGCCACAGCGATGCCGCCCTCGGCGCGATAACGATGCTGCAACGCTCTGTACGTGGGGAGAGCGAGGATGTTGTCCCCAACCCAGTTCAAGCCGATGACGACTGTTTCAGCGCGACTACCCATCTGCTACTTCGCTTTCCCCCGTCCCTTTCCAGCGATCGTGCATCCAAAGCCAAAGGTCGGGGCGGGCGGCGATGCGACGGGAGATCACGTCGTTGATCCGCGTCGTCAGCGCCACCGGATCCCGTTCTGCCTCAGTCAGTCGATCGACACGAATCGGTTCTGCAAACTCGAGACGATGCCTCGTTTCGTGCGGAATGCAAAAAACGAACACAATTGCTGAGCTACGTCGGACAGCCATCTTTGCGGGTGCAGGCGTGGTCCACGCCGGACGCCCCAGGAAGGGGGCGAGGATGCCTTCACGCGGGAGCACGGCCTGGTCGGGCAGCATCACGACCACGCCGTTTTCTTCGAGCGCTTTGAGAAGCGGGCGCGCCGCGTGACGGCGATCGATGACTTCTGCGCCGGTACGCGCGCGGATGCGAGCCAGATCGCGTTCGAGATACTCGTTGTCGAGGCGGCGCGCCACGGTTCGCACACCTTGGGCGATGGACGTAACGACGAGACCCCCGACTTCCCAACTTCCGAAGTGGGCGCTGATGAGAATCACGCCATGGCCGGCGGCTACGGCTTCGTCCAACAGCTCGCGATGGACGATGTCGCAGCGCGCCAGCACTTCCTCGGTCGACATGCTCTGCATGCGGACGTAGAGCAGAATCTGCCGTCCGAAATGACGCCAGCATTCGTCGAGAGTGGCGCGAAGCTCGGCGTCGCTGCGATCTGGAAACGCCGCGCGGAGGTTTCTCATGGCCAGCGCATCGCGCCCACGCAGCATCTTTCCCGAGAGCGCGCCGAAGCGCGTCCCCCAGCGATAGACGCGCTGCTCGTTCATCGAGCGAATCGCGCCGGCCATCGCGCGATAGGCGATGTACTCGATGCGTTGCAGCAGGCGGTTCTTCTTCTTCATCGGACAACGCCCGCGATTTTTTCGAGCACCTCGGCGTCGAAGATGAACTCGGCCGGGATCGCGATGATGTCCGCGGCGCGAATCTTCACGGCGTCCTTTTCCGTGGTGACGATGGCGTCGGCGGCCGAGTCGGCCGCCGCTCCACGGATCTGCGCGATGTCGGCCTCGCCATAGCGATGGTGATCGGGAAAGCCGCGCGTACCGACGACTTGCAAATCGTTGAGCGAGTCGAAGAACTGTTCATTGTCAGCCAGACCAGCGAAGGCAAAGACGCGCTTTCCGCGCAGAGACTGCGGGATATCCAGCCGAAGGCGACGCGGCACGATGATGTCGGCATCGCGCAGTGCGCCGCGCCCTTCGCGATAGAACCGCGCGGGCGCGTCGATGACGATGTCGAGGTCGCGATGGAGTTGAAGATGCTGAAAGGCGTCATCGAGAACAAAAACATCGCACTCATGTCGTCGTGCATTCTCATATCGATTAGCACCAATGATTACGGTCGTCGATTGCGTGTTCTTTTTGATCACAACCGGCTCGTCCCCAAAGCGTTCGGCGGCGAGCTCCGTGACGATACCGCTGCCGGATGCGCCGTAACCGCGTGTCAGGACTGCGACGCGCAGGCCGCGCTGCTCGAGAAACCGGCAGATCGCGATCACCGCGGGCGTTTTCCCGGTGCCGCCGATGGCGATGTTCCCAACGGAGATCACCGGCTTTGCCAATCGCTTCGGTTTCAAAACTCCCGCTCGATAGAGACTCCGCCGAACGCGGTTCACGCCCCGATAAAGCATCTCGGCCGGCTTGAGCAGGACGATCACTCCAGCAGCTCGACGATCCGGCGCGCGGTGCGCTCCGACGCGCCGCGGTTGCGCTGGACGACGGCACGCGCTCTCTCGCCCCAGGCGCGCTGCTCGGCGTCGTCGTCGAACATCCGCTCGGCAAAGGCGATCAGCTCCGTCACCGACGCGACTTCTTTCGCCGCGCGCGCATCGAGAAATGCCGTGGCGATCTCGCGGAAGTTCGTCATGACGGGTCCGAAGCAGACGGGGACGCCGGCCGCCGCCGGCTCGATCGGATTGTGCCCGCCGAAGGGGGCGATGCTTCCGCCGACGAAGGCCACTGTGCCGTAGCGATACATCCGGGCGAGCTCGCCGAACGTGTCGAGAAGGAGAATGTCCGCAGGCTTTTCCTGCATCGCGCTTCGGCGCACGTATCGAAGCGATGTCGTATCGAGCAGTCCCGCCACCGCTTCGAATCGTTCCGCCTTTCGCGGCGCGATGATGATGAACGCCTCGCGCTCGCGGACGAAGCGCTCCAACTCCGGCAGCAACGCCTCGTCTTCTCCCTCCATCGTCGATCCGAGGATGAGGACTTTGCGACCGGCGATGAGCGATTCGATTTCGGGTGCGACCTCGAGTGGTGCGAGATCCGGCTCGTAATCGAATTTCACATTGCCGGTGACTTCGACCCGATCAGCCGGCGCGCCGATCGCGGCGAAGCGCTCGCCGTCCGTATGTTCGCGCGCCAGAACGCGATCGTAATTGCGCAGAATGCGTCCGACGATTCGGCGCAGCGCGCGATAACGCGGAAACGAACGATCGGAAATACGGCCATTGGCGAGGATCAGCTTCATGCCGTACGCGCGGGCCAGACGCGTTACGTTCGGCCAGATCTCCGTTTCCATCGTCGCAAAGACGCGCGGCCGGTGGTGATCCAAGAACCGCCGCACCGCGAATGAAAAGTCGAAGGGAAAGTACGTGATCGTCGCTTCGGGATAGAGGCGCTTCGCCTGCGCCTGACCGGTGATCGTCGTCGTGGTCAACACAATCGAAGTGCCGGGGCGCATCCGCTGAATCTCGGCGATCACCGGCCGCGCGGCGATCGCCTCGCCGACCGAGACCGCGTGAATCCAGAGGTCGTGTGCGCTGTCGCGAGTCCCGTACAGCCCCATCCGCTCGGGAAAGTTGCTCAAGTACTTCCCCCGCAAAAAACCGAGGAACAGGAAAAAGGGAAGGGTGATGAGGAAGACGAGGTAGAGCGCGGCCTCGTACAGCAGGAACATGGGGCGAGATGATAATGGGTTGCGCGGTTGCGGAGTTGCGCGGTTGCGTGACGGGACTGCGTAACCGCGTAACCGCGCAACTTCGCGACCTGGGAATCTTTAGATCCCTGTATAGTTATCTCCGCCAGATAATTAATGACCCGGAAAGTCATCGCCGCAGGTCTGGTCCTGCCTGATCTGACGCGCACCGTCGCGGAAGAACACCTCGAAGAACTGACAAAGCTGATCGAGACGGCCGGTGGTACGGTCGTGAGCACGGTGCTGGCCAAGCGCCCGCGTCGCGACCCGGCGACGTTCGTCGGCAGCGGCAAAGCCGAGCAGATCAAGTCTCTCGTGGACCACCACGAAGCGAAGCTCGTCGTCTTCGACGAGGACCTCTCACCGGCGCAGATCCGAAATCTGGAGGAGATGATCGGCGTCCCGGTCATCGACCGCAGCGCGCTGATCCTCGACATCTTCGCCAGCCGCGCGCGCAGCCGTGAATCGCGCACGCAGGTCGAACTGGCGCGCCTCGAGTACATGCTGCCGCGCCTGACGCGGCAGTGGTCGCACCTGTCGCGACAGACCGGTGGAGCGGGCGCTAAGCGCGGTGTCGGTGAGACGCAGCTCGAAATGGACCGCCGCGTCGTGCGAACGCGCATCAGCCGTCTCAAGGACGAGCTCAAGAAGATCGAGCAGACGCGCGAGACGCAGCGCAAATCGCGCGATGCCGCGTTCACCGTCGCGCTGGTCGGTTATACGAACGCCGGGAAGTCGACACTCTTCAACCGGCTCACGGAGGGTCACGCTGTCGCGGTCGACAAGCTCTTCGCCACGCTGGACGCCAAGTCGCAGCGCACTGCGTTCGAGATGCCGAAAGAGACGGTGGTCATCGATACCGTCGGTTTCATCCGCAAACTGCCGCACCACCTCGTGGCTTCGTTCCGCTCGACGATGGAAGAGGCGGTCTCCGCCGATCTCGTTCTCCACGTGATCGACGCGAGCCATCCCCAATTCGCCGAGCAGCGAGAAATCGGGCAGCAGGTTCTCGCGGATCTGGGCGTTGAGTACGAGAAAGTGATCGAGGTGTACAACAAGTCCGATCTCGACGGGTTTCGAGGTTCCGCGGTTGCGGCGGGGTTACGCGGTAAGCACCGCGCCACTGCGCAACCTCGCAACCTCGCAACCCACATCTCCGCGCTGACCGGCGAAGGCATCAAAGACCTCATCGACATCATCCGCACGCGCGAGCACGCCGGCGGCGAGATGATGGTGCTCGAAGTTCCGTACCGCGCATCGCGCGTCGCCGCCCGCCTTCACGAAGTCGCCGAGATCTACGAGCAAACAGTCGGCGATCACGCCACAATTTTTCGGGCGTGGGTGCCGCATGATGCCGTACACTTGTTCGAGGCGTACTCGGCCGATGTTTTGCTCGAGGCGCGAGACGTAGTGTCCCGATGATCAAAAAGTCGATTTCATTCCGTCCGGGGCCGTCACTCATACGGCTGCGGAAGATTCCTAGTTGCTCGCAGAAAGGATCATGCGCGCCATGAGCTCGATATCGCTCTCTGACGAACCCCCCTCCGCGGCGCCACTGGCTGAACCCCCCTCGTCCCCCAAAAAAAACCATCTCGACACTTACCACCGCAATCGGGCGCGGCTCTATCCCGACGTCACTGACGCTCAGTGGAACGACTGGAAATGGCAGCAGAAGAATCGCGTCACGACGCTCGAGCAGATCACACAGCTCTTCTCGATCGACGAGTTCTCGATCGCGAGGATGACCGAGATCTTCGAGCTCTATCGCACGGCGATCACTCCGTACTACCTCTGTCTCATCGACTTCGACAATCTGCACGACCCGCTGCGCATTCAATCGGTGCCGCATCCCGATGAGGCGATCAATCCCGGCGAGCTGGTTTGGGATCCGCTCAATGAAGAGGGCGACTCGCCGGTCACCGGCATCGTCCATCGCTATCCCGATCGCTGCCTGTTTCTCGTCACGTCGTACTGTCCGCTCTACTGTCGCTACTGCACGCGCAAGCGAAAGTGGGTCGACGAGGATGGCACGACCGGACAGCGAAAGATCGAGTCGATGCTGCAGTACGTGGCCGAGCATCCGGAGATTCGCGACGTCATCGTCTCCGGCGGCGACCCGTTATCGCTCTCACTCAATTACCTCGAGAAGGTCCTGGCCGGACTGCGCGCGATCCCGCATGTCGAGATCATCCGCTTCGGCTCGCGCGTGCCGGTCTTTCTGCCGCAACGCATCGACGCGGAGATGACATCGCTGCTCGAAAAGTACCATCCGATCTGGATCAACACGCACTTCAATCATCCGAACGAGATCACGCCCGAGTCGGCGGCAGCGTGTGATCGGCTGCTGCGCGCCGGCATCCCGGTGAACAACCAGGCCGTGCTGCTGCGCGGCGTCAACGACTGTCCGTACATCATGCGCGACCTCGTGCAGGGCCTGATGAAGATTCGCGTGCGCCCGTACTACCTCTATCTCTGCGATCAGGTCATGGGGGCGGAGCACTTCCGCACATCGATCGGCGAAGGGGTCGAGATCATCGAGTTCCTCCGCGGCCACACATCGGGTCTGGCGGTTCCGCAGTTCGTGATGGACGCGCCGGGCGGCGGCGGAAAGGTCCCGCTGATGCCGAACTACGTCCTCGGCCACTACGGCGACTCGATCGTCTATCGCAACTTTGAAGGCGTCATCGGCCGATACGACGATGTACAGCGCCAGCCGCATCGCTGCGATCGTTGCAGCGAGCGCGAGTCGATGGAGGAGCGCGGCATCGCCAAGCTCCTCAATCGCACCGCCGATCGATTCGAGCCGCAGCCGGTGCGCGACATCCCGAAAGGGATCAAGGTGAAGAGCCGCAGCAAACAGCCCGACTGATGCGGATCGGCCTGACCTTCAATCTGAAGCCGCCCGGAGCCGTGGGCGACCGCTACGAGGAGTTCGATTCCGAAGAGACGATTCAGGCGCTCGAGCGCGCGATTCAAGCGAACGGTCACGAAACCGTCCGTCTCGGATGGGGGGAGGAGATGCTCGGTGCGCTGGAGCGCGAGAGCGTCGACGGCGTCTTCAACCTCGCGGAAGGGGTCGGCGGGCGGGGGCGGGAATCGCAGGTCCCTGCAGTGCTCGAGATGTACGGCGTTCCGTGCACCGCATCATCGGCGCTGTCGGTCGGATTGACGCTGGATAAGTCGTTGGCGAAGAGAGTGGCTCGTGCGGCGGGGATTGCCACAGCGCCGTTTTGTGTGGCACCGGCGATCTCGCCGGTGACCGCCGCCGCGATCGGCGGCGCCACACGGTTGCGGTTTCCATTGTTCTGTAAGCCCTGCAGCGAAGGTTCGTCGATGGGGATCACCGCTTCGTCGTTCTGCCCCGACGAGACGGCGCTGCGGAATGCAGTTGATCACCTCTCGCAGTATGGCCCCGTCCTCGTCGAGGAGTTCCTGCCCGGAGACGAATACACCGTCGGGATCATTGACGGAGAACCGGTCGGCGTGATGCAGGTCTCATCCCGAAAGCAGGAAGAGAACTTCATCTACTCGCTCGAAGCAAAGCGCGACTATCTCAATCGCGTCGACTATCGCGCGTTTCGCAGCGAAGCAGTCGAAGCGGTGGCGATGGCGGTGTGGCGCGCGTTCGACCTGCGCGACGTCGCGCGCGTCGACATCCGCCGCGATCGCGACGGCGTGCCGAATTTCGTCGAGGTCAATCCGCTGCCGGGCATGAACCCAATCACAGGTGATCTGATCATCCTGGCCACGCGCCTCGGTTGGAAGTACGACGACATCATCGGACGCGTGGTCCAGAGCGCGATTCGCAGGTGGAGCGCGTGCGCGTCGTAATCGCGTTCAATGACGACGCCGCGCTCAAGACACACCTCAACGAAATGGAGCGCGCCGGCGAGGAGGAAGTGGTCGACACCGCGCGCGAGGTGGCGTCGTGTCTCGATGCGACTCTGCTGCCGGTCAGAGATGTGCGCACGGCAATCGACGATCTGCGCAAAAACAGGCCCGATGTGGTCTTCAACCTCTGCGAAGGCGTGCAGGGTAATCCGCGATGGGAGATGCATTTCGCGCTGGCGCTGGAGATGCTCGGCATCCCATTCACCGGCTGCGATCCCGTCGCCGTCGGCATCTGCGGCGACAAGTGGATGACGAAGCGACTGCTGAACGATTCTGGCATATCGACTCCACGCGGATTTGTGCTCACCTCGGCCGACGAAGTGCCGGAAGTCGAAGGCACATGGATCGTGAAGCCGTCGCTCGAGGACGCGGGCATCGGTATCGATGCGGGCGCAGTCTGCTCATCGCGCGCGGAGATCATCTCGCGATGCGCGCACGTGATCGACACGTACGATCAACCCGCACTCGTCGAGGAATTCATCGACGGCCGGGAGCTCAATCAGGCGCTGTTCTACGCCAGTAACGGTGCTGTCGTTCTACCGGCCGGCGAGATCGTATTCGCAGACGAGCTCGCTGCGCAGCAGCGCGTCGTCGGTTGGAAGGCCAAGTGGTGTTCGGGATCGGCCGAAGATTGCGCGACCCGCAACAGGACGCCCGCTCAGATCGATGATGCATTGCGACGTCAGATCGCCGACATCTGCCTGCGTGCGGCGGACGTACTTTCGATCGGCGGTTACTGCCGCTTCGACATCCGGCAGCGCGCCACGGGTGAGCTGTGCATCATCGACGTCAATCCGAATCCCGACATCGGCCGCGGCACCGGCTTCCGCAAAGCGCTCGACGCGGCAGGGATCGAGTTCACCGATTTTCTCAACCAGCTTATGATTGTGGCCCGCGCCCACTGACGTCATGACCCTCCTCGGCCCCACCCTCACGCTTCACGTCGCGTTACTCGGCTACGCACTGGGAACGCTCATCGCGCTGGCTTCGCTGGTCACGCGCGATAACAGGCCGCAGCGCAGCGCGCTGATCCTCATGATCGGCGGTTTCGTCGCGCACACGATCTGGATCGGCACGATCTGCGCGCGCACGCATCATCCTCCGCTCACGAATCTCCCCGAAGCCGCGGCGTTCATGTCGTGGACGATCTTCGCCGTCGAGTTGGCGCTCTACATCCGTTATCGAGTCTACGCCGCTTCGTTCTTTGTCTATCCGCTCGTCCTGTTGTTGCTCGCGGTCGCGGCCGTCGTCGGCGAGCCCTTCGCGCATCTCGATCCCTCTCTGCGATCGTGGCTGTTCACCACGCATCTCCTTCTGTCGACGGTGGGTGTGGCTTGTCTGCTGATCGGCCTCGCCTTCACGCTTCTGGCGTACGAGCAGGATCGCGCGCTCAAGTCGAAGAAGCGCGGAGCGCTCTGGGAAATGATCCCGAGCCTGAGCGTGTGCAAAACCGTCAGCTATCGCGCGCTGGCGATCGGTTTCAGCATTTACACCGTCGGCCTGATCGCCGGCGTGTTGTGGTCCTATCGAACGACGGCGGGACTCATGGTGCCGACGGCGAAAGAGATCGGCGCAGTCGTCGCCTGGATCTTCTTCGCCATTCTTCTGCAGTCGTATATCAGCGGCGTGTATCACGCCAGGCGAATGATCTTCATCTCCGCCGGCGCGTTCGTCGCGATCGTCGTGACGATTCTGGGGATTGCGCATGCCTAGTGTGACTCACCACACTAGCCTGATCCTCGTCGGTCTGAATCACCGCACAGCGCCGGTCGACGTGCGCGAGCGTCTGAATATCTCCGACGCGAAGCTGCCCGATTTTCTGCGCTCGCTGCGCGGACTGACGAGCATCGACGGCGCGGCGCTGCTGTCGACCTGCAATCGCGTCGAGGTCATCGTCTCTGCGGGTACCGAAGATGTCATCGAATCGGTCGTGAACTGGCTCGCTGATCGCGTGGAAGGCAAGCGTGACGCGCTCGAGCAATATCTGTACATTCTTCGTCACGTCGACGTCGTCAAGCACCTCTTCCGCGTGGCCTCCGGCCTCGACTCGATGATCGTCGGCGAACCGCAGATCGGCGGTCAGGTTCGCACCGCATTTCAAATCGCGCAACAGACTGAAACTCTCGACACGCTGCTGACGCAGGTCTTCGAGAACACGATGCGCGTCGCCAAGAAGGTGAGAACCGAAACAGGCATCGGCGAGCATGCCGTGTCCATTCCCTATGCGGGCGTCGAGCTGGCGAAAAAGATCTTCGGCGATCTCCGCGGCCTGCGCGTCCTTCTCCTCGGCGCCGGCGACATGGCCGAGCTGACGGCCGAGCATCTTCACGAACACGAAGTGAAGCAGGTCTTCGTCGCTAATCGCTCCTACGAGCGTGCCATCGAACTGGCCCGTCGCTTCCAGGGCGAGGCGGTGCAGTTCGACGCGATCGAAGAGCGGTTGGCGGCGTGCGACATCGTCATCGCCTCGACCACCGCTCCGCACTATGTGATCGAGCCGGCGCAGGTGGAGCGCGCGCTGCACGCGCGGCGGAATCGAAATCTGTTTCTCATCGATCTCTCCGTGCCGCGGAACGTCGACCCGGCGATCACGCAGATCGACGGTGCGTATGTTTACAACGTCGATGACCTCCAGAGCGTCGCCGACGCCAATCTCGAGATGAGGCAGCAGAAGGCAGCGGAGGCGGAGGAGATCGTCGCTCGTGAAGTCGACTCGTTCCGCCGCCGGCTCGAGTCCCAGGACGCCGTGCCCACGATCGTCGAGCTGCAGGAGCGACTCGAGGCGATTCGCGTCGCCGAGGTGGAGAAGTGCCTGCGGAAACTGGGGCCGGTGACGGCGGAGCAGCGCGAGGCGATCGAGATGCTGACGGCGCAGATGATCAACAAGATCCTGCACTATCCCATCCTGCAATTGAAAGAATCGTCGGACGAGCCGCACGAGCGCGAATCGTTGCGCCGCACGATCCGCAAACTGTTCGGACTCTGATGGGCGGCCGCATCCGCATCGGTACTCGCGGCAGCCCCCTCGCGATGTGGCAGGCGAACGAGGCGGCGCGAAGGCTGACCGAAGCTGGAGTGGCTGTCGACGTGGTGCCGATCAAGACGAGCGGCGACAAACGACCGGATGTCTCGCTCGCATCAATCGGCGGCAAGGGTCTCTTCATCAAAGAGCTCGAAGAGGCGCTGGAGCGCGGCGACATCGACGTCGCCGTGCACAGCCTCAAAGATGTGCCGTCGATCATTCCGCCGCAGTTCACACTGGCCGGATTTCTCGAGCGCGGCGATCCGCGCGACGTGTGGATCCACCCGGGCGGCGTGCGGATCACCGACCTGCCGCCCGGATCGGCGATCGGGACGAGCTCACCACGCCGTCGCGCGCAGCTCATGGAGAAGTTTCCGCATCTGAAGGTCGAGCCGATCCGCGGAAATGTGGAGACGCGCTTGAGCAAAGCGAGGAGCGGACAATACGCGGGCGTCGTCCTCGCCGCAGCCGGCCTCATTCGCCTCGGCCTTCAGAACGAGATCACCAGTTGGTTCTCGGTCGACGAGATGATTCCCGCCGCAGGTCAGGGAATCATCGCCATCGAGACGCTCGTGTCGAATGCTTTCGCTCGCGAGGCCGCCGCTTCAATCACCGACAAAGCGAGCGAGCTCGCCGCGCAATGCGAACGCGGCGTGCTGCAGCGGTTCGGAGAGCGGCTCGATTGTTACTCCGTGATCGCCGTCCATGCCACGACTGATCATGGTGAGTTGACGCTTCGCGCGTACGCCGGCGCGAATCGGGTTCGACGCAGCGGACGTGATCCGCAGTCGGTCATCAGCGCCGTGTACGAAGAGTTGGTGTTGAGAACAGGGACGGTTTATCTCGTCGGCGCCGGGCCTGGCGATGCGCGACTGCTCACGCTGCGCGCTGCGGAGCTGCTCGAGTCGGCCGAGGTCGTCGTTCTCGACGCGCTCGTGTCGAAAGAGATCACCGCGCGAATCCCGAAAACGACGCGAATCGTGTACGCGGGCAAACGTGCTGGCGAGCACACGCTATCGCAGGAGAAGATCAATCAACTGCTCATCGACGAAGCGAAAAAGGGGCACGACGTCGTTCGCCTCAAAGGGGGCGACCCGTTCATCTTCGGTCGCGGCGGCGAAGAAGCGGAGGAGCTCATCGCCGCCGGTGTACCGATCGAGATCGTGCCCGGCATTTCGTCGGCGGTGGCGGGGCCGGCCTATGCCGGCATTCCCGTCACGCATCGAGCGTATGCCACGTCGGTGACCGTCGTGACCGGGCACGAGGCCGATGAAGGCTCGACCGGCATCCAATGGCCGGCGCTGGCGCAGCTCGACGGCACGATCGTGTTCATGATGGGGCTCGCCAACCTGCCGACGATCTCGCGGAAGTTGATCGAGCACGGTGCGCCCGCCGATCGCCCCGTGGCGGTCATCTCGAATGGAACGCGGCCGGATCAACGGACCGTCGTCGGAACGCTGCGCAACATCGAACAGCGTGTCGCAGAGGCGAAGCTGTCGACCCCGGCGCTCATCGTCGTCGGCGAGGTGGTGAAGTTGCGCGGTGTGATCGGCTGGTTCGAGACCAAACCGCTGTTTGGGAAGTGCGTCGTGGTGACACGGGCGCGCGATCAGGCCTCGCAGCTCGTACAGCTTCTGGTGGACTCGGGAGCGAACGTGTTGCAGTTCCCCACGATCCGAACCGTGCCACCGGAGTCGTATGAGTCGCTCGATCGGGTGATCGAGTCGCAGTACGCTGTGATCGTGTTCACTTCTGTCAACGGTGTTCGAGCGTATTTCGATCGCCTGACGGCGAAAGCGAAGGATGCGCGTGCACTCGCCGGATCGCGAATCGCTGCGGTGGGCGACACGACGGCCGCAGAGCTGCGCGCGCGGGGCATCGTCGCGGACATCGTTCCGGAGAAGTTTCAGTCGATCGCTCTTTTGCCATTTCTCGATCCAAAGCAGAAGACCGCTGTGATTCGCGCCGCCGAAGGAAGCGACGATCTGATCGACGAGCTGCGGCGCCGAGGCGGCACCGTCGACATCGGTGTGGCGTACCGCACAATCGCTGATGCCGACGATCTCGCCGAGCTACGCGAGTTGATCGCGAGCGATGCCCTTGACGTCGTCACATTCACGAGCGGCTCGACGGTGTCAAACTTCTTCGACATGCTCGCGCCGGAGGAACGCAAACGATTGCTCGATCGAGCGCTCATCGCGTCGATCGGACCGGTCACGAGCGAGACGATTCGGCGCTACGGACGCGGACCCGACGTGGAGGCGAAAACGGCGAGCGTTCAGGCGTTGCACGACGCGGTGGTCGAGGTGTCTTCTCGATTACACTCGCCGCGTGAGCGACACCGGGCGTGATCTGCCGCAGCGGGCCGTCTCGGCCCTGATCTGGATCGCGGCCTTCTGCTTCGCCACCGCGATCTTTTTCTCGTCGACGCTGCTGCTGCGCGATTTGCCGCCGACGCCGCATGTCGCCATCGGCCGCGTCACGGTCGAGAACGCGTCGAAGGCGCGCGATTACGCGACGGCCGCTCTCTTCTTCCTGATCGTGCCGGTCCTGACCGTTGTGCTCCATCGATACGGCACGCGGATCAATGAGTCCTTTCGACGTCATAGCAATCTCGTCTCGCTACTTTTTGTCACGCCGTTCCTGCTCGCGCCGTTTCTCTACCTGACGACCTTCAAGTGGGGATGGCCGCTGCTGATCCCGCTGGTGATGTCGCAGGTGCTGCCACGCGCGGTAATCACGCTCGAGCGGACGCGGTGGTTGCGCCAGCTCTTCACGCGCGATCTGGCTCCCTATCACGCCATGATCCTGACGAACGCGTTCGGATGGATCCTCTTCCGCTACATCGCCACGGCGAAGCGCATCGCTCACATCCCGACATTATTTCTGGAAGTCGTTTTCGTCCTGTTTTTCATGTTGCTTTTCTGGGTCGTATTTGTATTCATCGCCCGCCTGGCATCGCTGCTCATGGCCATCGATTTCGTTACGGCGGTGCAGCGTCTCGCGCTCGCCGGGCTTCCGCTGGTCGTCCTCCCGGTTCTGGGATTGGCGTTCATCCCTGCACCGGTGGCGATTTCGGTGACGATGATCGCAGTCCTCGCCGCGATCGCATTCGCGCTCCGCGGCGGCGAAGCCGAGCCGCCCGCGCGTGTTCGCGCCATCGTCGTCTATGCCGCAATCCCGTTGCTGCTCTACTGCTTCAGCTATGCGTCGACGGCGAACGTCACCCAGTGGCTCGATCTCTTTCATCGCGGCGAGTCCCTCGGTCCCGCGTCCGATTACTTGCGCGGGAAAGTTCCCTACCGCGATGTCTTCGTCCTGCATGGCCTGATGCATGACGGACAGCTCGACGCATGGCTCTTCCAGCTCTTCGGCCGCGATCTCGACGTCGCTCTGGCGCGCCCCGTCGTCCTCGGCGCCTTTGCCTCCCCGGCGCTCTGGTATCTCGGGATGGCGATTTTCGGCTCGATCCCGCTCGCCATCGCCACGATGTTTCTTGGCGCAGTGACCACGCTCGACAACGAGCGGATCTTCTTCGAGATCGCCGTCCTCGCATTCGTCATCGCCGGCGTCCGCGGCCGCCTTCGCCCGCTGCTCATCTTCTTCGGCGGCGTCCTCGCTGCGCTCGCGCTCTTCTTCAGCTTCGACATCGGGCTGTATTCGATCGGCGGGGGAATCTTGTTTTTGTTAATCAGCGCACGCCTCACCCGCCGCTTCGCGGCACCCTCTCCCGGAGGGAGAGGGCTGCTCATCTTCCTCCTCGGCATTCTTGCCGGAGCACTGCCGTTTCTCATCTACCTCGGCTCGCGCGGCGCGCTCGGCGCCTTCTTCGAGACGTCGTTCATCACGATCCCGCGCATCATCGATGCGGTCTGGTCGGTCCCTTTTCCCGACATGACCACGACGTTTCGCAAGAACCTCAGCCTCCGGACGATCTCCGACTTTCTGATCTTCGAAAACTTTCGCTTCATCCTCAATCCGCTCGTCATCGCCGTGTCGATCGCCTGTCTCATCCAACGCGCGATTCGTCGGAAGAGCGAATGGATCGATGTGGCGCTTCTTGCACTGACGGCGTTCGCGCTTCTGACGCAGCGCAGCGCGCTCGGCCGCGCCGACTTTCAGCATCAGTACTTCTCCGCCTTCATGATCGCTCCGATGATTCTCGCCCTGCTGACGATCTTCGCAAAAGAAGTCGCACCGCTGTGGCGCGATAACAACGGTCCGGCGTTTCTGCTGCTCGCCGCCGTAGCGGTATTGCCTCTGTTCATCACAGCGTTGTGGGTCCCGGACGTGCTTAACTTTCGACTCGACGATCTCGTGCGCTATCAACCGCGCGTCAAAGGATTCATTCGCGATGCGGTGGCTGATGAGGTGAAGGGGCGCATCGAGTCGGTGCGCTATCACGTCTACGACCTGACGGCGAAGGGCACGCCGATCTTCGATTTCTCGAACCAGCCGGCGTTTTACTTCTTTCTGGATCGTCCGAACCCGACGCGTTTCTATCAGACCCCGATCCTCTCGCCGCCGCGGTTTCAGCGCGAGACAATCGAAGCCTTGGAGCGCGTCAGGCCTCCGCTGGTGCTGCGACGCTCTCCGCAAGGATTCGACGTGTTTGATGGCGTCGACAACTCGGTCCGCGCGCAGGCAGTCGCGGCGTACCTCGACGACAATTACGAGTACGCCCGCTCTGTGCGCGGTGTCGAGCTTTGGACGCGCAAGGCGGGCGGGCGGCGCAACGTCCTCGACGCCTACCTTCGCCTGATCCGCGTCCCTTCATCGAAAGAGTTGACCGCGATCGGCGCGCGATCGCGTCTGCTCTTCCCATCGATCGGAAGCACGCCGGGAGTGGGCGGCGCGTTCTGGCGCTCCGATCTCACGCTGCACAATCCATTTAAGGAACCGATCGCGCTCGAGCTGCGTTACGTCGCCGGCGATACGCGCATCGACCGGCGCGTCGAACTCGGCGGCGGTCGTACGCTGCGATGGGAAGATGTCGTCAAAAGCCTCTTTCGCGCTCCGGACAGCCTCGGCGTGCTGTGGATCGACTACCGCGGCGATCGCGGTCCCGTCGCGCGCGTCGAAACGTACGACACGACGCGGCGCTCCAGCGGCTCGGTCGAGAGCCCGCTCTCGATGCGAGATTCGGCCAGCGCGGGATCGGACTCGAACGATCTGACAATCGTTGGCCTTCCGGGCGGCGGACCGGCGGCGCGCAGAATCAATGTCGGCCTCGTCAACGTCGGCGAGATTCCAGCGACGTTCCGCATCGCCGTGCGGACGCGCGGCGGACAGGAGGTCGGCCGCCCCGTCGAGCTCGGACTTCCCGAAGATGAGTCCTTTCACTTGACCGACGTCGAGCATAAGCTCGGTGTCTCGATCGACGAAAACGACGTCGTCGAGATGACGATGATCGCCGGCACGTGCGTCGGCTATGCGACCATCATCGACGCGGACGGCTCGAACCATTTCGTCGCTGCGGTCCCATCTCCGAAGCCATGAAGCGCGTCCCGTTGCCGGAGTCGTGGCGCGGCCGCGCGATCGTGATTGCGGATGCGGAATTGTCGGAGGACTGGTTCACGGTGGAAGAGCTCGCGATCGTCGAGTCGTTCCCGCTGCCGAAACGGAAAGCGGAGTGGAAGCTCAGCAGAATTGCGCTGAAGCAGCTCGCAAAGGAACTACAGATCCTTCTCCCCCCGGGAGAAGGTGGCGCGAAGCGCCGGATGAGGGGCGCGCATTTCACCTCGATCTCGCATTCCGGCGCATACGCCGCCGCCGCGATCGACCGCGAGCCGATCGGCATCGACGTCGAGCAATTGCGCGACATCAAAGATTCGGCCGCGCATCTATTTCTGACCGAAGCGGAAACCACAGCGATGCGCCGCTGCCACATCGAGCACGCGATGCTTCACTTCTGGAGCGCAAAAGAAGCGGCCTGGAAACGACTCGGTGGCAAAGTGGAAACACTCAAGCGCGTTCCGCTCGAACTGGAAGCGGAGACCACGACCGGCCTCCGCTTCAAAGAGGTCGAGACGTTCGCCACCGGCGAGATCGTCGTCGCGCTTACGCGCCCCAGCGTTTGAGCAGATTCTTCGCGTCGTTGAGCGCTGCGGTCTGCTCCACCACGTAATTCTGATCGACCGGCGCCGTCACGGCGTTGCGCAACATCTGCACGGCCTGCGGCTTGGTGTCGGAGTTGTTCGCCACCATCGCTTCGGCCAGGAACACCATCGTGATCTTGTTGTTCGGATCGATCTTCAGCGAGTCATTGAGGAACTTCACCGCCGCGCGGCTCGATGCCCAGCCGGTGATGAACGGGATGCGCGGCGTCTGATCGTGCAAGCGTCCCAGGACGCGTGAGGGCGACCCGCCTTCGAGCCGAGGATCGACGAGGTTGGCGATGGTGGCTTCGCGGCGGATGCGGTCGGCCGCTCCCTGGCGCGCCGCGGCGAGCTTGCCGTAGGCCAGCGCCCACTCGCCCCAGTTGATCGCGTCCCACAGGAACGTCTCCGCCGCCCCCGGAATCGATTTCGCCACGTCGGCAACCTGATTTTCCGTTGCTTTCGCGACGGACTTGATCCCTTTCTCCGCGAGTCGCCTGTCGACGAGCGCCAGCGCCTCTTCGCCCGCCTTTTTCGCCTGACTGTAGATCTGGCGCTTCTCTTCGTTTGTCGTGGCCACGTAAGCGCCCTTGAAGCGCAGAGACCTGAGGAGTTTCCACCGCGGCTCGAGATCGTTCGGATCCTGCAAGATTGCGCGCTGGTACGCAGCGATGGCCGCGTTGATGCGATCGGGCTTCGCATGCCCATTCTGGTTCCCCTCCGCCCGCGCACTCCACTGCTGGTCACCTTCGGGGATCTGCGCCATGACGGCGGAAACGACAAGGAGCACGAGAAGCGTTGCCATCGCCCGTTTCATCTTTTCTTCTCCTCCTGGAGTCCGGCATTCTATTTGAACTCATCCGTTTGCGTGCGACGGCTCTCGGTCATCATTCTGGTCATTGCACTTGCGGGTTGCCGCGGCGAGCGGGTGCCGCGCGACTACCAGAATCAGCCTCCGGCCATGACTCATCCGCCGCAGAAGAAATCGGAGACGCCGACGCAGCACGGAATGCCTGGACCTGCTCCGGAGCCGAGCACCGGTGCCGAAGGCAAAAACATCACGCGGAAGCCGACATCACCCATTCCGCCCACGCCGAAGATGAAGGACCAGGCACCGGCGACGCGAACGACCACCTGATACGATCGCGCGCGTTTTGCGCGTCGTCTTCTTCGGCACGCCTGACTTCGCCGTTCCGACGTTGGAGGCGCTTGCGCGCGAGCATGCGATCGCCCTCGTCGTCGCCCAACCCGACAAACCGGCCGGACGCGGCATGAAAATGCAGGAGCCACCGGTCGTCACCAAAGCGCGTGCGCTCGGGCTCGAAATCTCCCAGCCACCGAAGATCCGCGATGAAGAATTTCTGCAGCGCATCCGGACAATCGCTCCCGATGCGGCGGTCGTGATCGCGTACGGCAGGATTCTCCCGAAGAACCTGCTCGAGATTCCTCGACTCGGATTTCTCAACGTCCACGCGTCGGTCCTACCGAAATACCGCGGCGCTGCTCCAATCCAACGAGCCATCGAGGCTGGTGAGAGCTCGACCGGTGTCACGATCATGCGGGTCGACGAAGAGCTCGATCACGGTCCGATGCTCGCCGTCGAGAGGATCGACATCAGCGACGATGAACACGCGCCGTCGGTATCGCGCCGGCTCTCGCAGCTCGGCGCTGAGCTACTCGTCCGCGTGCTGCGCGATGTGCCGCCCGCGACGCCGCAGGATCACTCGAAAGCGACCTATGCGCCGAAGATCGAGAAGCGCGAGGGGCTCGTCACCTTTTCCGAATCGACGGAGAACATCTACAACCGCTTTCGCGCGTTTGATCCATGGCCGGGCATCTTTTTCGAGAGCCGCGGTGAAGTGATCAAAATCGTCGATATGAAGCGCGCCGCCGGGATCGGCGCCGCCACACGAGTGATCGATGCGATCGATGATCATGTTGTCATCGGTGGGCTGCGTCTCCTCGCGCTGCAGCGGCCGGGGAAGCCGAGAGCGCCCGCCGGCGACGTCGCGCGCGGACTCGGCTGGCGCGTCGGAGCGGCGCTGCCGTGACGGAGCGCGAGCGGGCGCTCGAGCTGCTGCGCCGCATCGATCGCGAATCGCTCTACGCTTCCATCGTCCTCCTCGGCGAAGCGGGATTCGTGCGCACGATCGTGCTCGGCGTCTTGCGCTGGCGCTCGCGACTCGATCACGCCATCGAGACTTTCGCCGATCGGAGCATCGAGAAGCTCGATCCGCTGGTCGTCGACATCCTTCGGATCGGCATCTATCAGTTGCAGTTCATGGATGTGCCGCAGTATGCGGCGGTCTCCGAGACGGTTGATCTCGCGGCCCGCCGCGCTGCACGCGCGCGCGGTTTCGTGAACGCGATCCTTCGCCGGGCGACAGGAGGGCTGCCGGATGCTCCCGACCTCGCGACGAAGTTCGCGCATCCGCGTTGGCTGTTCGATCGGTGGTCGCGCCTGTTCGGCGAAGAGCGCGCCGCAGCAATCGCAGAAGCAAACCAGCAGCTCTCTTATCCCGATGTTCTCCTTCTCGGTGGAGCGCCGCCGCCCTCAGCGGCGCCGTCCACACTCGTACGGGATGTATTCAAGTTACAAGGCTCCTCAGCCGATCTCGATCGCGAGCGTTTCTATCCGATGGATGAAGGGAGCGCACTGATCGCCGACATCGCCGTGAATGCGGGGCACGACGTTCTCGATATCGCCGCCGCGCCGGGCGGCAAGACGCTCTACATGCGCAGCCATGGCGCGGAGGTGACGAGCAGCGACATTTCGATCACGCGTCTGCAACCGCTCGTCGGCCGGCAATCGCGACTCGTCGTCGCCGACGGAAGAGAACCGCCGTTTCGCCGCCGCTTTCCTGTCGTTTTGCTCGATGCGCCGTGCAGCGCGACCGGCACGATCCGAAAACATCCGGAGATCAAGTGGAGGCTGCGCGAGAGCGATCTGGCGTCGTTCGCTTCGTTGCAGAAACAACTGCTCGCCTCTGCGCTCGATATCACGGATGAACATCTCGTCTATTCGACCTGCTCGCTCGAGCCGGAAGAGAACGACGGCGTGGTCGACGCCGTACTCCGCACGAGGAGCGAGTTTCAGCGTGCGGACATCGCTCGCCTCGTTCCCGAAGGCGCGCGCAGATGGCTGGATCAAGGGGTGCTCCGCCTGACGCCCGACTCCGGCGCAGACGGCTTCACGGCCTTCGTGCTCAGCCGTTCGCGATAAACTATCGCGCCGCACGCTGCCATGCCTCGCGACCTACCCATCGGCAACGGCTCTCTCCTCATCGCATTCGACTCACAGTATCGGCTCGCCGATTTTTACTTCCCGCATGTCGGCATGGAGAACCACGCCGCGGCGCGATTCCGCTTCGGCGTCTGGGCCGACGACATACTCCGTTGGATCGAGCATCCGCAATGGAAGAAGAGCCTCGGATATCTGCGCGACACGCTCGTGACGGACGTGGTCTGTGAGAACGAAGAGATGGGTCTTCGTCTCAATTGCTACGACGCCGTTGACGCTGATGCCAATGTGTATGTGCGGAAGATTGTCGTGCGCAACACGCGCAGCGACGCGCGCGACATCAAGCTCTTTCTCCATCACGACCTCAGCCTCTACGGCAACGCGATCGGCGATACGGCCATGTTCGATCCCGAGCCGCGCGCTCTCATTCACTACAAAGCGGCGCGCTACGTTCTGATCAACGGCGCGTGCGAAGGCGAAGTCGGAATCGCGGAGTACACGTGCGGACGCAGCGGCATCGGCGGCGCTGAGGGCACCTGGCGCGATGCGGAGGACGGCGCCCTGTCGATGTCGCCCATCGCTCAGGGCTCGGTCGACTCGACGATGGCGATCTCCGTTCATCTCGAGCCGCAGGCGAGTGCGACCGTTCTCTACTGGATCTGTGCGGGCCATGGCTACGATGAAGTGCGCGAGCTCGACCGCGCGGTGCGCGAGGAGGGCGCGTCGCGCGTCCTCGCGCGCACCGCGTCGTACTGGTACACGTGGGTGCACAAACCGGCCGACGACCTCTCCGATCTGCCGGACGAGATCATCAATCTCTATCGACGTTCGCTGTTGATCATCCGCACGCAATGTGACAACGGCGGCGCCGTCCTCGCCGCGAATGACTCCGACATTCAGTGGGGACACAACGATCACTACTCGTACATGTGGGGCCGCGATGGCGCATTCGTCTGCGACGCCATCGATCGCGCCGGTTTTCCGGAGATCACGCGCCGCTTCATCAATTTCGTTCATGAAGTGATCAAGGACGAGGGTTACCTGCTGCACAAGTACAACCCCGACGGGTCGCTCGCGCCGCTCTGGCATCCATGGATCCGGAACGGCAAGCCGCAGCTTCCGATTCAGGAAGATGAGACCGCCCTGATCGTCTGGCTGCTGCGCCGCCACTACGAGCGGACGCGCGATCTCGAGCTGCTGCGCTCGGTCTATCGGCGTCTCGTCGTACAGCCGGCTGAGTTCATGATGCGATTTCGCGATCCTGAAACGCACCTCCCGCTGCCGAGTTTCGATATGTGGGAAGAGCGACAGGGCGTCTTCACCTTCACGTCCGCCTCGGTCTGTGCCGGACTCAATGCCGCGGCGGAGATCGCGAACGTCTTCAACGATCAGGAGCGGCGCAATCTCTACGCGACGGCCGCCGGCGAAGTGCGCGAGGCGATGATCCGTCATCTCTGGCTCGAGGATGAGCGGCGCTTCGCGCGCGGGCTCGTCGTCCGTGGCGATGAGCTCGAGCTCGACAAGACCGTCGATGCTTCGACGTTCGCCGCGTTCTATCTCGATGTCTTTCCCGCCGAGAGCGCACTCGTCGGTGGCACGATGGAAGCGATTCGCGAGCATCTTTGGGTGCAGACCGAAGTCGGCGGCGTCGCGCGGTATCAGGGCGACGCCTACCATCGCATCTCCGAGGAGATGGGACGCGTGCCGGGCAATCCATGGCTGATTTGCACGTTGTGGCTAGCCGAACACACGATCGCGCGCGCGACGAGCGTGGCCGAGTTGCAGTCAGCGCTCGATCTCGTGCGCTGGGCCCGCTCGAAGGCGCTGCCGTCGCTCGTGTTGCCAGAACAGATCGATCCTTACGACGGTACGCCGCTCTCCGTGGCGCCGATGACTTGGAGCCACGCGCAGGTCGTTTCCGTACTTCGCGGATACATGGAAGCGCTGCGCAAAATCCGTCGCAGCGATGTGGAGACTCGCGCGCGAAATCAAAGTGAAATTCAGCGAGAGAATCCCGTTGACAATCAATGACTCTTTTCCTAGATTGTCGAGCACTCGCTTGAATTTTTTTCCCCGCGAACAACAGGAGGAATTTTTTATGGCAGGTAAGGGTGACGTCATCACCGCAATCGCCGAGCAGGCCGGTATTTCCAAGAAGGAGGCCTCGGCCGCGTTTGATGCATTCGTCGGCTACATCTCCGACTCCTGTCAGCGCGGTGAGCGTTGCGCGATCCCCGGTCTGGGGAGCTTTTCCGTCAGCCACCGCAAGGCGCGCGAGGGCCGCAATCCTCGGACGAAGGAGAAGATCAACATTCCTGCGTCGAAGAACGTCCGCTTCAAGGCGGGCAAAGATCTACGCGATTCGCTGAACGCCGGGAAGCGCGGCGCTGCTGCGGCGCGCATGGCGCGACAATAAGCCGTTCCTCGCTCGCAGTTGCTGAAAGCGCCCCGGTGTACGGGGCGTTTTCAATTCCACGGCTGGGGAAGGAAGAGTTTCGTGTAGAGGTTCATCGCGTAGCGGTCGGTCATGCCGGCGATGAAGTCGATCGCCAGCCTCTCCACCGGTTCGCCATTGCTCGTATCGAGAAACTCATCCGCGTGCGCGGTGACGTGCTCGAAGAGCGCGATCAGCATCTTCTGCGCTTTCTCGAATTCGTCGCGTACCGCCGGGGTCAGGTACATGTTGTCGAACATGTACGTGCGCAATGCTTCGAGCGCTTCGTAGACCTCAGGTGACATCGAGATCGCCTCGTAATCGCAAGCGAGCGTCGCGGCGATCACATCGCGAACCATGCGATCGATGCGGTCGCTGCCTGAGGCACCAAGCGTGTTGCGGATCTCTTTGGGAATGTCTTCCGCCGCGATGATGCCGGCGCGAACGCCGTCATCGATGTCGTGATTCACGTAGGCGATGATGTCAGAGATGCGAACGATGTCGCCTTCCAGCGTCAGCGCGCGCGATTTCGGACGTGATCGCAGCAGCTCGCCCTTCTGACCCTTCGAGTGTTTCAGGATTCCGTCACGCACCTCGATCGTCAGGTTCAGCCCACGCCCGTCGTTCTCGAGTTTCTCCACGACGCGAACCGACTGGCGGTAGTGATCGAAGCCGCCCTTCACCAGCTTGTTCAGCGCGGCCTCGCCGGCATGACCGAATGCGGAGTGCCCGAGGTCGTGTCCGAGCCCGATGGCCTCGGTCAGTACCTCATTGAGACGTAAGGATTTAGCGATCGTGCGGGCGATCTGCGTCACTTCGAGGACGTGTGTCAGTCGCGTTCGGTAGTGATCGCCTTCCGGCGCGAGGAACACCTGCGTCTTGTGCTTGAGGCGCCGGAACGCTTTGCAGTGGACGATGCGATCGCGATCGCGCTGATACGACGGGCGGAGATCGTCTTCGGGCTCGTCGCGATCACGGCCGCGAGTGTCTGCACTCTTTGCTGCGCGCGGCACGAGCGTCTCGGATTCGATCCGCTCGAGCATCTCGCGGATGTTCATGCCTGCATTCTAGAGTGTAGCGGCGGGCTTCAGCCCGCCGGTACGACGACGGCGCGCTGAAGCGCGCCGCTACACCGTCAGATCCAACTCCATGTACCGGGTTCCGGAAACAGGGTTGTAACGATATGGCGCGATGTCGGCGAAGCCAAGCGACTGATAAAGCTGCATCGCTTCGCGCATCGTCGGCAAAGTGTCGAGGCGCATGCGCGCGAAGCCGCGCTGCTTCGCCTCGGCGATGATCGCCTCGGCAAGGGTGCGACCGAGCGCCCTGCCGCGAAACGCCGGCCGGACGTAGAGTCGCTTCATCTCGCATATCGCGCCATCGATGCTGCGAAGAGCGACGCATCCGGCGGCGGTGCCGTCATCGGTCGCGCAGAGGATCACGTCGTAATACTCGGCCAGCGTGGCCAGCTCATGCTCGAAATCTTGAAAGCACAGATCGACGCCGATGGATGCGGCATATTCGAGAAAGAGCTCGCGCACGACGGACAGATCGTCCGCCTGCGAGATCGTGATCACACTTCGAGCTCGCCGCGAAGAACCGTGACCGCGCGGCCGCCGAGGTGGACGCGATCTCCGTTGAACCGAACGCGTAACACGCCGCCGCGGCGCGACGCCTGGTACGCAACGAGATCATTCTTGCCGAGTCGCGAGGCCCAGTACGGCGTAAGACAACAATGCGCCGAGCCGGTGACCGGATCTTCATCGATTCCCGATCCCGGCGCGAAGAAACGCGAGACGAAATCGTACTGACCGTTCGATCCTCGGCTGGTCACGATCACGCCACGCACCGGAATCTTGCGCAACTGGGCATGATCGGGATCCACCGCGCGCACCGCCTCCTCGGAGTCGACTTCGACGATGTAGTCGAACTTGTTGCGGCCGACGTACACCGGCTTCGTCACGCCGAGAGATTCGAGAAGTCCCGGCGGAGCGTCGGCGCGCGACTCTCGCGTCGCCGGGAAATCGAGCTCGATCCATTCGCCGTTGCGCGTTGCCGTCAGCAGGCCGCTGTGCGTGTGAAAGCGCGCCGTTTCTTTCTCGCCGAGGAGTCCTTCGGACCACAGCGCGTGCGCGCTCGCGAGCGTGGCGTGCCCGCAGAGATCCACCTCAACCGCCGGTGTGAACCAGCGCAGCGACCAGCCGTCCTCGCGGCGCAGCAGGAACGCTGTCTCGGAGAGATTCATCTCCGCGCCGACGTGCTGCATCCATGCGGCATCGCGCTCACGGTCGAGAAAACAGACCGCCGCCGGATTGCCGCGAAACGGTTCGTCGGTAAAGGCGTCGATCTGGAGCAGTCTCACGTTGTCGCGATCAGAATCCGGGAACTTTCGCCGCTTGCTTATAAAGCGCCCAGACGGTGACGAATCCCACCACGATGAATACCGCGGCCCACACATCGCGCAGCGGATCGCCGTAGACCGTCGGATAGTGATTGCTGACCATGAAGAACATCAGCGGGACCGACATGTACGTGTTGTGTCGCGACCGCAATCCGGCGATCTTCACTTCCGGCGAGTCGGCGGCGAGCGGCGAGCCTGCCTTTGTCGCGGTGATGATCTTCTTCTGATTCGGCCAGATCACCATCCAGACGTTCAGCGCCATGATGGTGCCGAATGTCGCCCCGGCATGGATGTAGAGCGCACGTCCGCTGAACTTGCCGACGTATTCGAGGAAGAAGTACACGCCGGCAAAAAGCACCATGCAGATCGCCGCGCCGAGTACCTTGTTCGGCAGCGCCTTCATGATCGCGTTGTAGACCACGAAGCCGACAGCCAGGGCGATGAGCACGATCGCCAGCCACAGCCACGGATTCCCGGCATTCGGATCCTCGAAGACGATCTTTCCGTGGTAGTAGATCAGGCCGGCCAGCAGAATGCCGGTGAACCATGTCCACGCCGCGCCCCAGCGGAACCAATACAGCGCGCGCGGCATGAGCTCAGGATTCACCGCACGCTTTGTTGGGCCGTCGATCTTTCCCTGAAACGGTCCGTTGACCCAGTTGAAGAAATAGAGATGGCCGATCCAGATCACGCCGACGACGACGTGCGCCCATCGCAGAAAGAGCTGAATCCAGGTATTGAGGGTCTCGTTCATTCCGATGTTCTCCTCAATTGATTTGTTCGGGCAGCCAGACGCGGATTATAAGACCACGCGATGAATAGTGAGTTCGGCGGCAAAGTCGTGGTGGTGACCGGGGCATCGAGCGGCATCGGTCGCGCGACGGCGGAGATGTTCGTGGAGCGCGGCGCACGGGTCGCGATCTTCGCGCGCTCACGCGAGAAGCTGAACACGATTGCGGGCAAACAGATGCTCGCTGTCAGCGGCGACGCCGCGCGGGAGCAGGACATCGAGCACCTCTTTACCGAATGCGAATCGCGTTTCGGTTCCTGCGAGATTCTCATCAACTGCGCGGGCATGATCGACCCCGAGCGGCTCGTGCGAACGACGACACGCCGGTGGGATCGGATGTTCGCGGTCAATGTCCGCTCGATGTTCCTGACTTGCCGCCGCGCGCTGCCATCGATGATCGAGCGCCGCTCCGGCGCGATTGTCAACCTCTCCTCGATCTCCGGCGTGCTCGGGCCGGAGAAGTTTCCCGGTTACGTGTCGTATTGCGCCAGTAAAGCGGCGGTGATCGGATTCACGGAGGCGTTGGCAGTCGAAGTAAAAGAGCAGGGAATTCGAGTGAACTGCATCAGCCCCGGGTCGGTCGACACCCCGATGTGGGCGGAGGCGGGCGGCGGCGAGCCCGCGGAGATGTCGCCGCAGGAAGTGGCCAGGATCATCCTCTTCCTCGCCTCGAATGACTCGCGGCCCATCGATGGCCAGAACGTCCATGTCTACAGCTCCTGATCTCTCAACGATGCGGCCGACGTGGGCCGACATCGACGCCGATGCGTTCTCGCGCAACATCGACGCGGTCGTGAGCCGCCTGCCCGAAGGCTCGCGCCTCATCGCAGTGATGAAAGCGAACGCATACGGGCATGGCGCCGTCGAGCTGGCGAAGCGGTGCAGGCCCGATCGCGTGGCGATGATCGCCGTGATCATGCTCGAGGAAGCGCTCGAGCTTCGTCGCGGCGCCATCACGCTGCCCATCCTCATCCTCGGGCCGCTGACGGCGAAGCAGGTGGCGATCGCCGCTGACAACAAGTTCGTGATCGGTGTGCCCGGGCCCGAAGAGTTACAGGCAATTGCGGCGCTCGATCGCGAAGTGCACATCCATCTCAAGCTCGACTCAGGCATGGGAAGGATGGGGATCATCGAGGCGGAGCTGCCGCAGGCGATCGAACTTCTGCGTTCGGACAACATCAGACTCGAGGCGATTTATACGCATTTCGCGAACGCGAGCGACGCCGGCGATCACTATACGGACCAGCAGAACGCGAATTTCGACCGGCTGGTGACCGTACTGCGTGACGGTGGAATCAGCGCACCGCTGCACCATCGCGCGAACAGCGCGGCGACGATGCGCGGACTGGTACGTCCCGGCGAGTATGTGCGCGTCGGGATCGCGCTCTACGGCGCCGAGGCGCTTGACGGCGGCGGATCGCGGCTGGAGCCGGTCATGCGCTGGCGCACGGAGATCGCGCGCCTGAAAACGCTGCCGGCGGGACATCCGGTCGGATATGGCGAAACGTTTCACACCGTGATTCCGAGCCGCATCGCCACGCTTCCGGTCGGCTATGCGGACGGATATCACCGGCTGTTGTCGAATCGCGGTGAAGTGCTCGTGCGCGGCCGCCGCGCTCGCGTCGTCGGCCGCGTTTCGATGGATCTCGTGACCATCGACGTCACCGAGATCCCCGAGGCTGCGGTTGGCGACGAGGTGGTGCTTCTCGGTGACACCATCACGCCCGAAGAGATCGCCGCGAAGATCGGTACAATCTCCTACGAGGTTCTCTGCAGCGTTAGCGCGCGCGTTCCGCGCGTGTATCGCGACGGCGTGGCGCGTACCATCCGTTCCCGCTTCTCATGAACCGCGTCTTCGATCGCATCGGCCGCGTTTTTCTCCGTCTCTTCGAGCAGACGGGTCTGTGGTTTCGCATGCTCTGGCGGACGATGATGTGGGCCATCCGTCCGCCGTTCGAGGTCCACGAGTGGCTGCGTCAGATGGTCCGCGTGGGCGTCGATTCGATCCCGGTCGTTTTTCTCACGGCGATGTTCACCGGAATGGTTCTCGCTCTCCAGACGTACAACGGGTTTCAACGCGTGCATGCCGAGAACTTTGTCGGTAGCGTCGTCGCGCTGGCGATGCTGCGCGAGCTATCCCCTGTTCTCGTCGGTTTGATGGTGACGGGCCGCGTCGGCTCGTCGATGGCGGCGGAGATCGGCACCATGCGCGTGACTGAGCAGATCGATGCGCTGAAGGCGCTCGCGACAGAACCGGTCCACTATCTCTTCGTCCCGCGCGTCATCGCCGGCATCCTCATGCTCCCGCTCCTGGTCATCCTCGGCGATGCCCTCGGGATCGGTGGCGGGTATCTTGTCGGCGTGAAACTGATGCGCGCGAACCCGGTCATCTACGAGCAGAACACGTATCAGTTCCTGCAGATGAAGGACATCTGGAGCGGCGTGATCAAGGCCTCGGTGTTCGGTCTCATCCTGACCCTCACCGGCTGCGTGCGCGGCTACTACACGAGCGGCGGCGCGGAAGGGGTGGGGCGCGCGACGACGAATGCGGTGGTCAGCGCATCGCTCATCATTCTGCTCAGCGATTTTTTTCTGACGAAGCTTCTCTTCTGACATGAAAGAAGACCCGACCATCTCGCTGCAGCATCTCTACAAGTCGTTCAACGGCAAAGAAGTGTTGCGCGATCTTTCCATCGACGTGGAGAAGGGTGAGTCGGTCGTGATCGTCGGCGGCTCGGGAACCGGGAAGAGCGTGACGCTCAAGCACATCATTGGCCTCATGCAACCCGATGGTGGACACGTTTACGTCGACGGCCAGGACCTCTGCTGCATGAAGCCGGTGCAACTGAATCGCTTCCGGCAGCGCTTCGGGATGGCGTTTCAGGAGGGCGCGCTTTTCGACTCCATGTCGGTATTCGAGAACATCGCCTTCCCGCTGCGGCGTCATACCGACATGAACGAGGCGGAGATTCGCAGGCGTGTCCAGGAGTGCCTCGAGCAGGTCCATCTCCATGATGTCGACGATAAGCGGCCGTCGGAGTTGTCGGGAGGAATGCGGCGGCGCGTCGGTTTCGCGCGCGCGATCTCACTGCAGCCGGCGATCCTCCTCTTCGACGAGCCGACGACAGGGCTCGATCCGGTGATCAGCGATGTCATCGCCGATCTCATTCTGGAGATGGATACGACTCTCAATACGACGACCGTGACCATCACGCACGACATGAAGGTCGCTTTCAAGATCGCCGATCGCGTGGCGATGCTGCATCAGGGTCAGATCATCGAGGAGGCCTCGCCGGAAGTGTTCCAGGAGTCGCAGAGTCCCATCGTTCGGCAATTCATCGAAGGACGAGCGGACGGGCCGCTGACGGAGATCGAGCCGGTGGTTCAGGCGCACATTCCGAGCGCCGAAGAGCGATAGTCATGAATGAGAAGAATGTCTTTTCGCCGTCTGACCTGATCCGCCGGATCAATCTCGATTTGTATCGTTACAACGACATCGCAGTCGAAGGAGAGGTCAGCAATTACACGAAATCGTCGGCGGGCCATCACTATTTCTCGCTCAAAGATAAGAGCGCACAAATTCGCGTCGTATTATTCGCAACCAATGCCCGCTTTCTGAGGTTCCGGATCGAAAACGGCTTGCAGCTCGTTGTGCGCGGCCGGCTGATGATTTACGAGCAGCGCGGCGAGTTCCAGCTCAACGCCGTGGCCGCCGAGCCGGCCGGGCTCGGTGCGTTGCAGCTCGCCTTCGAGCAATTGAAGAGAAAGCTCGCCGAAGAGGGACTGTTCGATGCCGCGCGCAAGAAGCCGATTCCGATGCTTCCGCAGCGCATCGCGGTCGTCACCAGCCCGACCGGCGCCGCGATCCGCGACATCCTCAATGTCCTCGGCCGCCGATTCGATGGTCTGGCGCTGCAGATCTATCCCGTGCGCGTTCAGGGGACAGGCGCAGCGCGCGAGATCGCGACCGCGATTCGCCATCTCTCCCGCTGGGATCTGCACGACGTCGTGCTCATCTGCCGCGGCGGAGGATCGCTCGAGGATCACTGGCCCTTCAACGAAGAGATCGTCGCGCGTTCGATTGCGGCGTGCACGATTCCGACGATCTCGGGAATCGGACACGAGACCGATTTCACGATCGCCGATCTCGTCGCCGACCTGCGCGCGCCGACGCCATCCGCAGCCGCGGAGATCGTCGTGCGCGCGAAGAGCGAGATTTGCGACCAGGTCGACAACTCAGTGCGTCGAGTGCGTCATATCGTCGAATCGCGGGTCAGGAATCGTCGCCACGAGCTGGAGCGCCGCCGCCTGGCGCTCTATCGATTGCTCGAAGGCCGTGGACGAATCCTGAGACGCAAGCTGGAACGTGCCGACCGACCGCTGGCGCTGTTTCCCCGGCGCATCGAGATCGCGCGACACCAGCTCGAAGCGATGGCGGGAAAGCTCAGCGCCGTCTCGCCGCTGTCGGTCTTATCGCGCGGCTACGCAATCGCCTTCTCGCGCTTTCGCAATCGGCGCAAACCGATTCTGGATTCAGCGACGGTGCAGGTCGGCGATGGAATCGAGGTTCAGCTCAAGAAAGGGGCGCTGGCTTGCACGGTGGACGCGAAGACGCTGGGCATCGAGAGCGTCTGGCCGGAGGTTAAAACGTCCGACGGTACGTGACTCGGAACGATCGCGCCGGCATCAGGTAGTACTGCGCGTCGCCGAACTCGCTCTCCGCGATGGGAGGCCGCTCGTTGGTCAGGTTCCGGCCATCGACGCGTAATTCACCCCATCGACTGCGATACCCCAGTCCCGCGTCGATCGTCGTGTATGACGCCGCGAGCGCTGTGTTGCGCTTGTTGAGATACCGCGATCCGACGTAGCTCGCCATGATCGCGCCGTCGACCGGACCGCGGGAGAACGTCGCTCCGGCGCTGGCGAGATCGCGCGCCGACATCTCCAGGCGTTTGCCTCGAAGTTGCGTCGGCACGCCGTCGAAGTCCTGCACGAAATCGCGGAATCGCGCGTCGTGATGGCTATACGAACCCCGAACGTGCACCTCGGGCGTCACTCGCAGATCCGCTTCGACCACGGCACCTTTGAACCGCTGCTCGCCGACGTTTTCAAGCGACGGCTGCCCTTCTCGCTCTTGCGGAAGAACGAGATTCTTCATGTCCATCGTGAACGCGCTGGCCTGCCAGAACAGCCGGCTGTCTCGGTGCTTCACGCCGATCTCGTAGCTCGCCGATGTCTCGGGACGAAGAATCTCGTCTTCGTCCTCCGGTCCGAAATCGATCACCGCCGGCTTGAACGTGTTTCGATAATCGGCGAACAGCCAATTTCCTGCGTTGATGCGACGGCTCACGCCCGCGAATCCGCTGCCTCGTGTATTCGTGTCAGAGGATTCGCCTTCGTGTTCGCGCGTGTGGTTGAGGCGAAGACCGGTGTCGACGCGCCAGTCGGGCGATGGCGTCCATTCCGACTGCGCATACGCGGCTAGAAAATTGCGGCGATCCTTCAACTGGATGTCGTCTTCGATCGGCGTCAATGCATCGAGCCGGTCGAGCGAGTAATCGAACGTGGAGCTCTCGGCATTCGATGAGCCGCCGAGGTAGTCGATGCCGGTGAGAAGTCGGACGTTCTTCGACGGCGTGTGCACCAGATGGGAATCGAGATAGACGTCGATTATGCGCCGTGATTGTTCGAAGCCCGTACCCGTTCGCTCGTCGAAATCTTCGATAAAACCGCGAAGGGTGTCGACCTTCGAGTGAGTGAGCGCCAGCAGCGTTGTCCATGTTCCGCCCATCAGCGGCCGGTCGTATGTCACGGATCCGTGCAGTCGCGTCTCATCGAGTCGCGCGCCGGCCGGGTTGACATTGGTATCGATGGCGAACCGAGGACTCAGCGCGCGCCCTTCACGTGGGTGCGGACTCGCCGGATCTTGATTCAGCCGCAGCGCATCGGCGTTGAAACGCCAGATGCCGCCGCCGGTTTGCGTCTGCCCGTACCACGCGATGTGGCCTCGATCGAAGCCTGTGCGATCGGCGCGGAAGCGCTCGCGATCGATATCGACTGTCAATCCTCTGATCTGTGCAGACGCGCCGCCGCTGCCGTAGCTGCCGGCATGCACTTCGGCGCGATTGCGTATGTCGCGCCGATGAATGACATGAATGACGCCGGAGAACGCGGTCGCGCCGTAGACCACCGGCGCCGATCCGCGCAGCACCTCGATGCGCTCGACGTTCTCGAGATCGATCGCCTCGGTCTGCGGCACGAACGCTCCACCCGACGGCACGCCGTCGACGATCAGGAGAAATGCGTCGGCTTCGCGGAGTCCCCAGATCTCCGGAACACTCGCCGCCGGTCCGCCGTCTGCGCCGCGCGCGATCGACACCCCGCCCACGAGCGCCAAAGCGCTCTGCAGGTCGTGCGCACCGCTGCGCCGCAGATCATCAGCCGTGATGACGGTGACGGACCCGGGAACCGCGAGCAGATCCTCCTCGATCTTCGTCGCCGTCACTTCGATGTACGCGGACGACTGCGCCTGGAGCATGGCGCTCCACAACACGGCGAATGGAACGAGAGCAGCTCTCATGCGCGAGCAAATATAGCGTGCTATAACCTCGCCATGGCCGTGCGGCGGGGTAACGAGTTCGAAAAAGCCTTCAAGGAGCTGGAGACGATCGTCCAGCGCCTGGAGAGCGAAGAGCTGCCGCTCGACGAATCGCTCCGCCTCTTCGAGCAAGGCATCAACCTCTCGCGGTTCTGCCACCAGCGGCTGGAAGAGGTCGAGAAGAAGATCGAGCTGATTCTCGCGGATGCCAAGGGCCAACCTCGCACTGAGCCGTTCGAGATCGAGGAAGATCTGGACGAGACGCAAGCCGAAGACGTCGAGTCATGACGCTCGACGATTATCTGCGCGAGCGGCGCGCGCTCATCGACGCGACGCTCGAGCGAACGCTTCCTCCGCCCGACACCGAGCCGCCTGTCATTCATCAGGCGATGCGGTATGCCGTGTTGGGCGGCGGAAAACGAATCCGCCCGATCCTCGCCGTCGCCGCGGCGGAAGCTTGCGGCGCCGACATCGAGCCGCTGCTCGTGCCCTGCGCCGCGCTCGAATTGATTCACACGTACTCGCTCGTTCACGACGATCTCCCGTCCCTCGATAACGACGATCTACGCCGCGGGCGCAAGACAACGCATGTGGTGTATGGCGAAGCAACCGCCATCCTGACGGGCGATGCCCTATTGACAGAGGCGTTCTCGTGGTTGAGCCGTCCTCTGCACACGATGCCTGCAGAGCGGCAGTTGCGCGCCATCGCCACCGTCGCGCAGGCGATCGACTCGACGGGGATGATCGGGGGGCAAGTGGCCGATCTGGAGGAGACTGCTAATCAGATCCTTCTCCCTCCGGGAGAAGGTGGCCGAAGGCCGGATGAGGGGCGCCCCTCACGCGGCGCTCCGCGCCACCCTCTCCCGGAGGGAGAGGGGCACTCGAGTCTTGATCGCCTCCAGTTCATCCACCGTAACAAGACCGGCAAACTGATCACAGCCTCGGTGCTGCTCGGCGGGATACTCGGCGGAGCGTCCGAGGATCAGCTCGCCGCGCTCGCGCACTACGGCAGCACGCTCGGCCTGGCGTTTCAGATCGTCGACGACCTTCTGGATCAGGAGGAGTCGTCGGCGACGCTCGGCAAGACCGCAGGAAAGGACGTCGCGCAGGGAAAGCTCACGTATCCGGCGCTCGTTGGTGCGGAAGCGGCACGGCAGGAGGTGGCGGCGCTGCTGCGAACCGCCCGGGAAAACGCTGGTATGATCGCCGGTCCTGTGAACTATCTGGCGGACATCGCGCGTTTTATCTGCGAACGCCGCTCCTAAAGTATGGCCGGACTCCTCGAAACCATCAGCACTCCCCGCGATCTCCGCAAGCTCGACCGCAACCAGCTCCCGCAGGTCGCGCAGGAGATCCGCGACATGATCATCGACGTCGTTTCCCGCGTCGGCGGTCACTTCGGCGGCAACCTCGGCATCGTCGAGCTGACGCTGGCGTTGCACTATGTCTTCGACACGCCGCGCGACCAGATCGTCTTCGACACCGGCCATCAGAGCTATCCGCACAAGCTGATCACCGGTCGCCGCGACCGCTTTCCCACGATCCGCCAGCACAACGGGATTTCCGGTTTCTGCAAACGCGAAGAGTCGGAGTACGACGTCTTCAATGCCGGTCACGCGTCGACATCGATCTCCGCCGCACTCGGTATCGCGGTGGCGCGCGACTTCCGGAAAGAGGATTACCACGTCGTCGCCGTGATCGGTGACGGCGCGCTCTCCGGTGGGCTCGCGCTCGAAGGTTTGAATCAGGCCGGACATCTCAAGCGCAAGCTGATGATCGTGCTCAACGACAACGACATGTCGATCTCGACGAATGTGGGGGCGATGTCGGGATATCTCAACTCGATCATCAAAGGCCAGCGCTACAACCAGGCGAAGGATCTTGCCAAAGGCGTCATGGATCGCATCCCGCTCATCGGCGGACGGCTGCACGAATTCGCATCCGACATGGAGCAGCTCCTCAAGCACATGGTCGTTCCGGGCACTCTCTTCGAGGAGCTCGGCTTCAAATACCTCGGACCGTACGACGGACACGACCTGCAGGGCCTGATCGACATCTTCGAAGAGAACAAGGATTACGACGGTCCGGTGCTCATCCACGTCATCACGAAGAAGGGCAAAGGCTACGTGCCGGCCGAGGACAAGCCGATCTGGTCGCACGGAGTGACGCCGTTCGATATCGAGTCGGGCGTCGTGAAGAAGTCGGACAAGCCTTCACCGCCGTCGTACACGGCGGTCTTCGCGGACACGTTGATCGAGCTCGCGAAGAACGATCCGAAGATCGTCGCGATCACCGCCGCGATGCCCGAAGGGACCGGTCTCGACAAGTTCGGCAAGGCGCTTCCCGGTCGCATGTTCGATGTCGGCATCGCCGAGGAGCATGCGGTGACGTTCTCTGGCGGGATGGCCACGCAGGGGATGAAGCCGATCGCCGCAATCTATTCGACGTTTTTGCAGCGCGCGTTCGACCAGGTGTTCCATGACGTCGCGATCATGGATCTGCCGGTCGTGTTCGGGCTCGACCGCGCGGGAATCGCGGGTCAGGACGGACCGACGCATCACGGCATCTACGACATGGCCTATCTGCGCCTCTTCCCGAACATGATCTGTATGGCGCCGAAGGACGAGAACGAGCTGAGGCACATGCTGAAGACAGCGTTCGAGACCGGTCATCCCACGTCACTTCGCTATCCGCGCGGCAACGGCGTCGGCGTTGCGCTCGACGCGGAACTGAAATCTGTCTCGATCGGCAAGGGCGAGGTGATGCGCGACGGCGGCGATGCGGCGATCTTCGCGATCGGCGGTGAAGTCTGGCCTGCCGCTCACGCCGCAGATCTTCTGGCGAAGGAAGGCCTGAAGGTCGCAGTGATCAACGGCCGTTTCATCAAGCCGCTTGATGACGAGCTCATTACGCGCTACTGCAAGCCGGGAGCACGGATCGTCACGGTCGAAGAAGGATCGCTGGCGGGCGGATTTGGTTCGGCGATCATGGAGCGCGTCCAGCAGCTCGGTGTCGAGGGCGTGAAGTTCCATCGCATCGGCATCCCCGACGAGTACGTGCATCACGGCTCGCAGGATGTTCTGCGCGCGCAGTACGACCTGCACGCCGAGGGCATCGCTCGACGCGTGCGCGAGTTCCTGGCCGGCCAGCATCAGGCCGACGTTCTGCCGATCGCCGTCGGCAATGGCCGCGCGTAAGCAGCGGCTCGACGTCGCTCTCGTCGAGCGCGGCCTCGTCGAAACGCGCTCCAAAGCGCAGTCTCTGATCATGGCGCGTCGCGTCATGCTCAATGAGCAATACGCCGACAAGCCGGGAACGCCGGTTGCGAGCGACGACGAGCTGCGCGTCGTCGAACTGGAGCATCCCTGGGTCGGCCGCGGCGGGATGAAGCTCGCGCACGCGCTGCGCGAGTTCGGAATCGACGTCACTGGGAAAACTTGCGCGGATATCGGCGCATCGACCGGCGGGTTCACCGATGTCATGCTGAAGCGCGGGGCGAAGAAGGTCTACGCGATCGACGTCGGCTACGGGCAACTCGATCAGTCGTTGCGCAATGACGCACGGGTGATCAATCGAGAAAAGGTCAACGCGCGATTCCTGACTGCTGAAGATTTCGATGAGCCGATCGACTTCGTGTCGATCGATGTCTCATTCATCTCGCTCAGGTTGATTCTGCCGGCCGTCGCCACATTTCTTCGCGGTGAGCTCATCGCCTTGATCAAGCCGCAGTTCGAAGTCGGCAAAGCCGACGTCGGCAAAGGTGGCATCGTTCGCGACGAAATCAAACGCCGCGAAGCGGTCGACGGGATCGTCGCCTTCGCGCGCCAGAACGGATACGACGTGCGCGGCGTGATCGAGAGCCCGGTCAAAGGGGCGGAGGGAAACGTCGAATACCTGATGCACGCAGAGGTTCCCTAGGGGCGATACGCCTTGATGGTCGCGCTGTAGGTGTCGTAAGCCTGCTTCTTGTTGAGTGCCGACGTCAGCAGGCCGTAACTGGCCAATTCATCGCTACCGGCGTCGAAGAGTTGGTACCAGAACATCTTCTGCACGCCGAAGAGGAGGAGATACGGCGCGAGATCGCGGACATACGCGGCCTGCCCTTCTTCGCCCCCGAAATACGGTGCGACATTCTGGACCGACGGAGCGCTGCCGTAGCCAAACTCCGTGATCCAGATCGGGCGCAGCGTCGCGCCGCCGAAGGCGAGCTGTGACTTCACGAAATTCATGCGCTTGAGCACTTCGCTCTTGGAGCCATACGCATGGAAATTCATGATGTCGAACGAACCGGTCGCGGGATTGTCGGGATCCGTGAGGATATCGAACAGAAAGTTCTGGTTCTGCTCAGCGCCGGCGAGCGCGAGTCCGCCGAGAAGAACGGTCGCGGTCGGATCGGCCGACTTGATCGTCTTGTACGCCACGGACAGCAGTCGAGCGTATTGCGCCGGCGTTCCGCACCAGAAGCCGTTGCACGTGTGCGTTTCGTCTGGCGGCGATCCGACATCGGGTTCGTTCCAGATCTCCCAGTGGTGGATGAACTTCTTGTAGAGAGTCACCGTCGTGAAGATGTATCGAGACCAGGCGTCGTAGTCCGCGGGGGGATAGCGTTCGCGTTGTGCGAGTCGCGTCTCGGTCGCCAGCGCAGTCGTGTTCCATTGCGTCGCGTAGCCCAGGACGCCGAGGATGCGCTGGTTGTTCTGATTCGCTCTGGTGACGATCTGATCGAAGAGCGTGAAGTCGGCGCTGGCGGCGTTGACAGGCTGAATTGTCGACCACGTAAATTGGACGCGCACCCATCGGATGTCCGCGACCTGCGCGAGATCGAGTGCGGCCCTGATCTGAGCCGCATCGGGATGAGACGCGACGTTCACGACCACGCCGAACGGAGAATCCGATCCGGTGCCTCGCCCTACGCTGCGGCGTCGCATCGCCGCTTCGCCAGGTGCGATCGAGATTGCGGCGGCGAGCAGTAGCGCGAGAGCGCGCATGACATCAGTCTTCGTGCCGAAGGGACAGATAGTCGTGAAGTCCGTCCCGCCACGATGCGGGGCGGACGCCGGTGAGACGCTCGTAACGCTCGGTCGAAAGGACGGAATAGGGCGGGCGGGCGGCGGGGCGGGGAAGGTCGGTTGTAGTGATCGGTATTACAGTCGTCGTGGCACTCAGCTCCTCGACGATCGCGCAGGCGAAGTCGTACCACGTGCATTCGTCTTCGTCGGCGTAGTGCACGATCCCGCGGGCGTGCTCATTCTGCGCCAACCGAATGATCGCCTGCGCCAGGTGCGGCGTGTATGTCGGCCGGCCCCGCTGATCGTTGACGACGCGCAAAGGATTCGTCCCCTTCTTCACTTGATTGCGAATCGCTTCGACGAAGTTGGGGCCGTGCCTGCCGAACAGCCACGACGACCGGATGATGAGATGTTTCTTCGCCTGCATCGCCGCGCGCTCGCCGACGAGCTTCGAACGGCCATACGCCGACAGCGGCGCCGTCGCATCGTTCACTTCGTACGGAGATCGCTTCGCGCCATCGAACACAAAATCGGTGGAGAGATGCGCCAGCAGAGCACCGACCTGATTCGCGGCGTTGGCGAGAAACTCCACAGCCGAGCCGTTGATCGCCGTCGCCACGGCTTCGTTCGTCTCCGCGTCGTCGACCTTCGTGTAGGCCGCGCAGTTGACGATCACTGATGGTTTTGCATCGCGGACGAAATGAATGACGCCCCGCGCATCGGTGATATCGAGATCGCTCTTCGCGGCGCTGACGAGATCGTCGCCACGCGCCTCCAGCTCCTCCTGAAGATCGCTGGCCACCATGCCCCCGCCGCCGGTGATGAGCCACCGACGATTCATTTGCTGGAGTAGGTGTCGCCTTCGGTCCTGATGCGGACCTTCACGCGCTCCTGCGTCTTGGCGGCGATGAGCTGCAGCGCCACGAACGCGTAGAGGATGCGCGCATTCATACCCGGTGGCAGCGGAGGCGTGTTGATCAGATCGTAGAGCGAGCGCTTTCCGTCGGCCCCTTCCAGGAGCCGGCGCTCGTCTTCGTCGAGCGTCAACTCTTCAATCGTCTTGTCGGTACGGACGAAGATCGTCGTTTTCGTTCCGAGTCGTGCGACCAGGGCCTTCGCGTCGGGCATGCGACGCACGCCCTGGATGATCACCTGTGGGACAGCAACATTGCTTTTGACGAGCTCCTGCTGCTTCTGCCGCCCGGGCGTGAACGTCACGGTTCCCGTATCCCAACTGAGAACGGAGTAGACCAGTTCGAGGATCTGCTCGCGCACCGCGGCGTGGAGATCTTCCGGCGACAGGGCATTCATCTCCGTAAGGATCGTCCCCTGCCGTTTTCCAGTGGCCACGAGGCGGCGCACGCTCTCGTCATACTGCTCCTGCGTGATCTTTCCTTCGCGCAGGAGTTTGTCGCCGAGAGAGTCGCGGACCTGGTTCGAGGTAGCGAAGATGATCTGGCCGCGGTCGAGGAAGATCTCCTTCAGCTCATTGCCG
>DASYUK010000284.1:0-2044 GCA_036001325.1 Thermoanaerobaculia bacterium
TTATCGTAGAGTGCTTCGAGAATCTTCGTGGATTTCGCGCTGCTGAAATCGTCGTGGAACTTCTCCGTCACGAAGATCAGCACGCGCCAGCGAAAGCTCTTCTTGCCCTGCGCGATCTTCGTGATATCGACGTCATGAACGCCGGGAAATGCGTTCATGACGATTTGAGCCATCGTCGCTCGAAGCGCCGCTTCTCCGACGATCGCTTCGGCGTCCATCAGTGTGGCCCCGCCGTCACGATCTGATCGAGACGCACTTCGAACGTATCGTCTTCCCCGCTGGCGTTCTGAAAGTGAACGATCGCCCATGTCCGGCTGTGCGCCTCGACCCACTGAAAAAGCGCCGGGCCGTTGTCGCTCTGGATATACAGCTCGTAGGAACCCTGCACGCTGAGCGCCTTGATCAACGTGGGCGGCCACGCGGACCAGCAGTCTAGACAGAACTGCGCATCATGATCGACATGAACCCGCGCATCAGCGGGGCCGTGTCCAGACAGATAGAAGGCGAGATTGCGCTCGCAGATCGCGCAGACTTCCTTGATTCCAGGCATCGAACAATCCTCCCGGCGCGATGATACTACCAATCAACGCCTTCGCACAATATCTCTTCAACGTTCTCGACCGCAGCGCATATCGGATGCAACATCCCGCGTTCGTCCATGATCATGCCGTTGTAGCCATGAATCGGAAGGCCGCAGTAGCAGCATGTCCCATAGACCGTTGAGCGATGATCTTCGCGGAGCGCGAGTGCTTGAAGATCGTCCAGCAGCATCCGCCGCTGTTCCTGCCACAGCTCGCGGTACTGACGCTGCCAGTCCCATACCGTATCCGTCATCCCGAGATTCGACAGCGCGAGCGCATGAAAGTCGTTCATCAACCCATCCGGAACCATGCGCGCCGCGATCTCATCGTGCATCCGCTGAATCGCCTTCAGGTACTCGTCACCCATGCGTTCGAGTTCGATCGCGCAAGCGTGCGATTCTTCCACCGTGCGATCGCGCTCTTGGCCCCAGGCTTTCAGCTTCACGCGGATGTGTTCGTCGAGCCCGGACAATCGGCCACGCACGTAGGCGAGTTCGGCTTGTGCGATGTCACGATCGCCGCACGCATCAACATGTGCGCGCGTCATCTCCTTCAGCAGCGCCTTTGTTTCCGCCGCGACTTCAGCCGGCGTCTTCTTGTCGGCCTTCCGCACGGTCAGATCGTAGTGTTGAGGATCCCCGTCGAAACCGAACCGCCAGGATAGGTAGTTGATGGCCTCCGGCGTTTGCCGGAACATCTCGCCGGCCCACGCCGCCCACAGGTTCATCATCGGCGTCTTCATGACCATTTCGAGCACGCCGCCCTCGGACAGCGTCATCCGCGCGAGCTTCGGATCGATGAGCGCACGCGAGATACCTTCAAGCCGGGCGATCTCGTCTTCCAGCTCACGGAGGTAGGCCGCGCTCGGAAAGACGCGCGACAATGCCCACAGCACGAAATTCTTGACGATGCCGGGCCAGCGCTTCGGATTCACTGCTGACCGCCCGCGAAGCCATCGGTGACGGGGACGATGCCGGTCGGCATCCCGATCGTCTGTTCGAGTCGATACCGGCGTTCCAGCTCCGCGATCAGCATCGCTGCTGCGCTGATGAGATTGTCTTCGTACGTTTCGCCGGCATGGAACGGTTCTTTGAACGGCCATCCGGCCGCCACGCGCGGGATGTTCCGCGCTTCCGTCTTCGACAACTGCCCGATCGCAGCGATGATGAACGCGCCGGCTCCTTCCGCCAGCTCACCGCCCTTGTGCTGATCGTCGTGCTCAGCCGTGAAGCCCTTCTCGCGCTGCTTCGCGCGTTTCTTCGCAATATCTCCGAACACGCGCTCCTGAATCATGCCCACGATTTACCACCTATCGGTTATCCCGGACTGAGCCGGGTCTCGTGATCTTCGAGATTCTACTGGCCTATAGGTATGATCGCGATACCAGCCACACCCGTGCCGTGCCTGGCCATGCCAAGCCTTACCAAGACCGCCCTGCCGAACCTGACCTGACCTCGCCGTAC
>DASYUK010000285.1:0-6207 GCA_036001325.1 Thermoanaerobaculia bacterium
TGATCGAGATTGCGCCCGCTCGCGCGCGCCGCCGATTCCATCGCCTCGAAACGTCGGATGAATTTTCGATTCGTCGATTGCAACGCCTCTTCGGGATTCACGCCCGCTTTTCGCGCCGCATTCGCGACAGTGAAGAGCACGTCGCCCAGCTCGTCTTCGACCGCTTTGAGATCGCCGCGCTTCAGCGCCTCGCGCAGCTCGCCGATCTCTTCTTCGATCTTGGCAAAGACATCGTGCGTCTGTTGCCAGTCGAAACCGACCCGCGACGCTTTCTCCGTCAGCCGCGACGACTTGAGGAGCGCGGGCAGCGCCCCGGGCACTCCCGAGAGCACGCTCTTGTTCTCCGCCTTCCGCTCTTCGTTCTTGAGCTTCTCCCAGTTCACCAGCACCTGTTCGGCGTCATTGGCTTCGACATCGCCGAACACGTGCGGATGACGGCGCACGAGCTTGTCGTGAATGGCGGTAATGGAATCGTAGATGTCGAATGAGCTCTCTGCGCGCGTGATCTCGGCGATGAAGACCGATTCGAGCAGAAGATCTCCGACTTCCTCCATCAGCGCCTGCCGGTCGTCGCGATCGATGGCGTCGACGACTTCGTACGCTTCTTCGATCACATAGGGCTTGAGATCCGGAAGCATCTGCTTCCGGTCCCAAGGACAGCCGTTCGGTCCGCGCAGTGTTTTCATCAACTTGACGAGCTCATCGAAGGACCGCTTCGGCACGAGCGGCATTGTATTGCCTGCACGTGATCTGACTCACGGTCACTTGGGTGAGGTGCACGGTAACTTGTGCACCATGTCCCGACTGGTCTGGTTCGTTCTCAACGATGGCCGCTCTGTGGTCGCCGGTTGTGACTCGGCCACGCGCGACTCGCTGACACGCGCCATTGCCGCGCCCGGCACCACAATCGTCTTCGCGTCCGACGATGCCGTCGAGCACATTCCAGGAAGTGCGGTTCGCGACTTCGTGCTCTTCGAGAGCAGGTCGAGCGTGCCGCCGGCGACGGCGATTTGCAGGCTCGTCCGCGTCTGAGCGAACGGGTGGTAGCATGTTCCATCCGGGTCAGCGCTGACTCCGGATGGCCCATGCCCAACCAAGTATTGATCCTGGCTGGCGAAACAGCAGCACGCGCCTCGGCCGAGACCGCACGTTCACTGCAGTTCACGCCGGTAGTCGCGAAGTCGGAAGACGAGGCTGTCCGGCTCCTCGATCAGCAGCGGTTCAGCCTCATCGCCGTGAGCGGCGCTCCTGTGACCCGGCGTCTACGCGACGCCGCGGAGACGAAGCAACCGACCGCGCGCATCCTGGAACTCCCTGACGCCAATGGCGATGACACCACCATCCGCCGGCTGATGCTTCGCTGCCTCGGACGGCGCGGCGAGGACATGCGCTTTTCCGCCGAGGAGCGCTATCGGTTCCTGTCGACGATTCTTGAATCGTTCACGACGACGCTCGATCTGAAAGAAGTCCTGCGCCGCATCGTCACGATCACTAGCGAGGAGTTTCACGCCGATCGTGCCTGGCTCATCCGGCCGGTGACCGAGGAAACGGAGTTCGCCAAGATCGTCTTCGCCGTAACGTCGCCGGAGTGTGGGGAGGAGAACAGCGAAATGGGTCCGGTGCCGATGGGCGGCTCGCGCGCGCTGATCAAGCGCGCCATCGAGACGCCGCGGCCTGTCGTCGTGATGGAAGGCGATCCGGAATTGGATCCTCTGCTCGCCGAGCGCTTTCGGGTGCGCTCGCAGCTCGTGCAGATCCTACGGCCCGCCGATGACGAACCGTGGGCGTTCGGACTCCATCAGTGCCGCAGCGCGCGGGAGTGGACCCCGGAAGAGATCGATCTCTTCAATGAAATCGGCCGCTACGCCACGCTCGCGCTGAACAACACGCTCATCCACGATCGCGCCGTGCGCGAGATGGCCAAGATCAACGCGATCCTCGATCAGATTCCGGAATCGGCGGCGATCTATGACGCGAACGGAAAACTCGAGCGGATGAATGTCGCGGCGCAGCGCGATCCCGGCGTCGCCTACACGGCCGATCCCGAAGGGCGCATTCGCAGCAACGCGCATCGCTATCTCGATGGAGTCGTACTCTCGACCGACGAGCTGCCGTCGATGCGCGCTCTGCGCGGCGAGACGGTGAAGTCGGATTACCTGATCCAGGATGCGCGGACCGAGGACGAGCGCGTGGTGAACTTCAAGGCCGCGCCGATTCGCGATGACAAAGGCCGCATCATCGGATCGGTCGTTCTGTCGCGCGATGTCACGGACGAACGGCAGAGTGCCGAGCGCGAGGCGTGGCGCCGGCGGCGCGCGGAGTGTCTCGCCAACCTCGGGCTCGAAACGCTCACCGTCGAGGCGACGTTTGACAACCTCGATGTGCCCGCTCGACGCATCGCCGATGCGATCAACGGCATCGTGCAGATCTATCTCTACCGGCCGGCGAGCGGCCTGCTCGAGATCGTCGGTTGGGCGACGCAAAATCCGGAGCTGGAGTGGGTCGGTCGCTATTTCGTCGAGCATCCCTACCGGCCCGGCGAAGGTCTAGGTGGTACGGTGTTTCAGATCGGCCGGCCGCTGCTCTTCTACGAGATTCGCGGCGACGCCGTCATCGGCTACGCGCGCGAAGACGCTGAGAAAGAAGCGAAGGCGGCGATGCACGAGCAGAGTCTCATCGCCTGTCCAATCGAGTCGTACGGTGAGCGCATCGGCGCGCTGATCCTTTCTCAATCCGATCCGCGGCGGAACTTCGATGCCGAGGATCTCGAGTTCGCGCAATCGGTGGCCGAGCGCATCGGCGCGGCCAGTCACATTCATCGCTTGACGCGCATCTCGCAGGAAGGTCATCGCGCCGCCGACGAGCTGGCGCGGCGCGAAGTCGATGCGCGCGTGCGCTTCGAGAATGTGCTCGAGACGGCGCCGATCGGCATCGCCGTCATCTCCGCCGATGAGCTGCGGTTCGACCTGGCCAACGCGCGCTTCATGGATTTCGCCGCGCAGTACGGAAAGATCGCCACCGATACGAAAGTCGTCGAGCTCCGCGCGGACGAGGTCATCCCCGGTTTCGAGAAGATTCTCAAGCAGGTCGCTGACACGGGGGAGACGCGCATCGATGAAGCGCTGCAGATCGGACGCGACACGCCGATCTTCGTGAATCGCATCATCTCCGCAGTGCGCGGCCGGTTCTCCGGAACGACGCAGAGTCTGACGGTCCTGATTCAGGACGTCACCGAGCAGGTGAAGGCGCGGCGCGAGATCGAGGACCTCGCCCGCATGATGGCCGAGCGATCGGCGCGTCTCGACTCGATCCTGGGATCGATGACCGACGGTCTGTGGGTCTACGACGCGAAGGGTCAGGTCGTCGACGTCAATCAGGCCGCGCTCACGCTGTTCGGGCTGGGCTCACGCACCGAGGCGGTGGAGAACAGCTCGTTCGAGCGGTTCGCGCTTCGATATCCGGATGGACGGCCCGTGCCGCCGAATGATCTGCCTCACGCGCGGGCGTTGCGCGGTCAGGCCGTTCCCGATTACCTCACGATCGGCAAGCATGTCATCACGGGAAAGGATCTCGATCTGTCGATCGCCGCGGCTCCGATCGAGAGCAACGGCATCGTCGGCGCGATTCTGGTGATCCGCGACATCACCGCGCTGCAGGAGCTCGATCGCAAGAAGGACGAGTTCCTCTCAGTGGCTTCGCACGAATTGCGCACGCCGTTGACGACGATCAAAGGCTACACACAACTCCTGTCGCAGACGGTGAACGATCTTCCGCCGCAGGAACGTGCGACGTATCTCAATGCGGTGCTCGGCGAGATCGATCGCATGATGGGTCTGATCTCCGAGCTGCTCGACGTCTCGCGCATCGAGACGAACCGGCTGCAGATTCATCCGCAGCCCATCCGCTGGGAGGAGTTTCTGGAGCGGCGCGCCTCGGCGTTTCGCGTGCAGTATCCGACGCGCACGATCAACTTCTCCACGGAGACGGCCCAGACGATACTCCACGTCGATCCCGATCGCATGCGCCAGGTGATCGACAACCTTCTGTCGAACGCGATCAAGTATTCAGCGGAAGGGACGGAGATCGATGTAGGCGTCGCGTCGCTCGACGGTTGCGTGCGCACTTCGGTGATCGATCGGGGGATCGGAATTCCGCGCGACGAGATCCCGCAGCTCTTCGAGCGATTCCACCGCGCGCGCAATGTCTCCAGCCGCTACTACGGCGGCCTCGGCCTCGGCCTTTACATCGCCAAAGCGATCGTCGAAGCGCACCACGGCAAGATCGCGGTCGAGAGCGATGAGGGGAAGGGCTCGACCTTCACCGTGCTGATGCCAGCCTTCACGCGGAATTTACCTCAGCCGCATCTCGCGTAAACGCTCGGTTCCTACACTCCACCGCATCAAGGAGGGAGTTGATGCCACGTTTTCGTTTTCTCGCTGCGATGGCGATTTCGCTCATCGCGGTCAGCGCTTCGGCACAGGTCACGCCCGCGGCCGGCTACACACCGCCGGATGACAATCCATCATTCCGAGTCGGCGCGACGATCTTCGCCGACTGGACATACCTTGACTCGCCAACCAGCAAAGACGCCGACGGCAACACCATTCATCCGAGCTCGTTCAACGTTGCGCGCGCCTACATCAATGCGACGGGCAATCTCAATCACTGGATCGCGTATCGCATCACTCCTGACATCGCTCGAGAGACCGGCAGCGGCAGCTCGCTGAGCGGTAGTCAGACTTTCCGCCTGAAATACGCCTATGGCCAGTTCAATCTCGACGATTGGACGACCAAGGGCTCATGGGTCCGTTTCGGGCTGCAACAGACCCCGATCATCGATTACGAGGAAGGCATCTATCGATATCGGTTCCAGGGTGCGATCTTCGTCGATCGCGAAGGCTTCCTCAGCTCGTCCGACAACGGCCTCTCCGGCCACTGGAACTTCCCCGGCAACTATGGGGACGTTCACGTCGGCTTCTACAACGGCGAGACCTACACGCGTGCCGAGACGAATGACCAGAAGGCTCTCCAACTCCGCGCCAGTGTTCGTCCCCTGCCGCTGGGTGGCGTGTGGAAGGGCCTGCGGCTCGCGGCGTTTGTCGACGAGGACCACTATGTCTCGAGCGCAAAACGCGAGCGTCTGGTCGGCCAAGTGACGTTCGAGCATCCACGCGTCAACCTCGGCGCCGATTGGATGACCGCGAAAGATCGGACCTCCGTTCGAAACGCACAGGTCGATGCCGACGGCTACACGATCTGGGCGACGCCGAAGCTCGTGAAAGGATGGGAGCTGCTGCTGCGCCACGACGAGTTGAAGCCGAACAAGAACACCGACCAGAAACGCAAGCGCAACATCTTCGGAGTCGCGTACTGGTTCCAGAACCTCAATCGCGTCACGGCGGCACTTCTCGCCGACTACGACTCACTGCAGCAGAGTGGCTTCTCCCCGGCGCGTCCCGACGACACGCGTTACGGCTTAAAGATGCTGATTAACTTCTGAGGAGACTTGATTCATGAAAGTGATTCGCATTCTCACCGCGGTCTTCGCCGCGTTCGCGGCGAGTGTCGTTTCCGCGCAGCACATCAATGGCGCGGGCGCGACGTTCCCGTATCCGATCTATTCGAAATGGTTCGCGGAGTACAACAAGCTGCACCCGAACGTGCAGATCAACTATCAATCGATCGGATCGGGCGGCGGGATTCGCCAACTCACCGCGCAGACGGTTTTCTTCGGCGCCACCGATGGTCCGATGACGAACGATCAGATTTTCGCCGCGCCCGGCCGTATTCTTCATCTGCCGACGGTTCTCGGGGGCGATGTGCCGGTCTACAACCTGCCCGGTAATCCCGATCTCAAGTTCACGGGTCCCGTGCTCGCTGATATCTTTCTAGGCAAGATCGTGAAGTGGAACGATCCGGCTCTCGCGCGATTGAACCCCGGCGTGAATCTGCCGAACATGGACATCACCGTTGCGCATCGCTCCGACGGTTCGGGCACGACCTACATCTTTGTCGACTATCTTGCCAAGGTGTCGCCCGAGTGGAAACAGAAGGTCGGTGTGGCCACGTCCGTCAATTGGCCGGTGGGCATCGGCGGTAAGGGAAACGAAGATGCTGCCGGATTAGTGAAACAGACACCGGGCGCCATCGGCTACGTCGAGTTGATCTACGCGTTGCAGGCAGCTTCAGGAAAAGCCATGCCGGCCG
>DASYUK010000286.1:0-6689 GCA_036001325.1 Thermoanaerobaculia bacterium
CCCCCCCCCCCACGACCTACGACCTCGCATAGAATCGCGACTCATGCCGGATCCGCGAACCGCATCAGTCGACGTAATCCGCATCGTCGGCGACAGCTCCGCAAATGCCGACGACGTCGTTGTCATCGAGGAGCCGCTCGAGATTCGCGCGGCGTGGGACTCGCGCGAGAAGAGCATTTCGGTGACGATGCGCACGCCTGGTGATGACCTCGATCTCGCGGCGGGGTTTTTCTTCACCGAAGGTCTGATCCATTCGGCCGACGACATCGAGTCGCTGCGGCACTGGTCGTCACCGAACGTCCTGCGCGTCTCGCTGCGCGATGGCGCGCGCATCGACATGAGCAAGCTCGATCGCCACTTCTACACGACGTCGAGCTGCGGCGTATGCGGCAAAACGTCGATCGAGGCGCTGCGTGTGGCGGCGCCAATGAAACCGAAGCAGACGCATCCGATCACAAGCGATCTGATCCATCGCCTCCCTGCGCAGCTCGAAGAGCATCAGGCCACGTTCCGCGCGACCGGTGCGCTGCACGCCGCCGCGGTGTTCGATGCGACGGGAAAGATGTTGCGTTGTCGCGAGGACATCGGGCGCCACAACGCGGTCGACAAAGTGATCGGCTCACTCTTTCTCGAAAGCAGGACGCCGCTCTCCGACACGATTCTGATGGTCAGCAGCCGCGCCAGTTTCGAGATCGTGCAGAAGGCGGTCGTCGCCGGGATCCCCGTCGTGGCGTCGGTCGGTGCGCCATCCACTCTCGCCGTCGACCTCTCCCGCGAATTCGGCGTCACGCTCCTCGGCTTCGTCCGCAATGAGCGGTTCAACGTCTACACCGGCGCGGTCGCATGACGTTCGACTTCCTGCTCGACACCTACGAGACGGAGCGACTGAAAACTCTGTCGGTATGGTCGGCGTTTCAAGACGAAGACATGGAGTTTCGCGCCGCGGCGCGCATTCGCACGCCGCACGAGCACATGGTTCACCAGTGCGTCAGCGAAGACAACTGGATGAAGAACATGCTCGGCATCGATACAGGAAAACCGGCCGTGCCGGCGCAGGAAATGCGACTCGAATTTCTCCGTCACTACGCGGCTTTGTCCGGCGAGCGGCTCGCTCTTCTGCGTCAGAAACCGGAAGAGTGGTGGCGAGAGCCGGCCGCGTTCTTCGAAGTGCAGCGAACGCGGAGCTGGATCATGTTGAGACGATTGACACACTCCGCGCATCACCGCGCCCAACTCACCGTCTACCTCCGACTCCTCGGCCGTCCTGTGTACTCGACGTACGGACCGTCAGCCGACACAGGCGGTCTGCCGGTCAACAAGGCGCCGACGATCAATCGATATGAAAACCTCGACGAGTTAGTGCGCGGTAACGATCCGAAGCGTGAATTGCCGGGACCGGGAGAGAAGAGCCCGACCGAGCGCCCGCCCGCCGCTCCCGTACGGCGAACGCTCGAACGCACCGCCGTTCGCGTTCGCGAGAGCAGCGTGACGCAGTCGGCGGCGTGGCGGATGATCGCCGACAGCGCTGCCGGGAATGGTTCCATCACACTCCTGGACCTCGGCGTCTATCGCGGTGAAGGGATCTTCTTCGGCTGGTCGCAAGCGCAGCTCGCCGCCGAGTACGAGCGGCTCAATCCGACGACCGACGAGCCGCGTTTCGAGTTGCAGCAACTCGGTTAGACGGTCTGCGGCAACCTGGCACGCGGCGTCGCCAACGCGGCCAGACGTGCGCCCCTGGCCGGAAGGGCCACTTTCAGGCGGAATACCAAGGCGACGTCGCGAGCGTCGACTTTGCCGGAAAGCCGCAGATCGCGCCGCTAGAATAGATGATCACATGAAGAAACTGGTTCACGTTGTCGCTGCACGACACGCGGGCGGACACCGTCTGCGGCTACGTTTCAGTGATGGTGTTGAGAAGACAATCGATTTCTCGCGTTGGCTGGACGGCGAGTCTTTCGACCACTCCGCGAACTTCGAGCGTTCAAGAAATTCTTTATCTCCGGCGGCACGGTTTGCTGGCCGAACGGTGCCGATATCGCTCCCGAAACTCTGCGAGACGCGGAGGACGTTTCCGCAAGCGCAGCCTGATTAACTGATTAACTAGAGCTCCGGTTTCGCCTCTTCGAGTACTTTCCACTCATCGGATGTCAGCGTTTTCTCGGCCGCGGGGTAATACACCTTCTCCATCTCCGATTCGTGCGCGTGCAGGCGCCGGTCGAGGTTGTCGATGTAACCGGTGAGAGTGTTCGGGCGAGTGCCTTCGCTGATCTGCTGCAGGATGAAGCGACTCAGCTCGCGGATCTGCACATACTCGAGCCGCAGCTCGCGCTTCACGTCGCGTCCAGGAATCTGCGCGCGTTGCAGCGCCGGGATCAACGCCTTCTCTTCAGCTTCGGTCCACGTGCGGAGGTGCTTCTCGAAATCGCCGAGCGCGATCTCCGCCGCCGTCTCATTGATGCGTTGTACGGCCAGCCGGAATTCGTTGAAACGGCTGCGAAGCGCGCGTTGCGCGTCGAGGAGAAGATCGATGGAGTGCATCAAATGCCCGCGAGACCAGGCTCGATTCGCGTGAAGCCTTCATCGACCGCCCAGAGATCCATCGCGATCGAGAGGAGATCGTCGATGGCCGGGACAGGACGTGCGTCCTGCGTCATGTCGATCGACTTCACGTAGCGGCGACAGGTCTCGCACGACTCGATGCGAACGTTCGGGTAAGCGTCGCTCTGAAAGACCGGCAGCTTGTACGGATCCTCTTCGAAGCACGATGGGCAGGAGATCCGACTGATGTTCCAGTTCAATCCACACAGCGCGCATTCCAGATAGCGAAAGCCGCTCTCGGCGTCGGGAGCCGATTTCCGCGCGCTGATCCACGGCGCACCGCCACAGAACGGACAGTGCCCGCGCCGATGAACGCGATCGGGCGCGATGTTCTGCGCGCGAAGCGTCTCCGCGTATGGTTGAAGCATCGCGCGCGCGAGGTAGTCGTCGCGAGCGTCGCCGCTCCAGTAGACCCGGAGACGCGTGCGCGCGGTCTCTTCAGTATCGTGCAATCGCTTCTCCGCCTCGATCGCCAGAAGCTCTGGACCATGCTCCGCAGCGATGCGCAGGATGGGCTGCAAGTCGAGTCGAGTCACATCTTCGGACAGACGGCCGGTGACGGCCGGTATCGATGCCGCCACTCGCGCCTGGGCCTTGCACAAGACACCGGCGAACTCCAGCGGCTCGCGCGCCGCATCCGCCGATGAGGCAAGCAGCGCGGCACGGGCACCGCGCTGCTCGAAGTCAATCAATCCTGGCGATCCTCTCCCCCGATCTTGCGGAACCATCCCGGATGATGCAGCCGCGCCCAGCTTCGCGTCACCGTGCCGCGCGTCATCGAGCGGAACGTTCCCGGCTCGGCGGCGGTGCCGAGGTAGATGTGAAAGACGACGCCGATGACGAAGAAGATGAAGGTGATGTCGTGAATGAGATAGGCGAGCTCGCGCAGGATCGGCGGGAACCGAAGCGGGAACCACATCGGAATGCCTGACACGAGAAACGCCAGCGCGCCTAGGGACACCGCCCAGAAGAACATTTTCTGACCGGCGTTGTACTTCCCACCGCCTTCCATCGCCGGGTCGTGCTCCCAACGCATGTAGCGCGTAATCGTGGACGGACGCCACCATCCACGTTCGTCGCTCGAGAACATCATGTCGCGCATCCATTCGACGAACTGCAGGATCGCCACGATGAAAAACAGCACGCCGGCATAGGGATGAATGATGCGCGCTGTCTCGAGTCCACCGACGAACGCGGCCATCCAACCGAAGAGCGGCGACCAGATGGGCATGCCACTGAACAGTGCGATGAAAAACGTGAGCGCCACCGACCAATGAATGAGACGCGAGGCGCGACGGTGGCGGATGATCTCGCTGCCAACGAAAACATCTTCACGCGTTCGTCCGGTGACGATCGCGGAGTCGACTTGCCGACCAGGCATCACTGTACTCATCGTCGTCTCCTCTCACACGTCGCCGTCAGGCGGCAGTTTCGGACCGTACGTCGTGTAGTGACCGAACACTCCGAGGACGGTCACGAACGCCGCGAGCATTCCGATCGGCCGCACGATCTGCTTCCACAGGCGAACGCCCCACGGCACATGCGGATTCACGGGAAGGTCGTACCACTCCGGATGTCCGTGACCGAGGACCGTGACGACGCCGGTTCCGTTGACACCTTGCGGGTCGTAGAGCATCGCCTCTTCGAAACCGTTCGCCTTCAGTTGCGCGACGCGCGCATGGCCCATGGCCACCATCGCGTCCTTGGTGCCGAACTGCAGGCATCCCGTCGGACACGCTTTGATGCACGCCGGCTCGAGACCGACCTCGACGCGATCAATGCACAGAGTGCACTTCGCCATCTTCCCGGTCTTCGCGTTGAACTTCGGGACATCGAAGGGACAGCCGGTCGCGCAATAGCCGCAGCCGATGCATTTGGTCGCGTCGACGTCGACGATGCCGTTCGAGTACTGCACGATCGCGCCCGGCGCCGGACAGGCCTCGAGGCAGCCCGGCTCCGCGCAGTGCATGCACTGATCCTTGCGCATCAGCCACATGACACCGCCATCGTTGGCCGGACGCTCCTTGAATTTGATGAGGTTCCAGAATTCCGCATCGAGCGCAGGAAGCGTTTGATACGTACCTTCCTGATGCGTGGCTACGGTCCGCAGGTCGTTCCACTCCTGACATGCTGCTTCGCACGCTTTGCATCCGATGCAGGTCGTCGTGTCGATGTATTTCGAGACCAGCGGTTTCACGCGCATGCCGGTGGTGGCGCCGAACACCGAGGCGGAGGAGCGAATGATTTCTAACGGTTGTGTCGTCATCATCGCCTCCTATGCCTTCTCGATGTTGACGAGGAAGGCCTTGTACTCCGGCGTCCACGTGTTCGGATCACCCGCGGAGGGCGTCAGGAAATTCGCCAGCGGTCCTTCATGCCCCTTCGCGGCCGCGTAGCCCCAGTGGATCGGGAAGCCGACGTGCCAGATGTCCTTGCCGTCGACTTTCATCTTCGGCATCCGGTTGGTCACCATCGCCGTTCCTTCGATCGAGCCGCGGGCGGATGAGACCTTCACCTTCGATCCGTTCGCGATCCCCTTCGAGCGCGCGAGCTCCGTGGGAATCTCGACGAAGAAGCCAGGCGACAGCTCGTTGAGCACACCTCCCACCTGATGTTTGGTCCAGTAGTGGAAGTGCTCCGTCAGGCGGTACGTTGTGCAGACGTACGGGAATTGGTCCGGCTTGCCCCAGGTGTCCTTGTCGGACGAGAACGTCAGCGCGACCGGATTCGATGTGACCTTCGGATGCAACGGATTCGCGATCGGCGCTTCGACCGCTTCGTAGTGCTCAGGGAATGGACCATCGTTCAATCCCGCCGCGTAGAGACGTCCGACGCCTTCGGGCAGCATGATGAACGCACCGAAGGTGCCCGGCGGCGCGTCCGGTTTCATGTCGGGAACGTCGCCGACCCACTTCGTGCCATCCCACTTGATGGCGACGCGAGTCGGATCCCACGGCTGACCGTTCGCGTCTGCCGAGGCGCGGTTGTACATGATGCGGCGATTCGCGGGCCACGAGAACGCCCACTGGTGATACATGCCGAGTCCTGACGGATCGGCGTTGTTGCGGCGCTGTGCGTTGTTGCCCGCTTCGGTGTAGACACCGGAGTGCAGCCAGTTGCCGCACATCGTCGAACCGTCGTCCTGAAGCTGACCGAATCCGTCGACTTGCTGGCCCGCGGTCTTCAGGACTTTCGTCGGATCTTTCGGATCCTTGATATCGGCGAGCGCCTTCCCGCTCATCTCCTTCAATACTTCTGAAAGATCGGGATTGACCGGATTCGTGTACGACCAACTGACGTTCGTCACCGCCTCCGGAACGACGCCTCCTTCTTTTCGATAGAGGTTCTGCACCGCGAGGACGATGCGCGACACGATCTCCTGATCCATCTTCGCCTGGCCGGGAGGATCGAGCGCTTTCCACTTCCACTGCAGCCAGCGGGCGGAGTTGGTGAACGTGCCATCCTTCTCCGCGAAGTTCGCCGCGGGAAGCAGGAACACTTCGGTCTGGATCTGTGACGCCGGCGGCCCACCGTATTCTTTCGGCGCTTTCCAGAAGGTCGCGGTCTCGGTCTCCGCATTTTCGACCACGACCATCCATTTCAACTTCGAGAGCGCGGCGATCATCTTCTTCGAGTTCGGTCCGAGGGCGACGGGATTCATCCCGAATGTGAGGAAGCCTTCAGGTCCCGGTTCCTTGCCGCCGACACGCATCGAAGAGCCGCGATACATGTCGTCGAAGATGTACATCCACGAATAGTTGCCATCGATCTTCGGCATCCATCCGAAGCCCCAGTCGTTGTCTTTCGTCGCCGCGTTGCCGTAGGCCGACTTCAGCAGCGAGACCATGAACTTCGGGTAGTTCACCCAGTAGTTCATCGATGCCCACGCCTGCTTGTTGAGCGTCTGCGGAATCGCCGCTTCGTAATACTGCGCGAGCGTCTGCTGCGGACCGGTGGGCGTCTTCAGGTACCCCGGCAGAATCTCGGTGTTGCCGGCGGTATCGGTGGCGCCCTGAATGTTCGAGTGACCGCGGAATGCGTCGACGCCGCCTCCCGGCATTCCCACATTTCCGAGCAGAAGCTGGAGCATC
>DASYUK010000287.1:0-15313 GCA_036001325.1 Thermoanaerobaculia bacterium
GAATGCGAAGTCGACTTCGCCGCTGATCGGATCGGCTTCCGTCAGCAGAAATTCGCGCGGCACATTCATGAAGTAGAGGTTGACGTCACGAATCGCCAGCGTGGCCACGTGACGGATGAACTCTTCGCGGAACGCGCGGGCGATGGCGGTGTCGTTGCTCCCATCGAAGAAGCGACCCCAGGGATTGTTCTCCAGCACGTCGGGCTCAGCGATCAACTCGTTACCGCGATTGCTCAGCCGGAACTGGTAGAACCGGTACAACTGCGCGTTCAGCAACGAGCTGTGCATCGATCGAATGCTGCCGCCGCTGGCGAGCGCGTAGTGGCTCGGGTCGATGACCGGCTCGAAGCCTTCGATCCCGGTGAAGAAGAATTTTTCGAGCTCGGCACGACGCTGCGCGATCGAGTCGATCTGCGTGAGTCCCGCCCAGAATTGCGCGACGGCGCGACAACCGTCAACCCCGGCGGAAGGAGTGGGATTGGGGAGAACGGCCTCGAAGATCAGGTGAACGCGATCGACCGGAATCTCAGTCTTCCTGGCGAAGATGATTCGGTATTGCCCGCAGTTCGACCCATCGACCGGTGAGAGATCGAATCGGTTGAGGAGGGCGAGCGGCATGTAGTCGCGGCTGGCGAATGGGTCGGTCCCAGCGAGAGCGCCTTCTGCGGTCGGGCATCGCCGTGGCAGACCGCTCCCGACGGCGTCGTCGCAGTGCGGCGCGTTTGCGGCGACACGTCCCGGCTTCGGATTCTGCGTATCGAACATCTGCTGATAGAGCCGTAGCGCCGTGGTGCGGGTTCCGCTCCGCTCCACGATCGCCTTCATCACGCGCTCGAACGCGAAGCCGTCGAGAATCGCCTGGTCGGTCACCGCGAAGGATCGATGAAGATCGAGATTCAGCGGAGGATGAGGACTGATGGCGCGCCGTCGCGCCGCTCCAGCCAGCAGCATGAGCGCTGAGAGAGCGACAACGGCGGAGATGGCGCGACGCATGGAATTCCTTATACGCTACTCGGTCCGACGGCCGCTACCGTTGGAATGGACCGGCGGCGTGCCCGCTGTCAGAAAGCGGCGCAAAATCTCCATCCGGTGCGGAATGAAGACATCGCGCATCGCCGGAGAGATCGCGAATCGCGATCCTGCTTCGCCGCTCTCGATGTGTTGTTCGCTGACGTGCTGAAACTGATCGACGGGCTGCGGGAAGACTACGCCTTCGCCGACGTTGCCGGCGATGAAGTGACAACCGACGCAATTGAGCGTCTCGGCACGCGTGATGACCTCGGTTGTCGACAACGTGCTGCCCACTTTTCTGAGCTCCTCCGTGATTCGCCCGGCAAACTCTCTCCCTTCCGGCGTGACCTGCGAGTGAATGAACGGCGTGCCGTAGATGAACTGGAATTCGCCGTCGACCGGATCGCTCTCCGCCATCAGGAACTCGCGCGGGATGTTCATGAAATAGAGGTTCACGTCTCGAATGGCGAGGTTGCGTACATTCTGAATGAAGGCATCGCGGAAGCCTCGCGCGGCCGCAGTGTCGTACGTCGCATCGAAAAAGCGTCCGAACGGCATGTTGTCGAGGACATCGGGCTCAACGATCAGTTCGTCGCCGCGCTTCGCCAGGCGGAATTGATAAAACCGATTGCCACCCAACCCTGCGCGCGTCCCGTGAAGTGAGCGGATGCCGCCGCCGCTCGCCAACGAATAGTGATCGGCATCGATGACGGGCTCGAATCCGGCGATGCCGGTGAAAAAGAAATTCTCGAGTCGCGCTCGTCGCTCGCTGATCGAATCGATTTTCGACAGATCGGCCCAGAACTGCGCGACCCCGCGACAACCTTCGATGCCCGATGTCGGGACGGGATTCGGGAGCACTGCTTCGAAGATGAAGTGAATGCGCTCCCCCGGCGTTGCGGTCTTTTTCGCAAAGATCATCCGGTACTGCCCGCAGTTCGAACCGCCGGCGGAAGCGAGATCGAAGCGGTTGATCAACGCGAGCGGCATGTAGACAGTTCCCGCGAACGGATTCGTGGTCGCCAGAATCCCTTCCGGAGTCGGACAGCGGCGCGGCAGGCCGTTGAAGCCGGGCTTGTCGTCGACGAGAAAGTCGTCGCAGTGCGGCGCGTCCGCCACCGCGAGTCCCGGCTTTGGATTCTGGGTGTCGAACATCTGCTGACACAGGCGGAGCGCAGTCGTGCGCGTCCCGCTGCGCTCGACGATCGTGTTCACGACGCGCTCGAACGAGAAGCCGTCGAGGATCGCCTGATCAGTAACAGCAAAGGATCGGCGCAGATCGAGTGAGAGTGATGGATGGGGAGTGACGGCTCGCCTTCGAGCGGCGATCAGCAGCAATGACAGAAGGACGAGGGCCGCTGTGCGGCGCATACGCCTATTGATACGGAAGCCCGCTCGGAAGAGCCCAGGTTGACTGCGGCACACAGGTTGAGCACCTTATCGCTGCTTCCTTCCGGACCTGACGAGGTTCGGTGCGCCTGCTGCACAGGACCCGGACTCCTCCCAGCGGGCTTGTGGCGTGGCAATGTACCCTAACCGCGACGCAGGCCTGATGATTTCGGCTCTCTTCAATCTGGAGTGCGGCAGCCATGCTGCCGCTCTCGACTGCAATCAAAGCGGCGGCATGGCCGCCGCACTCCAGAGGTTACGGGATCAGAAGAATCTTGCCGATGGTCTGACGGCTTTCGAGCGCGCGATGTGCTTCGGCAGCGTCCGGCAAGGGAACATCTCGATCGATGCGGACTTTTAATGTACCGGCCGCGATCATGTCGAAGACATCGTTTGCGCGCCAGAGCAGCTCACCACGTGTTGACATGTAGTGCGCGAGGCTGGGCCGGGTCAGGTATGTGCCGTTCTTCGCAAGACGCGCGGGATCGAACGGCGGCACGGGACCACTCGACTGTCCGAAGAGTGCCAGGAGACCGCGCAGAGCGACGCAGTTGAGACTCTTGTCAAACGTCGTCTTGCCGACGGAGTCGTAAACGACATTGACTCCTTTCCCCTCGGTCGCCTGCATGACCACGCTCTCGAAGTCTTCTTTCGTGTAGTCGATGACGACGTCCGCGCCGTCATCGCGGACGATCTGCAGCTTCGGCGTCGACGCGGTCCCGAACACGCGCGCACCTTTCTTCTTCGCGATCTGCACGAGCAGCCCGCCCACCCCGCCCGCGGCGGCATGCACGATGGCCGTGTCGCCGCTCTTCAGCGCATGCGTGCTCGTGGCGAGGTAATGCGCGGTCATGCCCTGCACCATCACGGCGGCGGCGGTGCGTGTGTCGATCGTTTTGGGAACGACGACGAGCTTGGCCGCCGGCACGACTGCGTATTCCGCGTATGCGCCGGGAATCATTGCATACGCAACACGATCGCCTTTGAAAAAACCGGTCACCTCGGGTCCGACTTCAGCGACCGTTCCCGCCGCCTCGGAGCCGGGTGTAAACGGAAGTGCCATTTTGTACAGTCCTGTGCGGTGATAGACATCGACGTAGTTGATGCCGATCGCCTCGATGTGGACGAGCACCTCTCCCGCGCTCGGTCGCGGTGTCTCGATCTCTACATAGCGGAGAACTTCAGGACCGCCGACAGCTTCAACGCGGATCGCGTGCATGCGACAAAACCGGCGGTGGATTGTAGACGAGATGGCGGAGAGAGTGGGATTCGAACCCACGGTACGCGATTAACGTACACACGCTTTCCAAGCGTGCGCCTTAAGCCACTCGGCCATCTCTCCAAATCGAATTTTGGCGGAGAGGGGGGGATTCGAACCCCCGATACCCGTGAAGGTATAACGGTTTTCGAGACCGCCGCGTTCAGCCACTCTGCCACCTCTCCGTTCGGTTGCGCAGGTTGCGGAAGAACCGCTGAAGAAGATCGCGCGCCCGCTCCTCCTCGAATCCGCCGATCACCTCCAGGCGATGATTCAATCGAGGATCCTGCACGAGATTGCCGAGCGAGCCGCAGAAGCCCGCTTTGGGATCGTATGCGCCGAAGATCAATCGCTCGACTCGCGCGTTGACCAGCGCGCCGGCGCACATCGCGCACGGCTCGAGCGTGACCACCATCGTCGTGCCTTCGAGCCGCCAGTCGCCGATCGCTCGCGCTGCTTCACCGATCGCGTAGATCTCGGCGTGACCGAGGGGATCGCCCGACTCGCGTCGATTGCGACCGCGGCCGATGATTTTGCCGTGGCGGTCGACGATCACCGCGCCGATGGGAATCTCTCCCGCTGCTCCCGCTTCTTCAGCAAGCGCAAACGCTTCTTCCATCCACTGCGCTTGACTCATCTTTCAAAGAGTACAACGGCGGGCAGTGCCCGCCGTCGATGATGACTTGTCAGGTTGGTGCACCCAGCAAGACTCGAACTTGCAACCTTCTGATCCGTAGTCAGATGCTCTATCCAATTAAGCTATGGGTGCGAGCACGGAAGCTAACCGCTGCAAATCGTATGACATTCCGCGGCCGCGCATTCTACATGGCTGGTCGCAGGCACACCAGTTGCGGTATGCTTGTCCGCCTCTAGGGCGCAGCAAGTTTTCACGGCCTCTACGGTTGGCTACTGCCTACCCACCCTTCCCCAGCCAACCGTGGAGGCGTGATTTTTATGGGACCGAGCGACCGGAAAGCGCGCTTCTACGCCCGGACGATGCACACTCCGGATGATCCCGCTCGCGCACGTTTTCGCGATGCGTTGCGTGAACTGTCGCGTGCGCTGATTCCCCTTCACCGTCGTCTGATCGACGGCGCGAAAGATGATTACGCGTTCGGGTATCAGCCGGTCTCGAATCCGTCGCATCTCCTGCAGCTCCTGCAGGAGGATCCATTCTTCGCCTGGCTCAAGCCGGTGACGCGTCTGATCGTCGATATCGATGAGATGGCGCGCACCGATTTTGAGCGCGCCGACGTCGATCGAATCGCCGTGCGCGCCGAACAACTGTTCGGCGCGACGGATCAGAACGAGTTCACCGAGAAGTACCTGCCGATTCTGCAGAGCGACCCGAACGTCGCGATCGGTCACGCCGCCGTGCGCCAGGCGCTGGCGAAGCTCGGCGACTAGTTTTCGGCCAGACTTATCGAATCGTCGCACTCGTCTCGTCCGAAACGCCGTAGCGGAAAGTTCCGACAGGCGATCGAGTGATTTCCGTTCCGTCCGCGTTGAGCGCCACCACGCTCCACGTCAGTTTGCCCGCGGCCGCTCGCTCGCCCACGAGCGGCGGCGCACGATACTTCGTTATGGGTGCCTCGATGATCGCAGAGATAATCGCTGCGCCCGAAGCGTCGTTCAGATCGAGCCGATAGAACGGCGCCAGAACTGTCGAACGCCACTCGAACTCGATGCGCTCCCCCGCAGCAACGGCCGATTCGAGAATCGGCCTCACGAGTGTCACGCGGTTCACGTCCGCCCGTCCCCCGTCCGCCCGGATCGAGCCAACGTAGTACCGCAGCGCTGGCAGAGGAAAGCCGGCCACGCCACCGCTCGACACGATGCCCGATCCTGCACCAACCACAGCGAGGTCGGTGTTCCCTTCGCTGTCATCGGATGCCTCGACGCGGAGCAGCACCTGGTAGAGCCCTTCGATTGCGGTCGGCAGTTTCGATACGTCGGGTCCTTCGAGCCGATAGGTTCCAAGAGGCGAGAGAAAGATGTTGAATCGCTCGAGTTGCGTGTAGCGCCGTTGGGCAACGCGCTGCTCGATCGGCAGTGATGCCTCCGGAACGAGATCTTGAGGAGACGGCGGCTCCTCGCCCGGCATGACAACCTCCCATCGTCCGATGAGACGTCCGGTGCCGGTGTACGTCAGCTCGGCGTGCAACGGCGGAGGTGGTTGCCCGACCGGGGTGGAGAGGACTTCCTTGTCCGTTGCGAAACGAAGTTTCACGCCGGTGAGGGCGAGCGGCACCGTTGCGCCGCGACCCGCCATGCGACAGAGGATGGCGATGTACTCGTCGGGTTTTCCAGCGATGCTGGAGAATCGGCGCACGTAGTAGAAGCTCGAGACAGCGCCGCGTGCCGCGCGCTCATAGGCGCGCCGAATGACGTTCTGGGGGATGGTCATGATGTCGGTGAATCCTGCGGAGCCGCTGGGTCGGGTAAGATCGTTCCGCAGCGGGAGACGTCCCCACGTGCTCGCGGGGTCGCACTTCGAGCCGATGTCCGGGTTCGCCGGCACGATCCCACCGCACCACAGCGCCTCGACGGAGTACTGATCGGGACGAAGGCTGCCGTAGCTCAGAAACACCGTCGATGCGCCCTGCGCATTGACGTTCACCGTGGCCGGATCGACGCGGATCTGCGCGACCGCGCTGAAGGCTTGCACGAACACGAGAATCGCCACCGCACGTTTCGTCATGAGAAAAGACGCAGCGTAAGTCCGGTGGCGAAGGACGCGCTGCGACGCAGGTCGCGCAGGCCGAACGAGCGATCGACGAAGTCCGCGCGCCGGTCGATCCAGCGAACAAAGACTCGTCCCTTACGGCGTTCGCCGCGCGAGAGACGGAATTCCGCTGAGAGCTCGACGGAGCTGTCGATGTTTTCGCTGTCGCGCACACCGCGATCGTCCCAAGCGCGGATGTTCGTCAGGGACGCAGCCACCGCGACCTTCTTGTAGAAAGTCCAACGCATCCTTGCAGCCCAGCGCAGCGTTGAGCTGGTCTTCTGTTGCTCCGCGCTCGCGTTGCGATCGAGTCCCAGATCCCCACCGAGGCCGAACGCTGGTCCCGGAGTCCAATCCAGCGTCAGCGCGCCGGTGTCGGTCATGAAGTCCCTGATCTCGCTGCCGACCTGCCGATTGTCCTGTTCAGTTTTTCCGAACCTGACGCCGGCGCGGCACATCCCGATCTGCCAGTCGGCTCCGAGCAACGCGTTCCAGCTCGCCTGGTCGGGGATATTGCGGATCGTGAAACCGCCGGACACGGGTACACCGTCGCCGTACTGGTGGAGCGCTTCGGCCTGAAGAGAAACAACCGGTGCCCAGCGTGATTCAGCCGCGCCACGTCTCAGCATCGATCCGAGCGGAAGAGCGAGCGTAAATCCAGTTCGCTCGGTGCGCGTCGTGAGGATCGAATCGATGCTTCCGAGGTTATCGCGAGTTCGGACATGCCCGGCGCCACCAGTCACGGAGTTGAGATTGAATGTCACTTCCGCGGCTCCGGTACGAAGGTCGGGCTGCAGCAGCGCGCCGATGCTCCTGAACAACGGCTCGATATCTTCGAAGCGGACGTTCAACGTCGCACTTGCCGTCGTCGAGCCGAGCTTGCGACCTCTCAGGATGTCCAGCGAGACATCTCCGTAGTACGCGTCACGAGTCTGATCTCTGATCGGCGTGACCACAAGACGGTCCTCGACCTGTGCGTCGAAGGCGTGCCCGAACCGGCTCAATGTGTAGCCGCCGTCGAAGCGCAAGCGACTCCCGGGACGACCGCTGGCGATGTGGATCGCGCTGCCGCGACTCCTCTCCGCCGTGACGACTCCGGCATCGTTGAATCCGGTCAAAGGCTGCGAGGAGCCTTGAAAATATCCATACTCCAACCGAAGCGCGCCAGGGGTGCTCGGGAACGCCTCGACGCCGAGATTCGCGCTCCAGACGCGGTGTTGCTCTCTGGCAAACCCCAGAGCGTTGCTCCATCCGACGATGCTGCTCCCGTTCATCACGGCGAGCTGCATCGTTGCGGCACGTCCCTGTCCGATGGTGAGCGCTACGCCTCGGCTTTGAAAGCCGTTGATCAAATGCCGGAGCGCACCAATGCCGAAGTGACCGAGAGACAAGACGGTCGATCCGCGCTGTACATCGAAACGGTATCCGGCGAGGTCGACCTTCGGAGCTTTTTCGCCTTCCGAGCCGAAACGGAGCGCCTCGTTCTGATACGTCATTCCAGCGACCTGTGCCTCGGCGCGCACGGTGACGGAGGGACGAATCAGCTCTGTCCGAAGTCCGAGCTGCATCGTCCCGTCCTGAAACGTCGTGCGCAGCGGCTCGTTCTTGTCCGGAGCGTGCCTCTCGCCGAGCTGCCCCTTTTCAGTGAGATCCACGGCCGGTGCGACCTTCGTGCTCACGAACCCTCGCCGCGTGAGCAGCCGAATCGGAAACCGTCCGATCTGCACCCACGCGCCGCCAGCGTCGACGTTGTAGACCGTCAACGTGTGCGCGCCTGAGGGGAGTGCCGGTCCCCTGCCGTGATAGCGGAGTCTCTCGGGCGATGGCCGTTTGAGAAGCGCCGAGATGTCGAGCTTATCGAGGATCACCGCGATCTCGACGGCCGGCTCACCTTCCAGGACGATCTCAAACGGCTCATTCGCACCGATCCACTTCGAATCAGGAAACCCCGGTCTCGCGATACGCTCCTGCGCGCCCACGACGCTCGACCCCGTAAGGAGTCCAACGACGAGAACACGAGCGACTTGGAGGCGCGCAATCACTGGGTAGTTCGGGAATTGTCGCTTTCATTGGATTCGGCGATGACCCTGTCCACATCGACTACCACGGTGTAGGGTGGGTCGACCCAGTTGTAGGGTGCAACTTGCAGGTCGTAACACTTGGGACAATTAAGGTCTCGCATGACCATCCTTTGATTCTCGGGCCGGCTGTAACCACGAATTTTTCGGTCGTTGGTGAACTCCGCCGGTTCCACGATCTCTTCCGCCAGGACGTTGATCCCGACCTTCAGTTGAATTTTGAAGGCTCTGGCCGGCATAGGAAACTCGCTATTGTTCACGACCCCCCAAAGGATGGACCTCACTCTTACAAGGCCTTCAACATGGGGGTTGTCTGCAGTTGGAGCCGGCAGCGAGCTGAATGGATTCACACAGACAGAGTCTTCCGTGGGTACGACTAGTGTGCCTTGGCAGGATTCCGGCGGGGCAGTGAGTTTATAGATACCCGACGGTCCAAAAGGAACCAGATTCGGCAGACCGACCGGGACATCCAGCGCTCCGCTGCCACGTGCAGGAGCACAGGTGTCGAGCGTGCTGATCGAAGAGTCGAAGAAACTGCCGGCCCGAAGGACGATGTTCGATTGCGCAGTCCCAGTGATCGTAAAAAGCGTGTCGTTCGGAGTAAAAGTTGGGTTGGTAAACGCCTGCCGGCCTGTCGAACCGAGTTCCAGGTGAGAAAGGCCCTCGCCCGCCGCCTCGATAGTCACCGGGGTTCCGGTCAGGATATGCGTGGCGTTCAGTGGCGTTACTAACCGTATCGTGTCGACTCTTATCTCGCGGACGTCGATGTTGAACACGTCGGGGCCGCTGAACTCGACGAGGTAATGGAGCTTGACCTGCTTCAGCCCGGTCGTGACGCTCGACCCGACACTGAGTTCCAGCACCACGAAGGTGAGCAAACCGCCGCCGCCGGCTTGGTCCAACTGCCGGACTGTAATCCCCGCAGGCGCTTCGACTCCCGTGTTTGTATTCACGAGGTCTCCCCTGACGGTGATTCTTTGATTCGTGCTCCCGCGTCGAATCGGGACTCCTTCTGTGCGGGAAAACTGTCCCGCACAACTATCCACTCTTTGAATGGTCGCCTCGGCTGTGGAGACTAGCTGGGAACAGAGCACAAACAAAAAAACCGGAGCAAAACCCTTCACAGACCTTCTCATGGATTCACCTTTCTTTCATCTATCGAGCCTCCCCGGAGGCGATTATTCTTTCCTGCGTTTGCGCGCGTTCCTCTTTGGATGGTTTTCGAGCCTTGGCTTTGGCGGCACGCTTCCCACGTTCGGTTCGCGATTTTCTGTTTCAGGTTCCTCGGGAACGCCGGATGGCTGCCTGATCAACCAGACTTCGTGTTTTCTCGTCGTGATCACGGTCTTCTTTTTCACCGAATCGGTTCCGATCCACTTTTTTTACAGCCCGACAGGGCGCTCGCGGCCTTAGAATGGCGGCCATTCGGGCAAGGCGATTTTTTGTTGGTGCAGTAAGAGAGTTACTGCGCGACGCGCTGGAAGTCCTTAATGGCGAGCTAAATTCTTCTAAAGCGATTTCTAAAGACGCCGATGCCGCACACCGCGAGATACTTCTACGAGTTCGGTCCCTTCCGGTTTGATCCGCAGAAACGCCGCCTGCTCCGCAACGGCGAAGCTGTCCCTCTGAATGCCAAGGCGGTGGATGTTCTGCTCGTGCTCGTGCAGCATCCGGGCAGAATGGTGGAACGCGAGACGCTGATGCAGACGGTATGGGCTGACGCGGTCGTAGAAGACGCGAATCTCACCGTCGCGATTTCACACGTGCGGAAGGCACTCAGTGAGAACGGTGAAGCGACCGAATACATCGAGACCATTCCACGAGCGGGCTATCGCTTCGTGGCTGAGGTTCGTGATGTGCGCGAAGAAGTGCCCGCACTGGTGATTGAGAAGCACACGGTTTCAGAAACGGTCATTGAAGAGGAAGTGTTCGACGCGCCAGAGGCGCTGACGGATACAGTCATCATCGCCACCGCACAGTCAAGGTGGTTGGCACTGGTGGGGACCCTGCTTCTCCTTTTGGTCGCCTTGGGTGTGGTGCTTTATGTCCGAAAGAGTGACCGGCACGTCGTCAATGCCGGAAACACTGCAGTGTCGCCGATTCGATCGCTCGCCGTGCTGGCCCCAAACGCGTTGAACTCTGATGCGGACATCTCTTCTTTGAGTCTGGGGATCGCCGACGCCTTGATTACGCGGTTGGGCGGCCTCCGTCGAGTCGTGGTCCGGCCGACGAGCGCGATCATCCGCTACATCGATGCCGGCAAAGATCCGATCGATGTCGGGCGCGCCCTCAAGGTCGATGCGGTGATGGAGGGAAGTCTGCAGCGCGCCGACGGCCGCGTGCGCGTCACGATGCGATTGATCGACGTGCGCACGGGAGTGCAGTTGTGGTCGGGCAATTTTGACGAATCGAACGCCGACATCTTCAAACTGCAGGACCGGATGTCTGCGGCAGTTGCCGACGCGCTGCCGCTGAAACTCACTGGGGCGGAGCGGGTCTCGCTGGCAAGGCGACAGACCGACAATGCTCAAGCCTATGCTCTCTACGTCGACGGTAACCGCATCTGGAACAGACGCGGCCTCAACGTCGCTAGCGCCATCCCTTACTTCCAGAAGGCCATCGCGCTCGACCCCAACTTCGTCCGCGCCTATGTCGGGCTGGCGAACGTCCACGCAGTCACTTCCTCGGCATCTCCTGAAGCCGAAATGCTGATCGAGAAAGCGCTGCAGTTGGACAACACGCTGGCCGAGGCTCACGCGACCCGAGCCTTTCTCCGCATGTTTCATCACTGGGACTGGGCGGGGGCCGAGCAGGGCTTTGACCGGGCCGTCGCTCTCGATCCCAATTCAGCGCCCGCTCACCACTGGCGCGGTGTCTATCTCTCGCTTCGCGGCCGATTCGACGAGGCCAAAGCCGAGATGCACCGCGCGCTCGACCTCGATCCACAGTCTGCGATCATCACCGCAGACATCGGGCAACTCCATTACTTCGCTCACGAGTATGACCAGGCCATCGATTACTGCCAGAGAGCGCTGGCTCTGGATAGTGAATCTGATATGACACACGCGTACCTCAGAGATATCTATCTGGCGAAGGGCATGAACCACGAGGTTCTTGCTGCATCGCTTCGAACGAGATGGGCCCTCGAATTCGCCTCCGATCCGAACATGAGAGCAATCTACGCTCGATCTGGACCCAAAGGCGCCGCTCTACGGCAACTGGAACAAAAGGTTAGTTCCCGTCATGGGTTGAGTGCAGGATTCATCTGGTTCATGACATGGCACAGCATGGTTGTCGGTGACAGGGAACAAACGTTGCGCTGGCTCGACCGCTGCTATCAGGAGCATCTTTTCATGCTTCCATTCGTCAACGTCGATCCGCTCTTCGACCCTCTGCGCGACGACCCGCGGTTTCAGGAAATTTGCCAGCGAATCGGTTTGCGATCCTGAGCGGGACTCAGCAACGAACTCGGAGCGCTCGGCAGGATCGACGATCATTGGCGTCCCCGGCAGGATTCGAACCTGCGACCCACAGCTTAGAAGGCTGTTGCTCTAGTCCAACTGAGCTACGGGGACGTAACTGATTCCAACTCTACATCTCCTCTGCGCATTTCCCTTGCAGGTGCACCTGTCGTGAAAAAAGAAATCATCGACCTCATCGATCAGCAGGAATGGTTGCGCACCACGGCCGACGCCGTTCAGAAGCCGGTGCGTGAGGCGCTATCCCAGCTCGGTGACACCAAAGATTTTCTGCATGGCAAGTGGCTCGGTCATCCCCTTCATCCCGCGGTCACCGACATTCCCCTCGGCGCATGGACGACCGCGCTCGTCCTCGACGCGCTGGCGATGATCACCGATGACGACGGTGTGAGCGCGGCGGCTGATCTTGCCGTGGGCGTCGGACTGATCGGCGCGGTCATGTCAGCAGTGACCGGTTTGACGGATTGGACGGAGACCGACGCGAAAGCGAAGAATGTTGGCGCGATGCACGGCCTTCTCAATCTCACCGCGGCGGGACTCTACACCGCGTCGTTGCTCGAACGACGCCGCAGGTCGCGCGACAGCGGCGTTGCGCTCTCCATGCTCGGCTATGCCATCACCTCGTTCTCCGCGTACCTCGGGGGACACCTCGTGTTCGGCGAACAGGTGGGCGTCGATCACACGGCGACGCAGGATCGGGGGAAGCCGAAGAAGTACAGCGCAGTCATGCGCGACAGCGAGCTGAAAGAGCGCAAGCCGGCGCGCGTCGAGGTCGACGGTGTCGCAGTTCTCCTCGTGAAAATCGACAGCAACGTGTACGCGCTGGCGAATACATGCACCCATGCAGGAGGTCCGCTGAACGAAGGTGAGCTCGAAGGCGACAGCATCCGCTGTCCCTGGCACGGCTCGCGTTTCTGTCTGACGGATGGTGCCCTCCTCGGTGGGCCGGCAACGTTCGCCGAGCGCGTATTTGATGTGCGAGTTCGCGATGGTCAGATCGAAGTTCGCGCTCGCGACTGAGTGCGGTCACACGACGACGGAAGTCGTCGTGTCATCGGAAGACATCGCCCGCGAGATCGAACTGCGGCGCGAATTCTTTCTTTCGCGCTTGAACGGTCCGGTCGATGTCCGCGATCTTCGCGATCTCACGGAGATGACCACCAGCGATCCGGCGACGATCTATCGCTGCGCGGCCTGCGATGTTCTGGTGCGCGCCGATTCAGCGCGGATCGCGGCGCGCTTCGCTGGCGACGAATATGACGAGCGGACACTGCGCATGCTGCACGATCTGCACGTTGCTACGTTCATCGGCAAGAATGAGATTCGTGAGTTACTTCCTCCTGGGAGTCGCGTGCTCGAGATCGGAAGTTATGTCGGCGGCTTTCTCGAGGCAGCCCGACGATGGGGATGGAACGCCGCCGGAGTCGACATCGGCAGAGATACCGCAGCGTTCACTCGCCGGAACGGCTATCACGTGATGACGGAACGGTTCGAACGCTGCGACTTCGCGCCGCGGTCGTTCGATGGAGTTTTCATCTGGAGTTGCTTCGAGCAGATGACGAATCCGGAGGAGATCCTCGCTCGCGTGCACTCGATCGCAAAGCCGAGCGCTCCGCTCGTGATCGAAGTGCCCGATGGTGCCGTGTATCGGGACGCGGAGCGTGCGTTTACAGAAGGAGAGCCGCGCATCGAAACGAGCCGTGTCGTTCAGCAGCTCGCCTACAACAACCTCCTCGGATTTCCGCATCACTTCGGCTATAGCCGGGAGTCACTCACTCGAATCGTGGACGCCTGCGGGTTCATGCTGCGAACGCTCCGCAAGGTTCCGGCGATTCGCCCTCTCGCTGAGCGGCTGACGCCGATGGCGCGAGAGGAAGAGACGCGCGTCGCACCGGCGTGGATCGAAGCGGTGTTCGTCACCAGATGACCGAACGATCGATATCCTCGATCGACGCGCGGCCGAGGAGCGCCATCGATGTTTCGAGCTCCTCGCGCAGGATGGCGATCGCGCGCGCAACTCCCTCCGCTCCGCCGACCGCGAGCGCATACGCGTAAGGCCGTCCGATCATCACGGCCGACGCGCCGAGAGCGATCGACTTGATCACATCGGTGCCGCGGCGAATGCCGCCATCGAGCAGCAGCGGACAGCGTCGCCCGATCGCATCAGCGATCTTCGGCAGCGCGTCGATCGTGGCGGGGACCGTATCGAGGTTGCGACCGCCATGGTTCGAGACGATGACTCCCGCTGCACCATGTTCAACCGCGAGCATCGCATCGTCGGGATCGAGAATGCCCTTCAGTAGTAACGGCCGCTTCGTGATCGATCGAAGCCAATCGACATCCCGCCACGTGATCGGCTCGCGTGTCGCGCTGACGACACTCAGCCGATCGCGTCCAACGGCGTCGAGATGCGGCGTTTCGAGCTCGGGCGGGAGAACGAAGTTTACGCGCTGCTGGCGATTGCGCGTTCCGAGAACGGGCGTGTCCACCGTGAGGCAGAGTGCGCGTACGCCGGCCGACTCTGCGCGCTGCACGAGATCGCGCGTGAGCTCGCGGTCGCCCTGCAGGTAAATCTGCATCCACAATCGTGTGCCGGTGGCCGCGACTTCCTCGATCGCACACGTCGCCGCGGTGCTCATGATGTAGATCGCGCCCGCTTGCGCCGCACCGCGCGCGGCGGCGATCTCGCCATCGGGGTGCATCAATCTCTGATAGGCAACGGGCGCCAGCAGGATCGGAAAAGCGAGTGTTTCGCCCAGGAGCGTGATGGCGGTGTCGATGCGCGAGATGTCGCGGAGAACGCGCGGCCGCAACGCGATCCGTTGGAACGCTTCGCGATTCCAGCGCAGAGTGACTTCATCCCCGGCGCCGCTGGCGAGAAACTCGTACGCCATCTGCGGCAGGCGCTCGCGCGCCAGCGCTTCGAAGTCGTCGAGTGTGAATGCGTCGCCGATTGGTTTGGTCGGGGCGAGAGGATTTGAACCTCCGACCCCCTGCTCCCAAAGCAGGTGCGCTACCAGGCTGCGCTACACCCCGACGGCGTCACGCAACAGGGCGGTGCGGAGGGCCATTCCTAGCCGACTCGCGCCGCCGGCTGTCCGCCGGAACGGCGTGGCGGCAGCATCGACTCCCACTTCGCCGCTTCCGCGGCCGGCATGACAAATTCGAAGGTCTGGCCGTGCAGTCGCAGTCGCAGCGCTCGCGATCCCGCGGGGATCGATCGCGACGTCGCCAGCTCGTCGTCGTATTCGACCTCGTCGATCCGCGAGAGCTCGAACGACGCCTGCATATCGGTGTTCTCGTAATAGAGATTGTCGTTCGACAGGCAGAGAGCCACAGGTTGATCGTTCATTCCTTCGACGTACTCCGCTCG
>DASYUK010000288.1:0-1501 GCA_036001325.1 Thermoanaerobaculia bacterium
TCTTCGGTGGCTCGCGGCTGCTCGTCGTTCCGGAAGTTAACGCTTTCGTCTCGGCGAACGAGATTGCTTCGCTGCACGAGAAGGCGATCACCGAGTGGCGCAGTGCGAAGACGGATCGCAAGCGCGCCACCGCGTCGGCGAAACTCCTTCACCTTCTCGGTCTTGTCGGTGCTGATCTGGAGATGACCGATCGTGCGATCGCGAGCGCGCTCAGCGTGCCGCTCGACGAAACGCTGACGGACATGCTCGCATTCTGTCGCGAGACCGGAAAGAAAGCGGGCCGCGGCGAGGATGATGCCGCGTTGCTGATCGAGGCGATCGCACGTGGTGGAGCGCCGTCGACTTTCCTCATCTTGAGAACGGGGGAGATCCCTCGCGACTCGGCGACGGTCGATCTGATTGACAAGCATGGTGCCGTGGTCATCGCCGACGTGTCGCGTGAGAGCTTCATCTCGGCGCTCGATGAAGCGATCGCCGACGTGGCGTCCGAAGCCGGCGTTCGCTTCGATGCGAATGCGATCGCGCGTCTTCGTCAGCGCCTCGGCATCGATCGCATTCTCGCCGACAAGTTCTCGCGCGATGTCCCCGATCTCCGCACCGCGGTAGCCGAAGCGGAACGACTGGCGACACTCGCCGGTGAAGGAGGTCGCGTCACGGCCGATCTCGTCGAGCGCGAAGTCGAAGCGATCGAAGGGGGCGCACGTTACGAGCTGGCATCGCTCTTCACCGAGGGGAAGATTCTCGAGGCTGTGGGAAAACTTCGCGATCTCGTCGCGCAGGCGCGGCGCGACGATCCGCGCGCGTCGTTGGACATTCTTTACGGGCGATTCCTTTTCCCGCTCGCCGACGAGATCCGGCAGATGATCGCCATCCGCTCGTACGCGCGGGCCAAGAATCTCGATCTGCGCGCGGCGCTGTCGTACAACCGATTCCGGGACACGCTCGCCGAGCCACTCGGCGAGTACATCAAGAGCCTCGGCCTCGCACGGCAGCGGCCGCACCCCTTCCCGCTGCACAAGAGATGGGAAGCAGCGCGCGCGCATAGCGAAGGCGATCTCTTTCGCGCGCTCGCGGCGATCGCCGATCTCGATGTGAAGCGCAAGTCGGGAGGAGTGCCAGTCGATGTCGGGCTCGAGACGTTCTTGCTGTCACGGTTGGGTGGTGGGTCGTAGGTCGTAGGTCGTACGTATCGGGGGCCTTTAGGCGCTGAGGCCCACGGTACCTACGACCCGCGACCAGCGACCCGCGACCGATACAATCGGAAGAATGCTCGACGTCCCAAGATCTGCATGGCGCGCTCTCTTCGCCGCGCAGATCGGCTGGATGCTCGACGCGATGGATTTTCTCCTCTTCACCTTCGCGGTCCTGTCGATTCAGAAAGAGTTCGGCGTATCCAAAGCGACGATCGGCATGCTCACATCGGTCGCGCTCGTCTCCAGCGCCTTCGGCGGGATTGTCTTCGGTCGCCTCGCGGATCGCATCGGCCGGGTGCGGGCGATGA
>DASYUK010000289.1:0-14858 GCA_036001325.1 Thermoanaerobaculia bacterium
GTCTTCGGCGCCCGCTTCGATGCAACGGACCACCGACTGCACTTCGCTCACCGCCGAGATCATGATTACGGGTACGCGGCGCAGGCGGTCATCGCTCTTGATATGCGTGAGCACTTCGTAGCCGTCCATATTCGGCATCATGATGTCGAGCAGCACGAGATCGAAGGCAGTGTCGCGCATCAGTTGCAGCGCATCGCGTCCGCGGCTCGCCGTCTTGACGACGTGTCCCTGACGCTTCAACCGGCGGGAGAGCACGTCGCGGTTGCTCGCATCGTCATCGACGACGAGCAGAAGGCCCGGTGCAATCCCTTTGTCCTCGGTCCTCGGTGCCTCGGTCCTCGGTGCCTCGGTCCTCGGTTTGAAGTCGTGACCGACCGCCGCAGACGCGATCGACGGGTTCTCGGAGGTGAAGTTCTCTTCGATCAGCGCGAGCATCCGATGTCCGGCGGCGCGGATTTTCTCGAGGTCGCTCGTAAAACCCTCGCGCCGCTGTCCATCCGCTTCCTCGGTCAACATCTCCGAGTAGCCGATGATCTGATTGAGAGGGTTCCGCAGATCATGGAGAAGCTGCGATGGAAGGCTGCTCATGACGCTCGCTCCTTCGCCGGCAGCAGCAATGTTTCCATCTTGGCGAGAAGGCGCGACAGCTCGATCGGCTTCGTATCGTAGTCGTCGCATCCCGCTGCGAGCGCTTTGTCGCGGTCGTTAGCCATCGCGTGCGCGGTCAGGGCAATGACGGGAATGTGCTTGAGGACGTCGTCCGCCTTCATAAGCCGGGTCGCTTCCCAACCGTCCACCAGCGGCAGGCTCATATCCATCAGGATCAGATCGGGCGCCTTGGCCCGGGCCACGTCGATGCCCATCTGTCCATCGAGCGCGATCACGACTTTGTAGCCCCGGCGCTCGAGCCGGCGCGACAACATCTCGCGATTTATCTCGTTGTCTTCGACGATGAGGATTGTGGTCATGGCGTCAACGCCTCCGCATGTTCCCGCGGGGCGCGCGGCACCGGGCTGTCGGCGAGAAGATCGCGAAGCTGCTCGAGAAATGACTCGCGCGAGTCGCCGCGCTTCCGCACGATCGTTTCGATGTTGCCGTTCAACCGGCGGCGATCATCGTTGGTGAGGTCTTGTGTGGTCACCACGACGATCGGGATCGATCGCCATTCGCGATGGCGTCGCACTTCAGCGGCGAATGCGAAGCCATCCATTTCCGGCATGATCAACTCGAGAAAAATCAGGCTTGGACGTTCGCGCTCCATGCTCTTGAGTGCCTCGATACCATTCTCGGCCTCGGAGACCGCCCATCCCTCTTTCTCCAGCATCGCACGCGTGAGCGAGCGGCTCGAAGCGTCGTCGTCGATGACGAGAACGGGACACGGTGGTCTGAGGCATGTGTACTTTTTCAGGATCTGGGAGAGACGCCCGCGATTGACCGGCTTGGTGGCGAAATCGGACGCGCCGAGCGTGAACCCGCGCTCGGGGTCATCCACCATGGTCAGCATGATGACCGGGATGTCGCGCAACGTCTCGTCCTCTTTGAGCGCCGAGAGGACGCTCCAGCCGTCCAAATCAGGCATCATCACGTCGAGCGTAATGGCCGCCGGCAGTAATTGGCGGGCCAGTCGCAACCCCTCGTCGCCGCCGCTCGCGGTCGTTACCGTGAAACCTTCTTTGCGCAAGTAGCGTTGCATCAGATCGCGCTGCACAGGGTCGTCATCGATCACGAGCACGCAGGTTCGGACGGCGGGAAGCGGTTCAGCATCGTTCGGCACAACATCGAGAGCGACGGGCGACGCCTCGCGACCGTCCTCGATTGAAACCGCGGATTCGCCGGCCAGTTCACTGACCGTTGCCGGCAGCTTGATGGTGAAGATGCTTCCTTCGCCAAGCACGCTGTGGACGGTGACATCGCCGCTCATCATCTGGCAGAAACGGCGTGTGAGGGCGAGACCGAGACCTGTTCCGCCGAACTTCCGCGTCGTCGAAGTGTCCGCCTGCGTGAAGGACTGAAAGAGCCTGACGATCTGCTCGGAGCTCAGTCCGATGCCGGTGTCGGATACGCGGAACATGATCCAGTCGCTGCCGTCCATGATCTGACGCTCGGCTTCGACCTTGATCTTGCCGCCGTGTGTGAATTTCGCGGCGTTCGATACGAGATTGAAGAGTCCCTGCCGCACTTTGCTCAGGTCAGCGCGCATCACGCCGATATTCGGCGGTATGCAGGTGATCTCGAGCGTGTTGCCGTTTTTTGCAACCTGCATCTCGATCGTCGAGGCCACCTCGGCGATCAGCGAACAGACGTCGAAGGTTTCCAGGTGCAGCTCCATCTTGCCGGCCTCGATCTTCGACAGATCGAGGATGTCATTGATGAGCCCCAGCAGGTGTTTGCCGGCCGTAGAGATTTTTTGAAGGTCGCCATTGAAATCCTGCAGATTCCTCTCGACGGCTTCCTCCTGCAGCATCTCGGAGAAGCCGAGGATGGCGTTGAGCGGTGTGCGCAACTCGTGGCTCATGTTGGCGACAAAAAGACTCTTCGTCCGGTTGGCGGTTTCGGCCGCTTCCTTTGCTTTGGCCACTTCTGCCTCGGCGCGCCGCCGCTGCGTGACATCTTCCATCGCCAGCACCAGCAGTTCGGCGTGGCTGCCCTGACGCAGTTTTCGGGCGTTCAACAACATGACGCGGCGTCCGATGACGGGGAAATCGTGTTCGAGCTCGAAGTCGTTGAAGACGGAGCTCTTCGGAACGATGTCCTCGAGCAGGGTGCGGAGAGCTGGAATGTCCCACTGCCCGTTACCCAGCTCGTAGATGAGCTGGTTCTCGGTTTCTTCCGACGAGACGTGAAAGGTCTGATAGAAGGCCCGGTTCGCCGAGTGGACGCGCAGACTGCTGTCGAGAATCAGCAGCGGCTCGCGCACCGTGTCGACGACATCCTGGGCATACGTCTCGATCTGCTCGAGCAGATGTTGCGCGCGACGTCGCTCGGTGACGTCTTCCATGGCCAGCAGCACGAGCTCGGCGTGCAGCTTTCGCGCGTTGAGCAGCATGATGCGCTGCCCGATGCCGGGAAAATCGTGTTCGAGGACGAAATCGTTGAAGACCGAGCTCGTGGGCACGATGTCTTCGAGCAGGGTGCGGAGAGCCGGAATGTCCCACTGGCCGTTGCCCAGCTCGTAGATGAGCCGGTTCTCGGTCTCTTCCGGCGAGACGCGGAACGTCTGGTAAAAGGCGATGTTTGCCGATCGCACGCGCAGAGCGGCGTCGAGAACGAGCAGCGGCTCGCGCACGGTGTCGAACACGTCCTGCCCGAAGTTCTGAATGCCCGGGACGAGCGGATCCGGCTTCGCGATCGGATGCTTCGGTTCGTGAATGGTGGGCTCGATCTCGTGCGTGAGAAAGCCGAGCTGTGCGGTCATGATCGCCTCCTGGCTGGGTCAACCGGACGCGATCGCAAGACGCGGGCAGTCGATGGGTGAATTGTGAATAAACAGAACAGTGACTATTGCTTGCGAATTGCTGAATGTATCGTTGAGCGGATGTCGAAACGACCGCGACTGGCGACGGCCATCCGTCTGACCCTCGCTGCCTTCCGAAGACACAATGCCTCGCGTTTCGGCGCCGCGCTCGCCTTCTACATCGTCTTTTCGATCGTGCCGATTCTGCTGATCGCCATTGCCGTCGCAGGAAGTCTGTTGGGACGGCAGCAGGCAGAACAAGAGATCCTCGACCGTATCGTCAGCAGCTTCGGGTCGGCGGCCGGAGGGGCGATTGCGGCATTGATCAAGGCGGCCGCGGCGCAGCGGGCCGGATGGGTGGCCACCACGCTCGCGGTTATGACGCTGTATTTCGGTTTGTCTGGCGTGTACCGCCAGATCGACGATGCGCTGCAGACGATCTGGCGCGACAAGGCCGATGAAAATGCCGGAACGATTCGCGCGCTGCCGAAAAAACTCGCGTCGATGCTTCTCGTGTTTGCCGCCGGCGTGGTCGTACTGCTCTCGGTCCTCGCCGATGCTGCGATCGCCGCGACGGGAAAGTACGCCGCTTCGCGCCTCGTGGGTGGCGAATTGTTGTGGCACGGCGCCCAGCTTCTCGTGTCCACGCTGGTGCTGACGGCGTTGTTTGCGGCCGTCTTCCGTTACCTCGCGCACGGACCGGTGACGTGGCGTGACGTGCGCCTCGGCGCTGCGGTGACCGCGGTCCTCTTCGTCCTCGGCAAGTTTGCGCTCGGCCTCTATCTGGGCAAGGCCGCGGTCGGCTCCGCGTTCGGAGCGGCCGGCTCGATCGTCGTCGTGCTGTTGTGGTCGTACTGGTCGGCGCAGATCTTCTTCTTCGGTCTGGAATTCACCCATGTCTACGCGAAGGAACGCGAGCCGATGTGAGCTGGTGCTCACGACCGCAACCTGCGACCCGATCTGCGGCCGGTGAAGAGACGGACGACGAAGAGAAGAACGATCGCTCCGGCGAACGCGACGATGAGGCTGCCAGCAGGCCCTCCGCCGAGCTCGGCTCCGGTCGCGCGGAAGAGGTACGCGCCGATGAATGCGCCGATGACGCCGACGATGATGTCGCCGACGAGCCCGAAGCCATTGCCTCTCATGAATTGGCCGGCGAGCCAGCCGGCGATCGCGCCGATCGCGATGAACGAAAACAGCCACATGAGAGATCAAGAGTAAGGGAGTAAGACGCCCGTGTCTGTCCAAAACAGCACAACCCAAAACAGCACAACCATTGATGCGAGTGCTATCGTGTAGCCATGCAAGTGAGCGAAACGAAGAGCTCGGCGCGCGGTCGAGAACCCCGCACGTTCAATCCTGAAGCCTTCCTCGAGGAAGCGGGCGTGGGCAGAACCCTGGTCGACCTGAAAAAGAGTCAGGTTCTGTTCTCGCAGGGCGACGCGGCGGATGCCGTGTTCTACATCAAGAAAGGCAATCTGAAGCTCACGGTCATCTCGCAGCGTGGCAAAGAGGCGACCGTCGCCTTGCTGGAAGCCGGCAACTTTGTGGGGGAGTCATGCATCGCCGCGGCGGAGCGCATCCGTATCGTGACTGCCACGGCACTCAGCCGCTGCACGCTGATGCGCATCGAGAGGAAGGAGATGATCCGCGTACTGCACCAGGAGCACGCCTTCTCCGACGTCTTCGTGTCGTTCCTGCTGGCCCGCAACGTTCGCATCCAGGCGGACCTCGTGGATCAGCTTTTCAATTCCAGCGAAAAGCGATTGGCTCGAGTTCTGTTGCTGCTCGCTCGCTTCGGTAAGGAAGAAGAACCGGAGAACGTGATCCCGAAGATCAGTCAGGAAGTGCTGGCGGAAATGGTCGGCACGACGCGCTCACGCGTGAATTTCTTCATGAACCGATTTCGAAAGCTCGGGTTCATCGAGTACAACGGCGGCCTCGAAGTTCACAGCTCGCTCCTCAATGTGATCCTCCACGATTGATCGGGATCAAGCCGGGCTGAGATTCTCGCTCTCCTTGCGGCGATCCGGTGTTTGGCGGCCGGCAGCGCGGCGTTCGCGCTGACGCTCGATGAACTGCTGGATGTTGGCGGCAATATGAGCGAGTAAAAGGCGCATCGGTACGAATGCCAAGCCCAGCGCGAGTACAATCGCTGCGGCGAGGACTACGAGAATGACCAGGGTATTCATGCCACTACCTCAGCAAGTTCCGAGCCGAAGGGTCTGTCTCTTTTTGAACAGACTGCCTTCTTGAATACATGAATACAAATACAGTGGCAGCGTAGATAGGCGTGAGCCGATGCTCCGCGCTCGAATCCTGCTGCTTTTCTGCGTTCTCCTCCCGTCTGCTGGATTTGCGCAGACTGAGGCGATCAACCTCACCGCTCTTTTTCGCGCCGGAGGGATCGAGATCGACCGCCTGCTGGTTTACAAGATCAGCGACATCGTCCTCATCCGCGGCAGGACGCTCCGATCTCGTCATGGCCGCTCAGGCGGGGCGTTTCGCGAAGAGTCTCGGATATGAACGCGTGGCGAACCTCATCGAGATCGTCCCGGGACTCGCCGACAGCGCGATCGAGCGCTACGGCGCGCGCGAGCTCGATATGGCGCGCGAGCTCCAGGGATGCAACTTTCAGATTCAATCCCTCATCGGCGTCGTCCGCCTCAGGGGTAATGTTCAGCAAGAGCGGCAGGGAGACCTGGCCATTGCCATTCTCCGCAGAATCGATGGAGTCAAGCTCGTGCACTCCGAGCTGGTTTCGGCGAAAGCCCCCTGACGAAACGCAGCATCCGTTCACCGCGTCCATCTCCCATTCGGCGTCCTCACCGGACCGGGATGGAAGAACTTTTCCGGCGTCATCACGCCGCCTCTCTTGAAGACCATTCCGTTCTTCACGACGAACTGCACGCTGCGCAGCGTGTCGATATCGGTGAGCGGATCGCCGGCGACTGCGATCAGATCGGCGAAGTAACCGGCCTTGATCGGGCCGCGCTCTTTGATGATATCGGCGGCTTTGTATCCATTGATGGTGAGCGCGCGGAGCGTGTCCGCCGCAGGAATGCCCGCCGCTTTCCACGTGTCGAGAAACGCGATCGACATCTCGCCGCGCGTCAGCCACTCGCCGGTTCTCTCATCCTTCATCTGCTCGTTCCAGTAATCGAAATCCGTCGAGAAGGTGAGGGGCACTTTCTTCTCCCACGCATCGCGCAGTTTCGCCACCGTCTGCTTGAACTGCGCCTCGGTGCCGCGATACTTCGTCAGCGGCGTATCGGTGCCATTGAGAAAGATCCCTTTCTCCGCCATCTGCTTGTGATGCTCCGGCGTCAACGCATTGCCGTGCCCGATGATGTAGATGCCGGCGTCGATCGCTCGCTGCGCTCCTTCAGGCGTCTGGACGTGCCCTTCGACTTTGCATCCACCCTTCGCCGCCTCGCTGATCGCGAGCTTGATGTCATCAACTGAGTAACCCCACGGCTTGCAGTCGATGCACAGCTTGATGGTGCGCGCGCCGAACAGCATGTTCTCGCGCACCGCGCGCACGATCTCGTCGGGACTATTCGCGTCGATGTACTCGGGGAACATGATGCTGTGGTTCTTGTACATCTCCGGCGTCGGCCAGAATTGACCGCCGGTGCTGCCGATCATCGGACCCGATGGAATCACGGTCGGCCCCGGCAGCCAGCCCTGCTCGATCGCCTGGCGCAACGCGCAATCGGCGTACATCGCGTTGTTGCCTACATCACGAATGACCGTGAATCCTGAATTGAGAAGTTGAATCGCGTTCGACGCAGCTTGAATCGCGCGCAGCGGTGTCGAGTCCATGATGTAGGTGAGGTAATAGTAGTTGTTCTCCGGTTGCTCCTTATAGGTGATCGCCGTGTGCGTGTGCGCGTCGACGAGGCCAGGCAATACCGTGAGCTTCGACAGGTCGATGATTGCAGCGCCGGCGGGAATCGCGAGATCGGCACCAACCGCTTTGATCCGCTCGCCCTCGATGAGGATCACCTGATTCGTCGACGCGGTTCCCGTTTCGGGATCGATGAGACGACCGGCTTTGATCGCAGTGATCTGTGCCTCTGCGATCGTCGGGACGAGGAGCAGGCAGAGGATGCGAATGAAGTTCTTCATGCGCGTACGATAGTCGAACGATGGATGGCGACAGGATCATCTTTACGCTTCTCGGTGTGTTCATCGCGTTCCAGCTTCTGCGTGTGAGTCGGGAGATCTACAAGGATCGTCGCTCGATTTCACGCGATTACCGCAGGTTCGGCAGGGACCTGCGCGATACGAAAAACGATTTCGGGGCGCTGTGGGCGGCGTACAAGCGCAGTCGCAAGAGTGGGCTGGGGGTTCAAGACTCCATCGCGTCTGCCACCGACGAGATGTCCAGTGGTAAGCGGATCGCCGTGCCCGAGCCGGCGGCACGCGTGAAAAATCCCGGCGGATTTCTCGGTGTCGTGTCTGCGATCCTCGTCAACTCAGTCTCGATCATCGGCGTGTATCGATTGCATTGGAGCGTCGGAACCGGCCTCGCGCTCTACTGGTCGGAAAATCTTCTGACCGGCGTGGTGGTCGTCGGCACGATCGCGCTATGGCGCGCAAGCCAACCGAGGCCCGAGGAACGAGCACCGAGGACGACATCACCGGGCGAGGTCGCTGTGATCACGCTCGTCTTCAACGCCGCTCACTTCGCCTTCCTCCTCGCGTTCCTCGGCGTCATGTTGCCTCGCATCGCGCCGGCAGAGCGTTTCGACAGGCACTCGTTCACGCAAGGTCTCGCATTTGTCGCGATTCTTCTACTGCTCGAGTTCATCCTCGCCGCCACGCGGATGCGAAAGACTTCCGCCGCACAAGTGCAGCAATCGGTGACCTCTTACCTTCAGCGCGTCACCGTGCTCCATCTCACGATCATCATCGGGATGTTCGCGCTCGCTCTCTTCGGCCAGGCGCGCGCGTTCTTCGCTGTCTTCGCGGGATTGAAGATGCTTGTCGACGTCTCACGACGACTTTAGTTACGAGATCGTCACCCACGTCTCCGAAAGCGGCAGTTGCGTGACACCTTCAGGCCACATCGAGACAGGAAGATAGAAGATTCCATCGCCGAGACGACGGACGAGGCGGGTCAGCTCCGACAGGCTGCGGCACACGGCTGCGCTTCCGCGAACGGTTTTCCGGTCGACAATCGTTCCGGTTCGTTCGGCGATGCCTTCGTAGACACGGATCTCATCGAACTGTTGGTTGCGGCGCAGCACACCAGCAGGAACCCGATTGATCGTGGCAAACTTCCGGGGCCTTAATTCAACCCTAGTTCAGCGCGAAGGATGCCGACATCGAAGCGCTCAGCCTTCTCGAGTTGCGATTCGTAGTACTCCATTTCCTTCAGCAGTATCTCGAGTTGCTCGCGGCCGCGTTTGCTGCGTGCGGCCTGCCGCGGGGTCTTGCCGTCGAGCGCGGGGATCCGGTCCTTCAGCCACTGCTCGACCGCAGTCCGGTGGTCAGCAGATCAACGCACGCGTCCTCGATCAGCGCGCAGAGCGAGTCCACTCGCCTCAGCGAGTTCGCTTCGATGCGCAGTTCACCCTCGCCCACAACGATGGTGCCGAGGAGCGTGCAGGGTCCTTGCGACGCTTGCCGGGCCGGATCAGCGTAAAGGTGCTCGCCTCCTCGTCCCGCTCGATGTTCGCCATCTTCGTCAGGGCCGCCTCGATCTCCGCCTGGCGTGCGGGATCGAAACCATACCGTTCCGTGGCCAGGAGCAGCTCGTCGTCGTCAGTATTGCGGAGCTCCGGCATCGGTCGCGGGTAGATTTCCGGGTAATAGGGTCAGGTCTTCGATTTTCAGTTTTTTCCACGACCTGTAGAAAAAAACTGAAAATCGAAGACCTGACCCCGTTCATCCGCTACTTGAAGACCAATCCGTGCGGGCGGGCGGGCGCTGCGAACGCCGTGTTGAAATCGAGTTGGAACTTCGGATCCAACGCGAGTCCATTGCGAGTGACGTTTGCGACGTGGAGCTTGTGATCGCCTTCGGCGTGGACCTTGCCGGCTGCGTCTTCGTTGAGGAAGTAATCGGAGATCACAAGGCGCTTCTCGTCCTTCGTCAAACGCAGGTAGTGCGGGCCTGAGTTCGCGCCGAGGTCGAGGACGCTCAGCACTTTCGGCGAAGATGGTGTCGACGTGTCGAACATGACCACCTTTCCCGCCATGTTCATTGTGATGAAGAGCCGCCGGCCGTCGCTCGTCATGCGCATGAGCTGCGGCCATCCGCCGCTCGCGATCGTTTTGAAATCGTAGACCGCAGTCGCCGTCCCCTTCTTCGTGTCGATCAGATAAAGCTTGTCGTCCAGCATGCCCGCGGTGTACGCGCGTCCCCTGGAGTCGCCGGGGATGAGCTTCACGTCGATCGTGCCGCCGGCGCCGGGAATTGCAACCGTGCGCAGAATGGCGCGGCGCTTCAGATCCCACACTCGAACGCTTCCCCGCAGATCGAGATCTCCCGGTGTCGCCTGCAGAGTGCTCGTCGGGCAGATAAAGTCACTCGTCACCATGAGATTCTTCGCCGAGCGAATCGAGATCCCATGCGGATTGAACCCATCCTCGGGCGGATTCTTCGGATATTCGGCGACGATCTTCTGATCGGCGTCGAGCTCGACGACGCGGCCGGGTGCGTGCCCTCCTGCACCACCCATCATCGTGACCAGGAATCCGCCTCCCGCGAGCGGCTCGAAGTCGTCGGTGATCGACGACAGCGGCGCGTCGACCGACGAGACGAAGCTGGTGTTCGCCGGGTTCGAGACGTCGAAGAAGAAGATCTCTTTCTGGCTCTTGAGGACGCTGAGCAAACCACCCGCCGCCAGCACCTTCCCGTCGGTCGAGAGCCCGACGTGGTGAGGCTCGTTGCCGGTCGCACCTGCGCCGGTGACCGGCACGGTCCGGATCACCTTTCCGTAATCTGATGAATGCTCGTCGAAGTTGACGACAGCCAGGAAATCGGGATTGTTCCGCGATTGATCGCCGGCCCAGACGAAAAGGTGTTTCTCGGCGGCGCGGGCGGAGGAGATGGAAAGGAAGAGAAAAAGAGCGATCGCGTGTCTCATAGCGACAAGCTAGGGTGGTCGCGGCCTCGCCGTCCTGACGGAAAGTTGGTATTTTTCTCATCGAAACCTCATGTTCTACGAGTTCGGGCGGTTCCGTCTGGATGCCGACGCGCACGTTCTGTTCCGCGACGAGAAGCGGATCCCGCTGACGCCCAAGGCGGTCGACGTCCTCGTCACGCTCGTGGAGAATCGAGGAGCGCCTGTCGCGCGACAGGATCTCTTTGAGAAGGTATGGTCGGACGCGGTCGTCGAAGACGGCACGCTCTCCTCGCACATCTCCCTTCTCCGCAGAACTCTCGGGCCGCAGTTCATCGAGACGATCCCCAAGCGCGGTTACCGCTTTGTCGGAGCCGTCGAAGAGCGCAAAAGCGACTCGCGAGTATTGCTCGCAGTGCTGCCGTTCGAAAATCTCAGCGGCAGCAAGAAGCACGACTGTTTCAGCGATGGTCTGACCGAAGAGATGATCACGCAGCTCGGCCGGCTGAACCCGGAGCGCCTCGGCGTCATCGCCCGCACGTCGTCGATGACGTACAAGTCGACGGACAAGACCATCGAGCAGATCGGCCGCGAGCTCGGCGTCGCGTACGTGCTCGAAGGAAGCGCGCGGCGCGCGGGAAGCCGCGTGCGCATCAGCGCGCAGCTCATCAAGGTCAGCGATCAGACGCACGTCTGGGCCGAGAACTACGAGGGCGGCGTCGAGGACATCCTCTCGTTGCAGAGCAGAGTGTCTGTCGAGGTGGCGCGGCAGATTCAAGTCCGGTTGACGCCGTTGGAGAATCCGAAGCCGGTCGTTCCCGCTGCGTATGAAGCGTATCTGAAGGGGCGATATCACTGGCACCGAAGAACGCAGCACGATCTCGAAGTGAGCATTCGCTGTTTCGAAGAAGCGGTCGAGAGCGATCCTTCGTACGCGCCCGCGTACACCGGCATCGCCGACTCCTATCTCACGCTGATGGACCAGGGGTACCTCTCGCAACATGAGGCGACGGCGCAGGCGAGAGCGTCGGTGTTGAAGGCGCTTCGACTCGATGAGAATCTGGCCGAGGCGCATGCGTCGCTGGCACATGCGGCATTTCATGAGTTTGATTGGCCGACGGCGGAGAGCGAATTCGTCCGCGCGATCGAGCTGAACCCGAGCTATTCGAATGCCCGTCACTATTACTCGAACTACCTCTCGGCAATGTGTCGATTCGACGAAGCGATCGCCGAGGCGGAGGAGGCGAGGCGGCTGGACCCGGTGTCCGCCGCGGAGTATTCGAATCTGTCGTCGATCTACTGGCATGCGGGCCATTACGAGCGAGCGATCGAACAGGCGCAGAAAATCGTCGCGCTGAATCCGACCCATCACCGAGCATACGAAGACCTCGGCCGCGCGTATGAGCAGATGGGAGCGTACGACGCCGCGATCGAGTCGTTCGAGAAAGCGATCGCGCTGGAGGGGCGCGCGCATGCGACTCTGGCCTCGCTCGCTCATGCGTACGCGTCTGCGGGAAAGGCGGATGAGGCGAGGAAGATTCTGCAGGAGCTCCAGGACGCGGCGAAGACGAGATTCGTTTCCGCGTACAGCTTCGCGTTGATCTATATGGTGTTGGGAGAGATGGACGAAGCGTTCGCGTGGTTCGCCAAAGCGTTCGACGAACGATCTCCGGCGCTCCCGTTCCTCAGAGCGAATCCGCGCTTCGCATCGATGCGCGGAGAGCCGAGATTCGAGAAGCTGATTCAGCGCGTGTTCGGCGCTCGATAGCACTACGCAAGGTGTCGAAGCGCAGCGCGGCCGCCGCGTTCATCATCGTCGCGCTGCTGCACCTCGTTCCGGTGTGGTCGGTGACGCACGTTCCGACGACGGATGGCCCGTCGCACACATACAACTCCTGGATCCTTCATCAACTCGTGACCGGCCGATCGCCGTTTCTCGCGCGCTACTTCGCGATCGATTGGCGGCCGTATCCCAACTGGCTCGGTCACGCGTTCATGGCGGCGGCGATGACGGTTGTGCCGCCGGAAGTCGCCGAGAAACTCCTCTTCAGCGCGATTCTTCTCGTCTTCTTCACCGGCGCGTGGATGCTCGGCGGGCCGACGTTCTCGTTCCTGGCATTCCCGCTCGCGTTTCACCTGCTCCTGCAGAGCGGTTTCTACAACTACTCGCTCGGGGTCGGCCTGTATGCAATCGTCGTCGCGGCGTGGTGGAAGCATCGCGAGCGGGTCGCGCTCAACGCCGCGCTGCTTCTTCTGTGCTACTTCGCGCACGTCGTTCCGGCGGCGATGGCGGTCGTGTCGATCGCGCTTTTGTGGCTCCTCGCGGATCGGAAGCCTCGCCAGTTGCTCGCGTTTGTTCCTGTCGGTCTTTTGTTCGGGTGGTTCGCATTGCATCCGATCTTGCGCGTGGAGCGATGGAGCTGGAAGGGTGCACTGCTGTGGTGGCCGCTGTGGAGACTGCCGCTGCTGCTGACGTTCGACGCGCGGCAGCTCTGGCTCGGGACTGGATTGGCGATTCTCTACGCAATTCTCATCGCTGTGACCTTGGTGTGGCGCCGCCGATCACGGCGGCGACCTCCGGCGGGATCGCCGGAGCCACACGGCGAAGCCGATCCGTTTCTCTTTCTCACCATTCTCTGCGTCATCATCTATCTCGGCATGCCGATCGGGGCGGGCGAAGGACTGGTGATGAAAGCGCGGTTTCTCATCTTTCCCTATCTCGTGGCGTTGCGTTTCTTTCGCGTGCCGGAGAAGATCGGCATGGCGATCGTCGTGATGCTGATGATCGTCTCGCTGCCGAACGTCGTCTTCATCCGCCGCGCGTGGCGGCGTGCCGATCGTGAGATCACCCGCTTCGTTCGGCCGCTGCAACAAGTTCCTCCGCGCCACACGCTGCTGCCGCTACTCTTCGATCGCCGGTTGCCGCTCTCTCATGCCGTCGACTATGCGGCGATCGATCGCGAGCTCGTCGACTTCGACAACTACGAAGCAGCTCTTGGCGATTTCCCGGTGAAGTTTCGTCCCGAAGTGCGGCGACCCGCGATCTTCGCGATCGAGACCTCGCCGGCGACCGTGCTCGCCGATGCGGATTTCATCTACACATGGAAAGAGCCACCTGGATGGCACGCACCGGCGCGATATCGCCTCGTTGCACAGGACGGCGACGCGCGCCTATACGGTTCAGAGCCTTCTCCCCCCGGGAGAAGGTGGCCCTGACGTCGAGCGCAGCGAGACGGAAGGGCCGGATGAGGGGCCCGCGTTTGCGAGAAGCGCGCCCCTCACCCGGCGCTGCGCGCCACCCTCTCCCGGTGGGAGAGGGCACTGCGATTCACCGCCCAACCGCGCGCCGGCGAAGCGCGGCCGCGTCCTCAATCCGGAAGATCTGTCCGCCGCGATAATCGACGACGTAGAGTTCGCCGAGCGAGTCCTCGCCGAAGGAACTGATCATGATCGGCGCCTCCAACAGGACTCGCGAGCGCCAATGGCCGTTCCCGTCATCAAGCGCTCCCCAGATCGTGCCGGTGCAGAAATCTCCATAGACATACGTTCCCTGCAGTCGCGGATATCGTGAGCCTCGATAGCGAAATCCTCCGATGACCGAGCACGTGCCGGCGTCGTGCGAATAGAAGAGAACGGGCTCGGTGAGATGAGGCTCATCGTAAGCCAGTTCCGTGTCGCGACAGTCCGGGCCTTCCATCCGTTCCCAACCGTAATTCTCGCCTCCGCGACTTGATGCCGGTTGCAGGTTGATCTCCTCCCACTCGGTCTGACCGACATCGGCGATCCATAGATCGCCCGTCACGCGGTCGAAAGAGAATCGCCACGGATTGCGCAGGCCGTACGACCAGATCTCGGGACGAGCATCTTCGCGCGATGCAAATGGATTCATGGCCGGCAGCGCGTACGGACGACCATGATCGACGTCGATGCGAAGGATCTTGCCGAGGAGCGAGTCGAGATCCTGCGCGTTCGATCCTGGCGCGGCAGGTAGCTCGCCGTCGCCTGTTCCGATGTAGAGGAATCCGTCGGGCCCGAACACGAGCTCGCCCGAATAGTGTGCGCCGCTCTCGCGGTGTGAAATCGTCAGAATCTCGACGCGCGAGCTCGGCTTCGCCACATCGGGATCGTCGCTGACCGTATATCGGGCGATGACTGCGTCCTCATTGAAGTCGACGTAGTAAACATAGAAGAACCCATTCGACCCGTACTGAGGATGAAAGGCGAGGCCGAGGAGTCCGCGCTCACCGCAGCAGAGGACTTGCGGGCGGATGTCGAGAAATGGTTCGGGGAGGATGCGCGCGCCGTCGAAGATGAGGATCTGTCCCTGTT
>DASYUK010000290.1:0-5484 GCA_036001325.1 Thermoanaerobaculia bacterium
AGAGCAATCTCAACGACCCGCGCATCATCACGCCGAGGGAAGGCTTCGGTCTCGGCTTCGATTCGCAGTGGAGCGACGACTATCACCACGCCTTGCACGCATTGCTGACCGGCGAACGTGCCGGGTATTACATCGGCTACGAACGTGCTTCCGATCTCGCCCGGGCGATGAAGAACGGCTTTTTGTACACCGGTCAGCATTCGGCCTATCGCCGCCGCAAATACGGACGGAAGCCGGAGACGACCGACGGCACGAAGTTCGTCGTCTTCGCGCAGAACCACGATCAGGTCGGCAATCGCATGCGCGGCGAGCGCCTTTCGACACTCGTGTCGACCGACAAACTCCGCCTGGCCGCGGCGGCAATCGTTCTGTCGCCATTCATCCCACTGCTCTTCATGGGGGAGGAGTACGGGGAGAAGGCGCCGTTTCAGTACTTCACGAGCCACTTCGACAACGATCTGATCGAGGCCGTGAGGAAAGGACGCCGCCGGGAATTCGAGAAGTTCGCATGGGAGGGAGAAGCGCCCGACCCGCATGACAACGAAACCTTCAATCGCTCCAAGCTGAGCCGTCAGGAGAATGATTCTTTGCGTCAGCTATACAAGGAGTTACTGCGGCTTCGCCGCGAGACGCCTGCCCTGCGTAATCTCGATCTCGACGCGCTCGAGGTGCACGCCGATGATGCACGCGCAGTCGTTTTCGTGCGGCGATGGACCGATGTCGATCAGGCGCTGGTCGCATTCAACTTCAGCGATGAGGCGCAGACCGTCAACCTGCCGTTCCGGCCGGCGAAGTGGCGCGCGCTGATCGAGACCGGCGCGAGGGTGGAGGGTGGGCGGCTGACCGTACTCGCAACGAACTTTGCCCTCTTTGGGGGTTGATCAGTGCGCGCGCAAGATGCGCGCGCACTGCGGGCGAGACGCCCGGCTCTCCGCTTGCAACGCTAGCGAACTGTGCTGCGCGTCCCCGTCGCCACCTACCGCATCCAGTTCAACGCCGGCTTCACCTTTGAAGACGCGCGGAAAATCGCCGACTACCTCGGCGAGCTCGGGATCAGCGATCTCTACGCGTCCCCGATTCTGAAAGCACGCAAGGGGAGCGCGCACGGATACGACGTCGTCGACTCCACCGCGCTCAATCCGGAGCTTGGCAGCGAGGATGACTTCACCCGCCTGCACGAAGAGCTGAAAAGACTGAACCTCGGCTTTCTTCTCGATGTCGTCCCGAATCACATGGCCGCCAGTCAGGAGAACGCCTGGTGGATGAGCGTTCTCGAGAATGGACGGCAGTCGCGATTCTTCCACTACTTCGACATCGACTGGCGGTCCGTCGAAGAGAAAGTGATGCTGCCGATCCTCGGCAAACCGTATGGGGAGGCGATCGAGTCGGGCGAGATCAAGCTCGGCTTCGATGCCGACGGGTTTTTCTTCACCTACTACGACAAGCGCCTGCCGCTGGCGCCGAAGTCGTACGCGCTCGTTCTGCGCGAGTGCGTCGGCTCGTTGCCGACTGAGGGCGTAGCGATCGAGCTGCGCGATCTGGTCGCCGGCGACGACACCGTAACGAACAGTCGCTTCCTGAAGGAGACGCTGTGGCGCATCTACGAGCAAAGCGCGGAGTTTCGAAAGGCACTCGATGAGACGATCGTGCGCTTCAACGGCGAGCCTGGAAAAGCGGAGACGTTCAACGCGCTCGACGCGCTGCTCGATGCGCAGTATTACCGGCTCGCGTATTGGCGGATCGCCAGTCAGAAGATCAACTATCGCCGGTTTTTCGATGTGACCGATCTCATCGGCCTGCGCATCGAGAATCCGGAGGTCTTCGAAGCGCGCAACCGGCGCACGCTCGAGCTGATCGGCGAAGGGAAAGTCACGGGCCTGCGCATCGATCACATCGACGGTCTGCACGATCCCATCGGCCACATGAAGAAGATGCAGTTGCGGCTGGGGCATCCGTTTTACGTCATCGTCGAAAAGATCCTCGCTCACGATGAGACGCTGCCGAAGGCGTTCGATGTCAGCGGCACGACCGGCTACGACTTTCTCGATTCGCTGAACGCACTCTTCGTCGATCCGGATGGCCTGCGAAAACTCGGCGATTTCTACGACGACTTCACCGGCAACACGCGCTCATTCGACGACATCTGCTATGAGCGGAAGAAGCAGGTCATCAGCGATCTCTTCCCCGGCGAGATGCGCACGCTCGGCAAGCAGCTCGGCGAGTTGTCGATGCACGATCGCAACGCTCGCGACTTCGCGCCAAGCGAATTGCTCGCCGCGCTGATCGAGATCACCGCCTCCATGGATGTCTATCGTACGTATATCCGCGACTTCGCGGTGACCGAGGAGGATCAGCGCTTCATTCGTCGCGCGGTGCAGGAGGCACGTCGACGGGCGGGAACGAGCCTCGACCAGAGGCTCTTCTCGTTCCTCGAGTGCGTGCTTCTCGTCGATCCGCCCTCCTATGTCGCATCAGAGCGCGAGCGCTGGCTGGCGTTCGTCATGCGGTGGCAGCAGTTCACCGGCCGCGTGATGGCCAAGGGCGTCGAGGACACGTCTTTCTACAACTACAACCGGCTCATCTCGCTCAATGAGGTGGGAGGAGAGCCGGGTCGCGAGGACTTCGATCCGGTCGAGGAATTTCATCGCCGCAATGAGCGCATTCAGCGCGACTGGCCCGACACGCTGAACGCGACGGCGACGCACGACACGAAGCGCAGCGAGGACGTGCGGGCGCGCATCAATGTCTTGTCGGAGGTGGCCGACGCGTGGGAACGCGACGTTCGCCGATGGTCGGAGATGAACGCGCATCTTCGTCGCGACGGCGCTCCCGACCCTAACGAGGAGCTGCTCCTCTACCAGACGCTCCTCGGCATGTGGCCCGTCGACGAGGAGGAGCTCGAAACGGTGGAAGAGCGCCTCCGCCAGTTCCTGGAGAAGGCCGCGCGCGAGGCCAAGACGCACACGAGCTGGATCGCGCCGAACGCCGATTACGAAAAGAAGCTCATCGACTTCGGCAGCGCCGCCCTCGCCAATCTCGACTTCCGCGCTTCGATGATGCGCACGCAGCGGCGCGTGGCGTTTCATGGGTTTCTCAACGGAATCGCGCAAGTCGTGCTGAAAATCGTGTCGCCCGGCGTTCCCGATTTTTATCAGGGGACGGAGATCTGGGATCTGAGCCTCGTCGATCCCGATAACCGCCGGCCCGTCGATTACGAGCGGCGCCGCTCGATGCTGCGGAAGTTAAAAGCGTCATTCGAGCGCGGCTCGCTCGATCTTTCCACGATGCAGCGACGGTTCTTCGACGGACGCATCAAGTTGTTCATCACGTGGCGCACGCTGGAGCTGCGCGAGCGACACGCTGAATTTTTCCATCGCGCCGACTATCGTGCGATTCGGTCGGACTCGCCGCACGTCTGTGCATTCTCCCGCGGCGACAACATTATCGTGGCCGTCCCGCGCCTCACTGCGAAGCTGACGAAGGTCGGTACGACACCCGTTGGTGAGGTTTGGGAAGACTCTAAGTTGCCGATCGACAGTCGCGGCTCATTCCGCAACATCTTCACCGGCGAGACGATGCAGTTCGACGGCGAGCCTGTCCGTCTCGCCCAGGTCTTTTCGAAGTTCCCGGTTGCGGTGCTCGAGCGCCAATAGCGGCGTACCAGCAGACGAACGCGATCGCGAATAAGCCGCCGATGCGGTAGAGGAAATCGATGCTCGTCCAGAAGTCCTGCTCCGGCGGTGAATAGTTCGTTCGACTGAACGGACCGGCGCGCGTCGCGTATGTCGCCTCGATCGAGGTCAGGAGCGCGAGAACGTGAAACGCGAGCAGAACGACGATCGCGATGAGAAGCCGCTCCAGGCGTCGCGGTGGAGCGGCGGCGACGAGACCGGCGAAGAGAATGATGTTGTACGTCAGTTGATCCGCCGGAATCTGGATCTCCGGCGCACCCGGGTAAACGACTTTGATGGATCGCCCCGATGGCTCGGCGTGTCTGACGATTCGGGTGAGCAACACGTTGTACGCCGGCGTGGCATACCACCAGAGCGCGAGCGCGACGGCGGCGCCGGCGATGAAGCTAAGCGCGGCTCGCAACATTCGCCGGTACACTCCGCCGCGACCAGATGATGAAGAAGCCGACGGCGAGCGCGAAGATCGCCGTTTGCCAGACCGCGAGATGGAACGCCTCGAACCATGAGCGGCGATGACATCCGATGAGAAACAGCGTCACGACGCGCACGAGATTGGCGAGTTGAATAAGCCCGGTGCCGATGACCACGCCGATGAGCTTCTTCGCCACGCTCGCCGGAAACGCGAGTACCGCGGCGACAACGAAGAGGGTCGCCTCGACGCCGTTGCAGCCGTTGCGGATGTCCACCGCGAAGCATGGCGCGCTGATCGTCGTGCCGATAACGTGCAGGCCGGGCTGCGCGATTCGAATGATCGCGCCGGAGATGATCGCGATCCAGGTCGTGAACGGAATCACGACGTCGCGATCGACGACGTCGATCAGCAGCGCGAACTCGAAGATCGCGAGGAGGAGGAGAAAGACGACGATGAACCGGACGCGCGACACTGAGGCATTCTAAAGCCCTCCCTCCGGGAGAGGGCGGCGCGAAGCGCCGGGTGAGGGGCGAGGTTCCTGGCGAGAATCGCGCCCCTCATCCGCCGCTGCTCTGAAGACTTTACGCTAATGAGAGCAAAGATCTGCTGATCAGGCGTTCGCGCCTGCAAAGTCGCGGTTGGGCAGCCGCGGGTGTGGAATCGATTGTTTCAGATAGGCGTGCAGGTCACCTCGTAACCGAGCCTTTGAAGTTGTTTGATAAGTGCGCGACGCCTTTGAGCAACGCGGATTTGCGGATCCGCTGCGAGCGGTTCGCGGTACGGGTGATTCCGAAGAAGCATGAAGTAGATCGCTAAGGTGAGCTCATGCGCCAAAGCGAGGGCCGCTCGTCGCTCACCGAGCTTCGCTTTTAGCGCGCGGTATCGAGCGGCGTAATACGATCCTCGCACGTGAGCAGCCGAGGTGGCAGCTTGTACCAAGATGGACTTGAGGTATCGGTCTCCCTCGCGACTGCGCGCATGGCGGCGAACACCAGCGCTCTCTCGATTGCCCGGGCAAGTACCGGCCCAGGCACTCAGGTGACGTTCTGAGGGCCACACCGAAACATCGGTGCCGATCTCACCGAGGATCTCGACAGCCGTGGTTCGGTTGATTCCGGGTGCTGTATCGAGAAGATTGATGATCGACTCGTAGGGGAGAACCTTTTGGTCGATCAGTTCCTCGACACGGCGAAGCTTTCGTTCGAGGTCGTCGACCAGATCGAGCTGGATATTGAGCAGACGACCATCCTCGACCGACAAGCTGCCGGTCAGCGCCTCCACGAGCTGCGGGCGTTTTCTGCGGAGAGTTGTATGCGCGAACTCCGATAAAATTACTGGATCGGTCACGCCATTAGCCAACGCTCTGACCATCTTGCGGCC
>DASYUK010000291.1:0-1905 GCA_036001325.1 Thermoanaerobaculia bacterium
CGACGGCATTCCGATGCTCCCGCAGCCGGCCTTGCGAACGAAGCTGTCGCTGAGCGGCCACCGCCTCTATCAAAAATCCGGGATCGTGCTGCTCGAGTACACGATCAGCCGATGAATGTCTCGTTTCACGGAACGACATTCGTGCCGGCAAAGCCGGCGCGACGACCACGTGCTATCGAACGTCGGCGAGAGCGTAGAAGCGGGTAGAGGGTTCAGCCGGCGCGGCGGACTGCGCTCGCGCAGACGCGGCTCACGGCGTCGTAGGCGGCACTGAAGGCCAGTCTTCAGACGCGGAGAAGGAGCATATGCCGGACTGGCGAATGCTCACCGAAGGACGAATCGTTAAAGATGGTCAGCGAGAGTCGACGCACGACCGGCGTCAGTCGAGCGCTGCGAGGACTTCGTCCAGGGAAATGACGATTGACGGGTTCTCGGTTCGGAGCTCGTCGACCAGCGTACCGCCCGGATTCGCAGGCCAATAGGAGAGCGCGCGGCGCTCGTCGGGGTCGATCACCCACACCCATTCAACGCCGTGCGCAAGATATTCCTGAATCTTTGGTTGCAGACGGACGAGACGGTCTTCGGCAGAGAGAATCTCGACGACCAGGAATGGCGGAACTGTTGGAATCCGCGTGCCGATGTCGCCTGGCCGCCAAACGGCGATATCGGCGATCCTGAAGCGCGTCGCCGAGATCTGAATCCGAATCTCCGGCAGCACGCGGAGGCGCAGACGCTCCCCGAGCGCGGCCAACTTGAACATCAACTGCGCCTGTATCTGAGCGTGCGGCAACTCGCCCATGTTGCGCTCGACAACCTCTCCGTCGAGGTACTCCCGATCGGCGCCATCGAAATCGGTGTGGAGATACTCTTCGACGGACATCAGCACTCGGGGATTCATACGATGATCATCGAGCAGTATACAGCGGCAAGTTGCCGCTGACGTCGCCGGCTCGCCGATCATCAACCACTCGCTCGCGCCGGCGTTTGCACCGCCTGTTTTCATCGCGAGGCGCCGATCGAGTCGGCTCTCTCACAAGGTGGGCGACGGCGAACAGCGCCGTTATCAGAATGTCAGGAGGATCGGCGGAAGCCGAAGCGATTCGAAAAGCTGAGCCTGCCCGCCGGGATGCGCAGCGGTCAACAGATACGCCACAGATGCGATAACGACCAGCCGCCGATGCTTGAATGAATATCAAAGAGCAGAAACTGGTTGATGGCATCGACCTGGGACGCCTCGTCTGGAAGGAATAGATTCGACGCATAACCCACACGGCTACCGTCCTGGCGGCGGGCTGTTATGAAAATCCAGTCTGGACCACTCTTGCGAAGTCGCTCCAAAAGTTCGCGGTTAGCATCCGCGCTCTTGAGTGGGATTGGAAGGTGCCTTATCCACGACGTACGCATGGGGAACGGTCGCGATACAGGCACGAATCCCGTCCAAGCACGCTTGGATCTCGGCCGCACGCGACTGCCCAAGCATCTCAACGATGTTCGCGGAGTATTCCATCGTCACTACCGATCAGCCATTGATTGCCTCAACAAACGGAAACGTTTTCGATTATAGAAAGGCGTCGTCTTCACTGCTTTCGGTAGAGCGCGCTTCGCAAAAGGAACGTGGCGGGCGCATGCGGACTTGTGAGCGCCAGCCAGAACAGGTTTTGAAGCTGTCGACCAAAACGCATCGCTGGGCGCTCAGACGACATTCAGCCGGCGCGGCGGACCGCTTTCGCACAGACCCGACTCACCGCGTAGCAGGCGGTTTCTCCGACCGCGCTCCAGTCGTAGCGCGCATGCGCGAGATCGCGCGCCCGCTCGGCGAGACGCCGTCCGTGCGCCGGGTCGCGCAGCGCGGCGAGTACGGCGTCCGCGAAGACGGCGCGTTCGGCGATCACGAGATGCTCCCCG
>DASYUK010000292.1:0-20473 GCA_036001325.1 Thermoanaerobaculia bacterium
TACTCATTGAGGTCCGGATGTGTCACCGGGCCGGTCGTTCCGGGCCCGGGGAAGGCTTGGCTGTAACTGGCCGGCTTGCTGTTCGCAAAATCGGCGACGGAGTTGAAGCGATAAACCCCGAAAAAGTTGCCCGGGAAGTAGTTGAAGATGTTGTCGTGACTGTAGTCGAAGCCGCCCTTCACTGTGTGATTGGCGAAAAGGTAAGTCGCCGTATCGGCGATCTGCGAGCGCTTGATCGTCGTTTCGCGCGGCGAGAAGGAGTTGCGACCGATCACGAGCACCGTCGTGGCGCCGTTCGCCAGGAAGATCTGCGCTTCGGGTTTGTCGCTGTTCGCCTCGCCCGGCTCGCGATCCTTCAGGTACTGCGCGCGGACCTCATTGAAGAACGAAGACCCGGTCGTCGAATCGAACACGCCCGAGAACGAATCGGTGAAGACGTTCGAGTTGCCGGTGTGCTCGACGGAATTCGTGAGGCCGCCGTTCTCGAAGTTGATTCCGTGGAACACCTGATGGTTGTACCGGAGCGATAGGTGTGTGTTCGCCGGTAGCTCGTGATCGGTCTTCAGGAGATAGACATCCTGGTTCTGCTGTCTGCTGTATTCAGCGGCGAGCGGCGTCAGGATCGCCAGGCCGCGCTGAGTATCGGCGTCGCTGGGAAATGTGCGCGGTGTCCCCGACAGGATGACGAGGTTCGGAACGGAATTCCGCTGCCGGTCCCAGTTCGCGAAGAAGAAATGCTTGTCGCGAACGATCGGACCGCCGATGCTCGCGCCGTACTGATCGTAGTGATACGGACTCTTCGCGCGCTTGTTGACCACGTTGATGTAGTCGTTCGCGTTGAGCCGTTTGTCGCGGTAGTAATCGAACACTGAGCCGTGCCAGTCGTTCGTCCCTGACTTCGTCACGACATTGATCACGGCGCCGCCGGCGCGCCCGTATTCGGCGGAATAAGAATTCGAGTTCACCTGAAACTCTTTCACCGCATCCTGCGAGAACTGGTAGGGCGCACGGCCTGAGCCCGTACGCCCGATCGTCTGACCGAAGAACGTGTTGTCGTTGTTCGCGCCGTCGACGACCATCGAATTCAGCGTGCCGCGCTGGCCGGCGAAGCTGATGTCGCCGGAGCGGACGTCGCGCACGACGCCGGGCGTCGTCAGCACGAAATCGATGAAGTTGCGGCCGTTCGTCGGAAGGTTCTGAATCGCTCTCTCATTCACGACGGAGCTGACTTCGGACTTCGTGGTGTCCACGACAGGTGCGGCGGCCGTGACCGTGACGGTCTCCGTCAGCCCCGGCTTGATCTTTATGTCGATCGTGCTGTCGGTGCCGACGTTCACGACGACGTTGTTGCGCAGGAACGACTGAAACCCGGAGAGCTCGCTCTTCACGTTGTATGTGCCGGGCGGCAAGAGCGCGATCTGGTAATGACCGGTCTCGTTGCTGACCGTCATGCGTTCGATGCCCGTGGCGACGTTGGTCGCTGAAACAGTGACGCCGGGTAATGCCGCGCCGCTGTCGTCCGTGATCGTCCCGGAGATCGATCCGTTACTGCTCTGACCGAACAGCGCGAACGGCGCGAGTGCGACGAGGAAACACACGAATAGCGAAAGACGAATGCGAATGGCCTGATGCATAGGGCTCCTTCATCAGAGGATGAGTCTGGTTTTGATGTTTTGAAACACGCTGGACGAAGTGGGCGAAGGATATCATGACGCGCTGCCATGGGAATCGCCTCCGTCAACCCCGCCACGGGCGAGACGATCAAAACATTCGAGCCGCTGACCGATGATGAAATCGAGCGCAAGATCCGGTGCGCGGTCGAAGCATTTCGTGTCAATCGATCACGCTCCTTCGCCGAGCGGGGGAAGCGTCTGGCGCGCGCCGCGGAGATCCTCGAGCGCGACGCCGAGAAGTACGGACGCCTGATGACGGCGGAGATGGGGAAGCCGCTCAAGGCCGCGATCGCCGAAGCGCAGAAATGCGCGCTGGCGTGCCGCTACTACGCCGAGAACGGCGAGCGACATCTCAGCGATGAGCACATCAAGACCGACGCCGAGGACAGCTACGTCCGCTTCGAGCCCCTCGGGCCGATTCTCGCGGTCATGCCGTGGAACTTTCCGTTCTGGCAGGTCTTTCGATTCGCGGCGCCTGCGCTCATGGCCGGCAACGTCGGACTGCTCAAACACGCCTCGAACGTTCCGCAGTCAGCGCTGGCGATCGAAAAGGTTCTGCGCGAAGCCGGTTTCGATCACGACGAGTTTCAGACGCTGCTGATCACCTCGGAACAGGTCGCTCGCGTGATCGACGACGAGCGCGTGAAGGCGGCGACGCTGACCGGAAGCGAGCCTGCCGGCGCAAGCGTGGCCTCCAATGCCGGGAAGCATGTCAAGAAGACGGTCCTCGAGCTCGGCGGTAGCGATCCGTTCATCGTCATGCCTTCCGCCGATATCGAAGCGGCCGCAGACATTGCGGTGAAGGCGCGCATCGTCAACAACGGACAATCATGTATCGCCGCAAAGCGCTTTATCGTGCACGAGAATATTGCCGATGAATTCGAAGCACAATTCGTTGCGAAAATGAAGGCGCTCAAGATCGGTGATCCGCTGGATGAAAAGACCGACATCGGCCCATTGGCGATGCCGCAAATCGTCAATGAACTCGAGAAGCAGGTCGACGCGAGCGTGAAAGCGGGGGCGAAGGTATTGACCGGAGGGAAGCGCATCGGCGAGAAGGGAAACTTCTACGCGCCGACTGTGCTTACCAACATTCCGAAGAACGCACCGGTGAACAATGAAGAGACGTTCGGGCCGGTGGCGTCACTCTTTCGCGTGCGCAACTTCGACGAAGCGGTCAAGGTCGCCAACTCGACGAACTTCGGCCTCGGCGCCAGCGTCTGGACTCGCGATCGCGAAGAGGCGAGGCGCTTTGTCGATGCGATCGAGTCGGGCCAGGTCTTCGTCAATGCGATGGTGGCGTCGGATCCGCGGCTTCCCTTCGGCGGCGTGAAGCACTCCGGATTCGGACGCGAGCTCGGCGCCTACGGCATCCGCGAGTTCGTGAACATCAAGACGGTCTACGTGGCTAAGCCGAAGAGCGCAGCGGCGGCAACGGAATGAGCTCGCCCTCAAGCCGGAACTCCCACGAGTCGGGATCGATCGGCTGATCTTCGAGGACGCGGAACACGCAGCGGCCGTCGCCGTTCTGGAACTTCTCCTCCCGCACGACACGAAAACCAAGAAGTCGCGTCAGGGCGTTGACCGAGATGCTGCAGAGCATCGGGCGGCGAAGCGCAGTGTTCAGGAACGGACAGTTGCGCTCTTTCAGCCGATACGATCCGCCGCTCGTGTCGATCTCCATGAAGGGATCGTCGTCGAGGTACCAACTCCTGAGAGCGGTTACTTTCTGCGCGAGGGTCAGGCCGCGCAGACTGGCGCTGACCGATGACACGCGATCGTCGGTCAGGCGGGCAAGAATTTTCTTCAGCGCGTCGTCTCCCATCTCCTCCGCTACGGCATCGATCATCGCTACGCTTAATCCGTCGTACTGCTTCGGGAAGAGATGATCGCCCGCTTCGCTGAGCCGATAGATCGTCGCCGGACGGCCGGTGCGGGCGCGCTCTTCGCTGCGCTCGATGCGCGCCTCGACCCAACCGTCGCGATGGAGCTGCAGGAGTTGTTGACGAACGGCTTCGCCGGTAAGACCGAGGGCGTCGGCGAGCTGCGCGATCGTCGCAGGACCACGCTGTTTGAGTGTCGTGAGAATCGCGCGCCGGCTATCCGGTAGTTGGTCGACGGAGAGAATGGGAAACCTCGCTGGGTACCGACAAGTAAACCGGCGTACGGAAAATTTCGCAAGAGCTATTTTGCTCGAATCAGCGCCTCGACCTGACTCTCGGGCGATGAGGCGGATAAAACCCATCGTGGATGTGTCCGCTGTGGGCGTGGTCACCGCGCTGACGAAGCGGAAAGCCAGGTTATTTCCTGTCGATGCAGCAAGATCGAGCTTCAACGTAGGACGCCATCGCCTCGGGAGTACTGGAAGGAAGTGGCTCCGGCAGAAGTGGCTCCGGCAGTAGGACTCGAACCTACGACCCGCGGATTAACAGTCCGCTGCTCTACCAACTGAGCTATGCCGGAGTGCTCTGTAGAAGCAACGCCACTAAACCACGCGTTTCCCGGGTTTATTCACGGCGTCCAGCAGCTCTTGGATCGCTGCCGCGACCGTCTCATCGCTGTATTCGATGAGTTGAATGCTGCGATCGCCGGCGATCATGCCGCTGCACCGCTTCGTGAACGCCGGGCGGTACAGACAGATGACCGGCATGTGGTATCGATAGCGAGCCATCGCAATCTCGTAACCGACACCGTTCGACGGTCGCGAAACCTCCGCGACGAGGAGGCCGCCGCTTCGCGCGGCTTCGTCGAGCCATGCGACATCGCGATCGAAGATGTCGCACGCCGGCAGCGCCTCCCCCTCCGAACCGACATGAGCCGCGGCGACGGTGCCGGCGAGCACGCGATGTCCGGCGCGCTCGAGCGCCGTGACGAACGTGCGGTAGGTTTCAACATCCTCGCGCCCGCCGCTGATCGAGCCGGAGAAATAGATCGTTGTCGGCATCGATGGGAGGCGCAGTCTACAATCTCGCGCCATGTCGCGGGAGATCGTGATCAATGCGACCAAACACGAGTCGCGGATCGCCGTTCTCGACGAAGGACAAGTCGTCGAGCTGTGGGTGGAGCGCACGCGCCATCGCACCGTGGTCGGCAACATCTACAAAGGCCGCGTCACGAAGGTCCTGCCGGGAATGCAGTCGGCGTTCGTCGATCTCGGCCTCGAGCGCGACGCGTTCCTCTACGTCTCCGATGTTGCCGAGGATATCGAGGAGTATGAGAGCGAGACGCCTGACGAACTGCCGCTCGAAGAAGTGAATCAACGTCCGGAGGCGTCGATTTCCGACCTGCTTCGCGAAGGTCAGGAGATCGTCGTGCAGGTCTCGAAAGACACGATCGCCGGCAAGGGCGCACGCATCACCAGCCACGTCACGCTACCGGGCCGCTTTCTCGTCTACATGCCGACGGTCAATCACGTCGGCGTCTCCCGCCGCATCGAAGACGAGAACGAGCGCACGCGGCTCAAGGACATCCTGGAGCGCATCCGGCCCCAGGGCGGCGGATTCATCGTCCGCACTGCCGGCGAGCAGCGCGAAGAAGAGGAATTCCGCGCGGACCTGAAATACCTCACCGATCTGTGGGAGCAGATCAAGCGCCGTGCGGAAAAAGCCTCAGCGCCGAACGCGATTCATCACGATCTCGATCTCATCCTGCGCACGATCCGCGACGTTCTCTCGCCGGAGTTCAAGAGCGTATGGGTCGATTCCGTCGATGAATATCAGCGCATCGTCGAATTCCTCGATCAGATTCAGCCGCAGCTCGTGTCGCGGGTTCGCCTCTATCGCCGCGACGAGCCGATCTTCGACGAATTCGGCATCGAGCCCGAGATCGCCAAAGCGCTCAAGTCAAAGGTCTGGCTGAAATCGGGCGGCTACATCGTCATCAATCAGACCGAAGCGCTCGTGGCCATCGACGTGAACACCGGAAAATACGTCGGCAAGAAGAATCTCGAGGAGACGGTCTTTCGCACGAACCTCGAAGCAGCCAAAGAGATCGTCCGCCAGATCCGCTTGCGCGACCTCGGCGGGATCATCGTGCTCGACTTCATCGACATGGAAGAGGCGCCGAATCGAGCGATGCTCTTCCAGACACTCGAAGAAGAGATCAAGAAAGATCGCTCGAAGACGAAGATCCTGCAGATCTCTGAGTTCGGCTTGATCGAGATGACGCGCAAGCGCGTGCGGCAGAGTCTCGAGCGATCACTGACGCAGGCCTGTCCGTACTGCGGTGGCAGCGGACGGATCAAATCGAACACGACGATCGCGCTCGAGATCTGGCGCGAGCTCATGAAGGCGCGCGACCTTCACGAAGGGCAGGACGTCATCGTCCGCGTCAATCCGATCATCTACGGCACGCTCCACACGGGCGACCCTATTTTCGAAGAGGTCGAGAACAACCTCGGCATTCATCTGGTGTTCAAACCCGATGATTCTTTGCATCACGAGCAGTTTGATGTGATGAGCATTTAAGCTCTTAGCTGTTAGCTCTTAGCTCTTAGGAGATGAAACCCGCGTCGTTCTCCTAACAGCTAAGAGCTGACAGCTAACAGCTTCGGCATAGCGTGTGCAGCCTGAAGCGGTCAATGTCCGGGGAAGAGACTTTCACCACCCTCGCCTCATTCCTGAACAGTCTTGATGCGGAAGGAGAGCAGAAATTCGAGCTCTCGCATTCGCTGGTCATCATCTGTCCCGATTGCGGCAAGAACATCGCCTTTCGCGGGCGCTGCCCGAAATGCGGCGGCAACAGTTGGATTCCCGCGGGCCACGCCGGCGGGATCTTCGAGCGGATGAAGGCGCAGCGATGGCGGCGGATGATCAGTTCCGACGATGACACGTTGAGCCGTCGCCGCCGCGAGACCGCTGCAAGCGACGAACCGACTCCCGCCGAATCGACTTAGTACCAGTTTATTCTGAGGCGCGAAGCGCCTCAGGATAGACTTTACGACTTAGCTCTCGCTATCGCGCACGTATTCTTCGTTCATCAGCGATCGGAAGAGCTGTTCCCACTCCGCAGATCCGCGCGGTGGCGCTTTGCGCATCGCGGCGATGCGTTTGCGAACGTTCTCCTCGCGCTCTTCTTCGCGACGGATCTCGTCGGCCAGTGCATAAGCGATGGCCTGACGAACAGATTCGCGATCCTTGAGGAACATGACCGCGCGGGAGCGGGACATGGCGTCGACGAGATCGCGTGCGAGTTTCTCCACGCGTTCTCGCGACAACTTCACCATGCAGCGCCCCTCCGCGTTGTCAGTGGACGGTGTCGTCCGATGGCGGCTCGGGAAGCGGTGTCTCGACAGTCTCCGCCTCCGCCGCCAGATCCTCGGGCTGTTCCTTGTCGACGATCTTCATCGCCGCAACGACGCGATCGCCTTCTTCGATGTTGATCAACCGCACCCCCTGCGTGTTGCGTCCCATGGAGCGAACGCCCCCGACCGGGAAGCGGATGATCATCCCCTGCTCACTGATGATGAGCACCTGGTCGTCATCGCTGACATGAGCGATGCCCGCGACCTTGCCGTTCTTGTCGGTCGTCTTGATGTTGATGACGCCCATCGCACCACGACCGGTGAGTCGATACGACGACACGGGCGAACGCTTGCCGAAGCCTTTCTCCGTGACTGTGAGAATGTTGCCACGCTCGTCGGCAAGAGGCGTTACTTCCTCATCGCTTTCGATCTCAGGTTCCTCAGTGACCTCGGCCACGGCCACTTCTTGGCCCGGCGGCAGAACATCCATCTCGACGACGAAATCACCGGGGCGAAGCGTGATGCCCTTCACGCCCGCGGCGCCGCGGCCCATCGGCCGGACGTCCTCTTCGTTGAATCGGATGGCGCGGCCGTCGTGCGTGCCGATGAAGATCTCCGACTGGCCATCGGAGAGCGCCACGCCGTGCAGATCGTCGCCTTCGAGGATATCGATGGCGATGATTCCGGTATTGCGAACATTCGAGAACGCGCTGAGCTCCGTCTTCTTGATCTTGCCGCCGCGCGTGGCCATCACTACATATTTGCCTTCGGTGAAGTCGCGTGTGGTCAACAGCGCGCGGACGTTCTCACCCTGCTCGAGATTGAGCAAATTCACGATCGCTTTGCCGCGCGCATTCGACCCGACCTCGGGAATCGCGTGCACTTTCAGCCAGTACATGCGGCCCTTGTCCGTGAAGACGAGGATGTATGCGTGCGTCGACGCGACAAAAAGATGCTCGACGATGTCCTCTTCCTTCGTCTGCATGCCGATGCGGCCCTTGCCGCCACGCCGCTGCGCTCGATACATCGACAGCGCCGAGCGCTTGATGTAGCCGCCGCGCGACACGGTGATGACCATGTCCTCGTCGGCGATCATGTCTTCGATCGAGATCTCGTGCGCCTCCGCGACGATCTCGGTGCGCCGCTTGTCGCCGTAGCTCTCTTTGATGTCGCGCAGCTCGTCCGCGATGATGTTCAGCACGAGCCGCTCCGATCCGAGGATCTCGCGGAGGCGCCGGATCGTGTCCAGCGTCTCGTTGTATTCAGTGGTGATCTTCTCGCGCTCGAGGCCTGTGAGCTGCTGCAGCCGCATGCCGAGGATCGCTTGCGCCTGAAGATCGCTGAACTGGAAATGGCTGATGAGATCCGTCTTCGCGTCCGCCGGGCTGCGGCTTCCGCGAATCACCTTGATCACCTCGTCGAGATGATCGAGCGCCTTGACGAGGCCTTCGAGGATGTGCGCGCGCTCTTCCGCTTTGCGCAGCTCGAAGCGTGTGCGGCGGACCACGATCTCCTTCCGGTGCTCGATGAAGTGCCGGATGATCGTCGGGAGGTCCATGACCTCCGGCTTGTTGTTGACGATGGCCAGGAAGATGATCCCGAACGTAGCCTGCATCTGCGTCACGCTGTACAGATTGTTCAGGACGACTTCCGGAACTTCGCCCCTCTTCAACTCGACGACGATGCGAATGCCTTCGCGATCCGATTCATCGCGCAAGTCGGAGATGCCTTCGATGCGCTTTGCGTGAACCAGCTCGGCGATCTTCTCGATCAGCCGCGCTTTGTTCGTCATGTAGGGAATCTCGGTGACGACGATCTGCTGCTTGTCGCCCTTCTTCGTCGTCTCGATGACGGCGCGCGCGCGCATTTGCACGATGCCGCGGCCGGTCTCGTAGGCCTGCCGGATCCCGTCGATGCCGTGAATGAAGCCGCCGGTCGGGAAGTCAGGACCGGGAAGGACCGTCATCAGCTCTTTCCACGTCGCCTTCGGGTTCTCGATCACCATCAGGCAGGCGTCGATCACTTCGCCGAGGTTGTGCGGCGGGATGTTGGTGGCCATGCCGACGGCGATGCCGGATGATCCGTTGACGAGAAGGTTCGGGTACTTCGCCGGCAGTACGGAAGGCTCGGGAATCGAGCCGTCGTAGTTCGGGACCCAATCGACCGTATCCTTGTCGATGTCGTCGCGCAGCAACTCCTCGGCGAGTTTCGTGAGGCGGACTTCGGTGTAGCGCATCGCCGCCGGGTTGTCGCCGTCGAGCGAGCCGAAGTTGCCCTGGCCGTCGACGAGCTCGTAGCGCATCGAGAAGTCCTGCGCCATGCGCACGACGGTGTCGTAGATCGCGGTGTCGCCATGCGGATGGAACTTGCCCATCACATCGCCTACGATGCGCGCCGATTTCTTGTACGGTTTGCCCGCGGTGTTCCCCTGCTCGTACATCCCGTAGAGGATCCGGCGGTGCACGGGCTTGAGGCCGTCGCGCACATCGGGAAGCGCGCGGCCGATGATGACCGACATCGCGTAGTCGAGATACGACTTGCGCATCTCGTCTTCGATATTGACGGGCACTTGCTGGTCATTGCCAGCGGTGTAGTCGAAATCAGCCATACGGAGATTAGATATCCAGGTTCTTTACATTCAGGGCATTGTCCTGGATGAACTCGCGTCGCGGGTCTACCTGATCGCCCATCAGAATCGTGAAGATGAGATCCGCAGCAACGCCGTCCTCGATCGTGACCTTGAGGAGACGACGCGTCTGCGGATTCATGGTTGTTTCCCAGAGCTGATCCGGATTCATCTCACCCAGACCTTTGTAGCGCTGGATGGTGAGCCCCTTCTCGGCGAGCTTGAAGATCTCATCGAGCAACTCGTCGATGTTGTGATAGGTCGTGACAACGTCGGCGTGCTTCACCGTATACGGTGCCAGGCCAAATGCCGCGAGCTGCTCGTAGGACTTCGCGGTCTGACGGAACTCGTAGGTGGACAGCAGTTCGTTGTTGATCACGATGCGCTTGCCCGTGCCGTTGCCGCCGACCACGAATTGAATGATCGGCGTCTCGGTGACCTCGTCGGTCATCTGACGGACATGTTCGAAGCCGGCCGCGCGGAGTGCGGTCTCCAGCGCGGTCATGCGATCGGCGTCGGCGAGCGCCGTGCGATCGGAGAATCCATTCGCCAGCAACGCATCGATCGCCGCGCGCGGAATGTTGTGCACCTTTCGCGCGTGATTGCGGTACTCATCCATGCGCTGCACCATGTTGATGAGTGCATCACCGTGGATCGACATCCCGCCCTGCGGCGTGATCTCGACCGATTCCGCAATACGGTTCAGCAGAAACCGCGACTTCTCGCCCTCGTCCTTGAGGTACGTGTCCTTCTTCCCCTGCGTGACCTTGAAGAGTGGCGGCTGGGCGATGAAAAGGTGGCCGCGCTGGATCACTTCCTTCATGTGTCGATAGAAGAAGGTGAGGATCAGCGTGCGGATGTGCGATCCATCGACATCGGCGTCGGTCATGATGATGGTCTTGTGATAGCGGAGGCGGGCGATGTCGAAATCCCCCGTGCCGATCCCCGTGCCGAGCGCGGTGATCATCAGCCGGATTTCATCGGAGGAGAGCATCTTGTCCAGACGCGCTTTCTCGACGTTGAGGATCTTGCCCTTCAGCGGAAGCACGGCCTGGAATCGGCGATCGCGCCCCTGCTTTGCCGAGCCGCCGGCCGAATCGCCTTCCACGAAGAAGATCTCCGAGAACCGCGGATCGCGCTCCTGACAATCGGCGAGCTTGCCGGGGAGTGAGCTGGAGTCGAGGGCGCCCTTCCGGCGTGTCAGCTCGCGCGCCTTGCGTGCCGCTTCGCGAGCACGTGCGGCATCGATGATCTTGTCGACGATCCGCCGCGCCTCTCTCGGATTCTCCTCGAAGTAATTGCCCAACCGCTCGTTGGTCATCTGCTCGACCCACGTCTTCACGTGTGACGAGACGAGCTTCTCCTTCGTCTGCGAAGAAAACTTCGGATCGCGGATCTTGACGGAGATGACGCAGGTGAGGCCTTCGCGAACGTCATCGCCTTCCAGCGAGAGCTTCGCCTTCTCCAGCACACCTTGATTCGTCGCATAGCGCACGACGGTGCGCGTCAGTGCCGCTTTGAACCCGACGAGATGCGTGCCACCATCGGTATTCTTGATCGTGTTGGTGAAGGTGTAGATGTTCTCGGCGTAGCCGTCGTTCCACTGCATCGCGATTTCGATGCCCTCGCCATCTCTCTCGTCGCGAATGAAGATCGGCTCGTCGTGCAGCGGCGTCTTGTTCTTGTTCAGATCCTTGACGAACGAGACGATCCCGCCCTCGTAGCGAAACTCGTGATGCTTCTCGGTCTCCGATCGCGTGTCGCGAATCTCGATGTGCACACCGGAGTTGAGAAACGCCAGCTCGCGGAGACGCTGCGAGAGCGTCTCGTAATTCATCTCCGCGACGGAGAAGATCTCGTTATCGGCCTTGAACGTGACTTTCGTCCCGCGCCGCGTCGTCTTCTCCCCCTTCTCGATCTGCGCGACCGGCACACCACGCTCGTAGCGCTGGCGCCACACGAATCCGTCGCGATGAATCTCGAGCTCGAGCCATTCGGAGAGGAAGTTGACGACCGAAACGCCGACGCCATGCAGGCCGCCGGACACCTTGTACGAGTTGTTGTCGAACTTTCCGCCGGCGTGCAGCTCCGTCATGATCACTTCGGCCGCGGAGCGCCCCTCTTCCTTGTGCATGTCGACCGGAATGCCGCGCCCGTTGTCTTCGACGGTGACCGAGTTGTCGGGATGAATCGTCACGACGATGCGATCCGCGAAACCGGCCAGGGCTTCGTCGATCGCGTTGTCGACGACCTCGTAAACCATGTGGTGGAGGCCCGTGGCATCGTCGGTATCACCGATGTACATGCCCGGGCGCTTGCGCACCGCGTCGAGTCCTTTGAGGACCTTGATGTCTTCTGCTGTGTAGTTCTCTGCTGCCACGCGAGGCTCGCTTTCTAGGGGCACTTCGACGATTTCTGCGGGTGAGCGGGCGCCGTCGCGGCGGCCGAAAATCTGCGGTTTTTGCACCGTCGGAATTAACGCAAAATTGTACCGCATTATTGCCTTTTCAGGGGAAATCTCTCGAGGCCGTAACTCTCCCGTTTTCAATGACTAAGCGCCGGTGAGGTCCGGCCTCTAACGCATGTAGAAACACCTCCTTCGCCGAGGTCGCAAAAACCTGTGTCGAGGAGGGCAATTTCGACAACAAACGCTGCAGGATTTCGAGATCGAGCTCGGCGTCGATGTCGTCGAGCAGAAACAGCGGCGGCTCGTCGAAACGGCGACGAAAAATCTCGAGTTTTGCGAACTTGAGAAACAGCACCATCGTCTTCAGCTCACCCCCGGAGAGCACCTCGGATGCCGGTCGTCCGTCGACGAGAAATTCGAGAACGTCGCGCTGCGGACCGGAGAGCGACATGCGCGCGCGGAGCTCGTCGCGACGATTGCGCGGCTCGGGCACGCTCGGCTGATAGGAGAGCTCGACTCTGCTGACGTGATATCCATGCGTGGCGATGACGTTGGCAAGCGATGCCGCAACTTCACGCGCATAGGCAGCGCGCTTCGCCTGCACCGCCGATCCAAAGGCGACGAATTCTTCATCCCAGGCATCGAGCGATGAAATCGAATGCTCGTGCAGGAGCGCATTCCGTTGCTTGAGGACGCGCAAGTAACGCGTCAGCTCTTCGAGGTATGCGGCGTCGATGCTGGCGATGCCGCGATCGAGAAAGCGGCGCTTCTCCTCTGGTCCGCCGCGGATGATGTCGAGCCGCGCCGCGGAGTACGCGAACACCGTCAAGGCGCGCAGATAGGCCGGCAGCGCAACGCGCTCGCCGTTGATCAGCAGCACACGCCTTCGCGACTCACCGCCTTCGAGACCGACCGAGACCGTCCGCGTGACGCTGTCGCGACTGACGTTTCCCGACACGAAGACGTTCGCCGCGGCGAAGCGAAAGAGGCTCTGCACACGGGAGGTGCGAAATGACTTCGTCGTAGCGACGAAGTAGATCGCTTCGATGAGATTCGTCTTTCCCTGGCCGTTGCGGCCGACGACGATGTTCGCGGCCGGATGAAAGCTCACCGCGTCCGGGGCGAGATTGCGAAAGTTTTCGGTCGTGAGCTGCTCGAGGATCAAGCGAGCCGCATCGGCATCACGACGTACAGGTAGTCGTACGGAAGATCATCCGCCGTGTTCGCCGGCCGGCCGATGCACTGGCTGTTCTCGTCTTTCAGATCGAGCGACACGCTCGGCGTGTCGACCGCACTCAGAAAGTCGGTGACGTACGCTGCGTTGAGGCCGACGTAGAACGGATTACCGGCGTAGTCGATGGGAACTGTCTCGCGCGCGTCTCCGAGCTCGGGATTCGTCGACGAGACAGTGAGCTTCCCCGGTGCGAAGTCGAAGCGCACGGCACGCGTCCGCTCATTCGCCACGAGCGAGATGCGGCGAATCGTCGAAAGCAGGCGCTCGCGATCGACCATGACGTGCCGATCGTTGTCGCGTGAGATGACTTCCATGTAGTTCGGAAAGTTCACATCGATCATCCGCGCCATGAGGCGACGATCAGCGGCTTCGAAGAAGAGCTGGTTCTCGGACACGCCGAACTTGACTGTGCCCTCCTCGCCGGCCTCCAGACGCAGGATCTCGTCGAGCGCCTTGCGCGGAATCAGAATCGTCAGATCGTTTCCTTTGTGACCCTTACCGTTGCCGCCTTTCGGAAAGTTTATGAGCGCCATGCGGTGACCATCGGTTGCGACCATCTCCATCTTCTGCGGCTGAATCTTCAGCAGCGCGCCGTTGAGCTGAAACCGTGTCTCCTCGTGCGTGATCGCGAATTTCACCTTGCCGACCATCGTCTTCAGCTCGTCGAGCGAGATCGCATAGGCGTCGGCTACGTTGACCGTCGGCAGCGTCGGGTAATCTTCAGCAGGCAATCCGAGGAGACGGAACTTGGCGGTTCCGGACTCGATGACCATCGAGTTGTTCTCCTGCAGATTCATATGAACGTCGTCATCCGGCAGCGAGCGCACGATGTCGAACAGACGTTTGGCTTCAATCGTCACACCGCCCGGCGTCGTGATGCGCGCCGCGCACGAACTGAGGATCGTCACGTCGAGATCGGTCGCTGCGATCTGCAACCGACCATCAGCGGCTCTCAGAAGAACGTTGGACAGAATCGGGATTGTCGATCGTTTCTCGACGACTCCCTGACAAAGCTGCAGCTCTTTCTGAAGATCCGCTTTGACGACGGTCAGCTCCATGGCTCTTCCTCTAAATAGAGTTGTACTTAGTTAGTGGTAGTCGTAGTAAGTCCGCGCGGAAATTTCCGGCACGCGACGTAAAGCTCTCGAAAGTATAGCAACTCTTCACGGTGCAGAATTGCGAGTTTTTCTGAGGAAAATCGATGGAGAACGGACGGGTTTTCCGCAGCACGGGTTGCGGACGAAATCGCGACCGTCCTCTTCCACAGCTTTTAGTAGCAATGATCCGCAGGTGTAGCGGCGCGCTTCAGCGCGCCGGCGCACTAAAGTGCACCGCTACGCCTATCGAAACTGCTTCGCCAGCATGTCCAGCGTTCGCGAGAGATCCGAATCGTCTTCCTTCAACTGCTCGATCTTGTCGACGGAGTACATCACTGTAGAGTGATGCTTGTCGTTGAAGAGCCGGCCGATCTCCGGATACGACAGATCCGTCAGGTCCTTGCACATGTACATCGCCACCTGGCGCGGAAAGGCGATCGTGCGCGCGTTCGACTTCGACTTGAGGTCCGCCACCTTTAAGCCATAGTGAGCGGCGACGACTTTCAGGATGTCTGTCGGCGTGATCGGCTTGTTGTCCTTCGACAGGAGATCCTTCAGCGCCTCACGAGCGAGCTCGATCGTCACGCGGTTGCCGGTCAGCGATGCGAACGCGGCCACGCGATTGAGATGACCTTCGAGCTCACGGATATTCGAACGCACTCGCTCGGCGATGAAGAGCGCGACATCGTGTGGCAGATCGATCTTCTTCTCTTCCGCCTTCTTGCGAAGAATCGCCACTTTCGTCTCGAGATCGGGCGGCTGGATGTCCGCGATGAGTCCCCACTCGAACCGAGAGCGCAAACGCTCTTCGAGCGTCGGAATTTCTTTCGGCGGCGCGTCGGATGTGAACACGATCTGCTTCTGCGCTTCGTAGAGCGCATTGAATGTGTGGAAGAACTCTTCCTGCGTTCTCTCCTTGCCGGCGAGGAACTGAATGTCGTCGAGCAGCAGCGCATCGACCGAGCGATAACGATCGCGGAACGATTGCATCCGGTCGTATCGAATCGACGCGATCAGTTCGGTGACGAACGAGTCGGCCGACATGTAGACGACGCGCGTCGACGGCTTACGCTCGTGCATCTCGTGACCAATCGCCTGGATCAAATGCGTTTTTCCGAGCCCGGCGCCGCCATAGATGAAGAGCGGATTGAACGAGCCGCTGGGATTGTCGGCGATCGACTTCGATGCCGACCAGGCGAGCTCATTCGATTTGCCGACCACGAACGTAGCGAACCGATACCGCGGATTGAACACCGCCGCCGGCAAGTCATCGCGCGGCGGGGTTGGCGCGACCTGGACGTCGTCGATCGGCGCTTCAGGGTCGACGATGAAGTGCACCTGGATCCGCTCGGGAGAGATTTCGGAGAGGATGCCGCGGATCTGCGGGCCGTAGCGTTCCCGGATCTCGTCGATGAATCGCTGCGACGGAACGCTGACATCGACCGTCTCGCCTTTTTGGGCGGCAAAACGGGTTGGAGCAAACCACGTCACATAATCCGCCCTGTCAATCACTTGCTCCAGCCGGGCGAGAACTTGCTTCCATACGTTCATGGGGCGGGACGGGTTATCTCTTTGAAAATCCACAGCTTTTCCACAGTTGTGGAAAATGTTGTCGTGGAAAAGGGGTGCGATACTAGCACACGATTTCCACAGGGACAACGCCCCGAAATTCGCTGGAATAACGCTTGATTCGAGCGGCGTTTGGGCCGAGGTCAGATCATGAAGCGCACTTTTCAGCCGAACAACCGCCGCCGGAAGCGCACGCACGGCTTCCTCGTCCGCATGCGCGCAAAGGACGGCCAGGCGGTGCTGTCGCGCCGTCGCCGTAAGGGCCGTAAGCGCCTCGCTGTCTAATCAGGCGCGGCGGTCCGAAGCGCTGCCGAAAGAGAAGAGGCTGGCGAAGCGTCGCGAGTTTCTTCACGTGTACGAATCGGGCCGCAAGCTTTTCTCGCGCTACTCCGTATTGTTCTTCATCGCGAACGACCTGCCCTACTCCCGAATCGGAATCACGGCGACAAGAAAGATCGGCAAGTCAAACGTCCGCAATCGGCTCAAGCGTTGGACGCGCGAAGTCTATCGACGGGAGCGCGCCCTCGACGGCCGCGCGCTCGATGTGGTGATCAATGTCAAGCCCAACGCAACCGATGCGACCTTCGCCGACTACAGCCGCGACCTCGGCCGCGCGCTGGCGCGAATTGCGGAGCAGAGCGAGACCTGAGAGACCGATGCGCGCGATCGCTCTCCTCGTTCTCCGCCTCTACAAGCGCTTCCTCTCGCCGATTCTCCCGCCGATGTGTCGTTTCGAGCCGACGTGCTCGATGTATATGATGCAGGCCGTCGAGAAGTACGGCTTCCTGCGCGGCGGCTGGTTGGGACTGCGCCGGCTGTCGCGTTGCCACGTCTTCAATCCGGGAGGTTGGGACCCGGTTCCCTGAAATGGAAAAACGAATCTTCATTGCGATTGTGATTTCAGTCGCACTTCTCTGGATCTGGGCGGCCCTTGCGCCGCGAATCTTCCCCGAGCTGGCGAAACCAAAGGTTGCGCCGCCGAAACCAGCGGCGATCACGCGCACGACGCCAGTCGCACCCGTGAAGCCTTCCGCGCCGGCGATCGCTGCAGCGCCGGAGCCGGTGGCGCCGCTGAGCGCGGGCGAGGTCGTCACCACGAAAGTCGAGCGCCCCGATCTCTTCACGGCGACATTCTCCAATCGTGGCGCTCAGCTCATCTCCTTCAAGCTCGCTAAGTACATAGACAAAAGCGGACAGCCGGTCGAATTGGTGAAGGCGCGACCGATGTCGCGAAGCGATTTCCCGTTCGCGATCGAAACGCAGAACGCGTCGCTGACCGAGAAATTGAACACCGCGTTGTATGCCATCAGCACGCGCGAGGATCGCGGCGCAACCGTGATCGAGTACCAGTACGCCGGCGACGGCATTTCCGCGACAAAGACTTTTCGGATCGGCTCCGAGTACTCGTTCGATTTCAGCGTCACGGTCTCGCCTGTGGTTCCGTATCGCGTCATCATCGGACCGGGGCTGCGCACACTGGGTCCGGAGGAGCGCGATAACAAGATCATCGTCACCGGCAGCGGCGTCGTGCAGCGCGAAGGAAGCTTCGACGTGCTCAGTCGCGAAAAGGGCGATCGCCTGCGCGTGTTCGATCGAGTCGACTTCATCGGGATCGAAGACAACTACTTCCTCTCCATCCTGCGTCCCGTGAAGGGCGGCGCCGGCATTCTTCGACGGGTGGAGCTGCCGAACGGAGGCAAAGAGGTGCGCAGGGAGCTCTATGCCGGAGTCAACGCCGCGCCGGATGGCACGGTCGCCGGCAACGCATTCTTCGGTCCGAAGGAGACGAAGCTGCTCGATCGCTACGGTCTCGCCTCCGCGCTCCAGTTCGGGATGTTCGGGATCATCGCTCGATTTCTGCTGGATGTTCTGGTGTGGATCAATCGCGCGACGAAGAATTACGGCTTCGCCATCATCGTCCTGACCATCATCATCAAAATCGTTCTTTATCCGCTGCAGCACAAGAGCATCGTTTCGATGAAGAAGATGCAGAAGCTGCAGCCCAAGATGGAGGCGATCAAGAATCGCTACAAGAAAGCGCGCACGGACGCCGATCAGCGTCAGAAGATGAACGTCGAGATGATGAAGCTCTATCAGCAGGAGGGGATCAATCCGATGAGCGGCTGCTTCCCGATCCTCCTGCAGCTGCCGATCCTGTGGGGCTTCTACGGCCTGCTCTCGCGCGCGATCGAACTGCGCGGCGCACACTTTCTGTGGTGGATCAAGGATCTGTCCGACAAAGACCCGTACTACGTGACGCCGCTGTTGATGACGATCACGATGTTCATCCAGACATGGATCACGCCCACGACCGGCGATCCGGCGCAGCGACGCGTCTTTCTGATCATGCCGCTCGTATTCGGATTCATCTTCAAGGACATGCCCAGCGGACTCGTTCTGTACTGGCTCGTGCAGAACATATTGACGATCGCACAGCAGATGATCATGAATAGATGGTGGAAGGATCATCCGGCGGAGCTACAGACTGCGTGATGTAGGGAGCGTCATGTCGCAGCGATTCGAAGGACGCAACATCGATGAAGCGCTGACCGCGGCCGCCGAGGCGCTGGGCGTCGAGCGTTACCGGCTGCTGTATCACGTGGTGCTGGAGAAGCGCGGATTCTTAGGCGGCATGAAGCGCGTCGTGATCGAGGCCGAGGTCAACGATCAAGCGGCGGAACCGCCGGCGCCGGCGGCGGCGAGCGGATTCGCGCCGTCGGGGCAGCGCGAACGGGGCGGGCGTGGGGGGCGGGGCGGTCGTGGTGGGGGGCGGCGGCGCGAGCGACGGGAGGGTGGGGGGGAGGAGCGGCGTCGGGCGCGGCCGCGAGAGGAAGAGGAACAGCCGATGCCACCGGAAGAGATTCCGCCGCAGGAGGCGGAGTCGGAGGGCGCGCTCACCGTGCGGCAGTGGTGCGAGGAAGTTCTGCGATTAGGTGGTTTCGAAGTCGAGTTGCGGACCGCGGAGAACGATACGCAGGTCATCGTGAAGATGTATGGCCGCGATACGCGCCGCATGCTCGATCGGCACGGTGAGTTGCTCGACGCGCTGCAGGTCCTCGCCAACAAGGCTCTCGTCGGACGCCGTCTGGAAAAAGACATTGAGCTCGATTGCGGCGCGTTCAAGGAGCGTCGCGTCGAAGAGCTGGGCGAGCGGGCGCGCGCCACCGCCGAGCGCGTCCGCCGCGATGGTCGCGAGCAGCTCCTGCCGGCGATGAGCCCCATCGAGCGGCGCATCGTCCATCTGGCGCTCCAGAACGACGAGCATGTCGTCACCGAGTCGCGGGGCGACGGTTTCTACAAACGCGTCTGTATCAAGCCGCGACCGCAGGACCAGCCGCCGACCGAGTCGTGAACGCCGCCGACACGATCGTGGCGCCGGCGACGCCGCTCGGGCGCAGCGCCCTGGCGATCGTCCGCATCGATGGGCCGCGAAGCGGGGCGATCCTCTCCGCGCTGATTGGTGGTAGACTTCCGGATGAGCGGATTGCCACACATACGGATATACGTATCGACGACTGCGTTGTGACCCGGTACGTGGCGCCACGCTCGTTCACCGGGAATGATCTCGTCGAGCTGACGCTGCACGGCAATCCGCTCCTCGTGCAGCAGGTGATCGATGCCTGCGTCGCCCTCGGCGCGCGCATCGCCGAGCCGGGAGAGTTCACCGAGCGCGCCGTTCTCAACGGCAAGCTCGATCTGGTGCAGGCGGAGTCGATCGCCGATCTCGTGAACGCGCGCACGCCGCTGCAGGCGAAGCTCTCCTTGCACAACGTCGAAGGGTTGCTGAGCCAGAAGGCGACCGCCATTCGCGACACGCTGCTGCAGGTGATCGCGCGACTCGAAGCGGCGCTCGATTTCGCCGAAGAAGGTTACGAGTTCATCTCGCGCGAAGAGTCGCATGCGCGAGTGCAGAGCGCGCTCGATGACCTGCATGACATCGCCGCGACGTTCCGCCGCGGTCGCGCCACCCGTCGCGGCATCTCCGCCGTGATCCTCGGTCTTCCGAACGCCGGGAAATCGACACTGCTGAATCGGCTCGTCGGCTCCGATCGCGCCATCGTCACGCCGATTCCAGGAACGACCCGCGACATCGTGCGCGAGACGATCGAGATCGGCGGTCTTCCGGTGACGCTCGCCGATACGGCAGGCCTGCGCGAAAGCGTCGACCTCGTGGAAAGCATCGGCGTGGACCGCGCGCGCGGTGCCGCGCGCCTCGCCGATCTGGTTCTCTACCTCGTCGATTCGACGCGAGGTCTCGATGATGAGGATCGTGCGGAGCTCGCCCGCCTCGCGCAGCAGCTCGTCATCGTCGTCTACACGAAGCGCGATCTCGCCGAGTCGCCGTCGGGCGAGCTGGCGATCAGCGCAGTGACCGGGGCGGGGATGAACGAATTGCTGGCGCGACTCGACGCGATCGTTCGCGAGCACTTCGCGGCGCCTGAAGAATCGCCAACGATCGTCAACGAGCGGCAGTTCGTCTCGGTCAGCGACGGCGCGGCCGCGCTGGAGCGCGCGCTCGACAGCATCGAGAGCGGCGCGAACGAGGAGCTCGTCGTCGTCGATCTCTACGCCGCGGCGAATGCGCTGGCGTCGCTGACCGGCGGGATCAGCTCTGAGGATGTCCT
>DASYUK010000293.1:0-1908 GCA_036001325.1 Thermoanaerobaculia bacterium
GGGCGGCGGACTGCAACGCGATGTCGCCGGATCCTTCGGATCGGGGGCTGCACCTTCGAGGACGCCGAAGACGATGGCCGCGTCGGTGACTGTGCGCGCCATCGGTCCGGGAGTGTCCTGATCGGCGGTGATGGGGATGACGCCGTATCGGCTGATGCGTCCGACGGTCGGCTTCACCGCGGCGAGCATGTTCTGGTTCGATGGACTGAGGATCGATCCTGATGTCTCGGTGCCGACGTTCGCCGCCCAGAAGCTCGCCGCCGTTCCGGTGCCGGAGCTCGATCCGCCCGTGTTGAGCGCCGGCCGTCCATCGGCCGTCGCCTCACGCGGATCGCGCCGCGGGTCGTACGGATTGAAGCCATAGCCGTGCAACGCGTTGTAATTGTTCGGCATCGGCGTCGGCGATCCGGCGACCCAGTTCGCCAGCTCCGTCATCTGCGTCTTGGCGATGATGATCGCGCCGGCATCGCGCAGATTCTTCGTCACCGTCGCTTCGTATGGCGGTACGAGTCCGTCGAAAGCGAGCGCGCCGCCGGTCGTCGGCATGTCGGTTGTGTGGATGTTGTCCTTCAGCGCGATCGGGATACCGTGGAGCGGTCCGCGGATCTTTCCCTGCGCGCGCTCGCGATCCAGTGCTTCCGCTTCTTCGAGCGCGCGCGGATTGACGGTGATCGCCGCGTTGAGCTTGTCCTCATACGTGGCGATGCGCGTGAGAGATTGCAGGACGATCTCGCGCGAGGTGACTCGGCCGGCTTTCAGCGCCGCCTGCATCTCCGGAATCGTCGCTTCGACGACAGAGAATGGTTTGTTGTCTTTCGCCGATGCCGAGATGGCGATGGCGAGCAGCACGAGAGTGATGGTCCTTCTCATGCTGCGAATTCTATTGAAACTCTGGAGTGCAGCAGCACGGCGGTCGCACTCCCGAGCATGTCGCGATCGCCGGGCCGTCGCGAAGCCCGGCGCTGAAGCGCCTCGTGCCTCGTGGATGGGAGCGTGCCAGAGCTCGTGGTAACGTGAAGGCAGCGCGCGGCTGAATGCGTGCTCCGTTAGCCGGACCAACATTACTGTCGCCGAGAAGGCGATTTCGTTTGGGTTCGCTCCTTCGCGAGGCGCTCGGCCAAGAAGACCTTCAATAGCGACTGGTAGGGCACGTCTCGTTTGTTCGCTAACCGTTTGAGCTCCGCGATCATCGACTCGGGCAAGCGAATCGAAATCGTGCGAAGCGTCGGTCGCAGGTTCGGTAGCGTCGCTTCGGCCGCTTTCGACCAATCAACGTAGTCGGTCGAGTCCTCTCGGGCCCAGAATGCACGCTCTTCGGCCTCGCTACTGAACTTCGGAATCTTTTTTCGCGTAGAACTCATACGTTCGTCGCTCCTTCGCGGTCATGTCGCGAAACGAAATCGGTCGAATCAGTTTCTTTCGAACCGTAAACGCTACGAAGAGCAGGCGCCCATCTTCGGTTCGCCCGAGGGGTAGTAGCGCGGCTCGGTTCGGAAGTGCTGCAGGTCCGGCCTCACGACCAGCGGCCTGTTGAGAAACACTTCCTCGCATTCCCAGAATGCAACGCGGGTATTTTTCCCAGTTCTTCTCGAGGTTGTCGTCATTCCAGTCGAAGCCCGTGCACTCACCGAGTGGGTCGCGCTTCATCGAGCGCAATGTATATACGAGTTATATACATTTCGTCATCGCAAAGTGGCGGTGGACTGACGCGGCGACAATTGAAATTACATCGTTCGACCGACGAAGCCGCTCGTTACCGGCACGCGCCTGCCGGCAAGCGCGCTTGCGACTTCGATCGCCTTGCTCGGATCGATGTCGGTGAGCGGGCGGAGGAAATCGCCTTCCATGACCGACACGGCGAGGCCATCGCGATAGGCGATGCGATTGCCCGCGACCGCGCGGACGCGA
>DASYUK010000294.1:0-2947 GCA_036001325.1 Thermoanaerobaculia bacterium
GCGACCGTACTGCTTCTCCGCCTGCGCGAGCGCAACTTCCCGCGCAGCGACGTGCTCGAGATCGTGCGCAGCGGTCTCAAGCTGGCGACGCGAATCAACGCCGAGAAGGCGGATTACGAGACACGCTATGCAACCATCGCCGGCGGTCGAAGCGCCGATCTCCGACAACGACCGCTCCGCTCCCCGACGATCGAAGACTACGTCGCGGTCGTCGCAGAGTTCGAAGCGCTCACTGAGCGTATCGACTCCGGATGGCTGGCGCGCCTCGCAGACGGTTTCCGCATCGAAACCGAGATCGACCTCGCCGCGGTGGAAGCGCTACAGGACATCGCTGCGCTTTTCATGCGCGCCGAAGTCTGGAAGCGACCATTTGATGAGAGCTCGCTGATCGACGCCCTGGAAAATGCATCGCTTCCGAGAAGCGAGGACCGAGGACCGAGGACGATCTGGCTCGGCGATGTCATGCGCCTGCGCGGCCGCTGCTTCGAGCATCTCTTCGCGATCCGCACGCAGGACGACGTCCTGCCCCAGCGCCGCAACGAAGATCCCCTTCTCGTCGACGCGGACCGCCGCATCCTCGGCCTGCGCGAGATCGGCGACGGACGCGCCGAGGAGAAGCTCCTGTTTCGACTGATTTGCGCCGCCGGCTCGACGTCGATCAATTTCTCATTCGCGGCGAGCGATGGGTTCGGGAAGCCGTTGCGAAGATCGCCATTCCTGCGACAACTCGGTGGAGCGCCGCTGCCCTCAGCGGCGCCCGCCGGCGAGGGCGCCGGCGCTCCACTGAGACCGCTTCAACTTCTCGTGCGAAGCGGCACACGCGGAATCTTCGACGGCTATGTTCGCAGCGACATCGTACGCGAGCGCGCAGCCGCCGCGCTGCAGTCGATCTCGCCGACGCACCTCGAGAATTTCGGCGAATGCCCGCAGAAGTTCTTTCTCAAACAAATTCTGGGCGTGCGCGATCTCGACGATCCCGAGATGGAGATGCAGATCAACCATCGCGAGAAGGGAATCATCGATCACAAGATCCTCGAGCGTTTCTATCGCGAGAACGCCGATTCCGTCGAGCGCATCGTCGATGAAGAGTTCGACAAGCTCGACGAGAGAATCCCACCGTTCAATCCGCCGATGCGCCGCATTGAGCGCCGGGCCACCAAGCGCGTGCTGCGGCAGTTCGTCGCGGCCGATCTCGCCGACCTCGACGCGCAATCGCTCCATCCGGCGCACTTCGAGCACAAGTTCGAGCCCTTCATCATCGACATCGATGGGACTTTGCTCCGCGTCGAAGGAAAGATCGATCGCATCGACGAGGGCGGTGGCAGGTATCGCATCATCGATTACAAATCGGGCAAGGCAATCCGGCATCAGAAGCTCTCCGCCAAGATCGATCGCGGCGTGCGCCTGCAGCTTGCGCTCTATGCGATGGCGGCAGCGCACTTCTTCGGGACGCCGGCGAATCGCGTCTCGGGCGCCATCAAGCCGATCGCGGGCGCGCTCAAGACCGGCGACTTCGCCTTCGAGCTCGCCGAAAAAGAGGCCCGCCTTCGCGAGACCCTCGCCTTCTTCGTCGAGGCAATCCGCCGCGGCGACTTTCCCGCATTCCCAAACGAAGACGACAACGACTTCAATGCCTGCAAGTACTGTCCGGTGAATCACTCCTGCCGCACGCGCCACGATGCGGAGGAGAAGCGCGCGGTTCTGCGCGCCGGCGAACCGCGAACGCTGTTGCAGGAGGATGGCGCGTGACGACGCTGCAGCAATCCTTCCGCTTCACCCGGCCGGGCGCGGTCCCGCCGCGGCGGCGCAACGTCGTCATCGAAGCGGGTGCGGGGACGGGGAAGACAACCGCAATCGTTGCCGAGGTACTCGAGCTCCTGCTCTCCAACGCGGAGCTGATGCCCGAACGGATCGTACTGATGACCTTCACCGAGAAGGCGGCCGGCGAAATCGCCGATCGCATTCATCAGGCACTCGCCGAAATCGAGTCGCAATTCGACGGCGATCGAGTGGTCTGGCCGGCATCTTCGTCGAAACCGCTCTTCGAAGTTCCCGCTGCAGGACGCGAGCAATATCGAGAGGCATGCCGCAGACAACTGGAACGCATCGACGGCCTGCGCTCGCAGACGATCCATTCATTCTGCCAGTCGCTGCTGCGCATGTTTCCAATCGAGGCGAACCTCGATCCGGAGTTCAGGATCGTCGAAGGGTTCGAGCGCTCGCTGCTCTACGGCCAGCTCTATGACAAGTGGGCCGATCAGGAGATCCGCCTCGCGAACGATGCGCAAATCCTCGCCGATTGGGAAGCGCTTCTCGTCCACGCCGGCTATCTGTTTCGCATCCGCGAGTTCGTCTTCTCGCTTCTCTCGCGCCGCGATCTCCTCGACGATCCGAGCTACACGCTCGGCTCACTCGATGAGATCCAAAACGACCTCGCGACCGCGGTGCGCGAGCTGCGACGCACCGAGGCCGGCAGCGTCGCCGATGCGGCGACGCAGCGTCTCATCGCGTACATCCAGCGTGTGGAACTTCCGCCGCCATCGCTCGACGCGTGGATCGAATACTTCGAGCCGGTCGCTTCAGAGATTCGAGCCGTAAACCTTCCGACAGCGAAAGCGCTCGCCTCAGTCAACAACGCTCTGAAAATCCTTCGCGGCAACGGCAAAAAAGGGGACTCGATTCACGAGGCGCTCGTCAGCCATCGCGCGGCGGTTGCTCTGGTCGCGCTGACGCGCCGCTTCATCTCGTTTCTCGATCAGGAGAAGCGGCTTCTCGGCGTGGTCGACTTCGACGATCTCCTGTTGCGCACCGCTGCACTCCTCGACGACCCGCAGATCGCCGAGCGCGTGCGCCAGCAGTTCGATTACGTCTTCGTCGACGAGTTCCAGGATACCGATCGCACGCAGGCGCGCATCATCGAGCGGCTGGCGACCGATCGATATGGCGC
>DASYUK010000295.1:0-1824 GCA_036001325.1 Thermoanaerobaculia bacterium
GGCCAACTTCACGAGCGGTCATCGCGACCGGCTCGTCGCCGTCGGTTCGGTCAACCCGTTGCACGAGATCGACACGCGCCACGAGATCGCGCGCGTTCTGGATCTCGGCATCGGCATGATCAAGATCCATCCGCCCCATCAACTCTTCTCCCCGAATGAGTACCGTGACGACCTGCCACAGCTCGCGGACATCTATCGCGAGTGCGAGAATCGCGGCGTCCCGGTCATGTTCCACACCGGCACGTCGATTTTCCCGAGGGCCCGGAACGTCTACGCTGACCCTATGCCGATCGACGATGTGGCGATCGATTTTCCGAAGCTCACGATCATCCTCGCCCACGCCGGAAGGCCGCTGCACGGCGAAACTGCCGCATTTCTCGCGCGCAGGCATCCGAACGTGCACATCGACGTGTCGGGCATTCCGCCGAAATCGCTATTGAAGTTCGTTCCACGCCTCGCCGACTTTGCCGATAAGGCTCTTTGGGGAACGGATTGGCCCTCGCCCGGTGTCGTCTCGATGAAGAAGAACGTCGACGAGTTCCGCACTCTCGGACTCGGCGCGGACATCGAGCGAAAGATTCTGTGGGACAACGCGGCGACGATCTTCAGACTTGAACGCCCACGCGCCTGAGCGCCTCGAACGATCCAACATCCGACCAGCCGAACTCGCCACGCACGGTGGCCACGTTGCGCGACTTCTCCATGAGCGCGTAGTCGATCGAGATCGACGGCATCCCATCGTAGTTCTCCAGGGTAACGAATGAGATCTCCGGTGCGACGCGCTCGAGCTCACGGCGAAAGACGCTGGTGCGCCAGACGAAGATCCCTCCGTTCCAGGCATAGTTTCCGGCGCGCAGAAACTCCTCGGCGCGCTCGCGCGTGGGCTTCTCCGTAAACCGACGCAGGCGGAGGACTCCGGGCGCGATCTCCTCGCCGAGCTCGAGATAGCCGAAGCCGGTGTTCGGTTCGGTCGGCTCAATGCCGATCGTCACGAGATCGTCGGTCCGTTCGGCATGCTCGAACGCGCGGACCAGAACTCTCGCAAACTCCCCCTCATCGCCGATGTAATGGTCGGAGGGGAGGAATGCGACCACCGATTCACCGATGCGCGATTCGATCGTAAAGGTGCAGAGCGCGATCGCCGGCCCGGTGTTGCGCCGCGCCGGCTCGGTGATCACATTCTCAGGCTCGACGAGTGGAAGCTGTTCGATGCACTTCTGTCGATACCGTTCGATCGTCGAAACGTAGACGTCTGCCACCACGCGACTCAGACGCGCGAATGTCTTCTGCAGGAGCGATTGCCCGTCGAAGAGTTTCAGGAACTGCTTCGGATTGTCTTCGGTGCTGAGAGGATGGAGTCGCGTCCCCCCTCCGCCGGCGAGGATTACTGCGGCACGTTTCATACGACCGCGGTCTCGGCTTGCTGCGCGGCAGCGCGCGCTACGCCGGTCGCCCGTTTTCTCCCCACCGCGATCAAACTCAACCCGCTCGACGGATTCTCTCCCTCCACCGCACGCAGCAGAGGAACGAGGTAATCGAAGATGCGTGACTGCCCCGAAGGAAGAGCGGTGCGTCCGAGGAGTTTGGAGTTGACGAACCAGGCGAGCTTCGCGAACTGATTCTGATACGACGCGTGCTCGACTTCGAAGCCGGCACGAGCCAGTTTCTCGGCCAGTTCATCGCGCTCGTAACGGCGCTGGTGACCGATGCCGCGATCGAGACTGCCGTACAACTCCTTTCCTGCGGGAACGAAGATGATGACGCGGCCGCCGGGCATGAGGAGTTGGTTGACGCGGCGCAGCGCCGCATCATCGTCGCTCGTGT
>DASYUK010000296.1:0-1553 GCA_036001325.1 Thermoanaerobaculia bacterium
TGCTCGCGCCGAACATGAAGGGCGGCGTGATCATCACGTCTGTTCCCAGCGTGCACTTCTCCGATGCGAACGATCGCGAGAAGCAGCTCGACTATCTCGCGTCACGATTGCACGCGGGCTACGGCGCGCACGGCATCTTCCTGAAGACGATCGGCGCGGGCCTTGCCTACTCCAACGGTCTGCGTGCCACAGTCGCATCGGGGCGCATCGGTTACTACGCTGAGCGCACGCCGGAGCTGCCGCAGACGGTACACTTCGTCGTCAATGAGCTGAAGAGCGCGCCGCGTAATCCGAAGCTCGCCGATTACGCCGTCGCGCAGGTCTTCGGCGAGTTCCGCTCCGCAGCGACGTATGAGAATCGCGCCGAGGTGATGGCGGCGGATGTCGCGGACAAACAGCCGCCCGATCAGGTGCGCGCCTTCCGCCAATCCATTCTCGAGCTCCGCAAAGATCCCAACCTCGGCAACCTACTCTTTGACCGAAAGGACAAGGTTTACGGTCGCTTCATCCCCGGCTACGACGTCAAGGTCGCTCCTGAAGGGATCTACTTCGCCATCGGTCCCGACAAACAGCTCGACGCATGGGATCAATACGTGCGCGGCGAGGCGAAGCTGTACAAGTTGTACGGAAGAGATTTCTGGATGCCGTGAAACAGTTGTCTACTTCTCGGCATCGCAAGCACCGAGGTACTTCCCGGTGAACTTCTGCGACATTTCCATGTCGGGCGTCTTGAAGTGTGTGGTGCCCTCGTACGTATCGCCTTCGAAGACCATCTTGCCTTCGCCCGTCATTTCCTGTTTGCCGGTGCACTTCACCGTCCACGTCACGGTGTTGCCGTCGATCTTGTAATCGCTGAGCTGACAGGCGTCGTCCTTCTTCGACTTTTTGGGTGGCTGAGGATTCTCCGCCTGCTCCTTCGTTACGCAGTGCGTCATCGTGATCGGCTGCATCTTCATCGGCATGTTCGGCATGTTCATCTCGATCGTCACCTGCCACTTGCCCGGTTTCATCGGGCTCGCGGCGAACGTGGGAAGAGCGAGAGCGAGGACGAGGATACAGAGCGCGAGTGTACGCAGTTTCATCAATTCTCCTTCTAAGGACGGACTTGGGACGCGAACGAGTATAACCGCTTCAGGAACTCGTCGCGGTCCTCTTCCTTCAGTGCGGCGCGGCAGGAATCGAGCAGTACTCCTGCGATTGTGCCGATATAGAGGACCGTGGCGATGCCGAGATCGCTGATCGCTTTGACGGTCAGGACATCGGTCAGACGCGAAGCCGTATTCGGAACCCGAAAACGCGCGTGCCATCCGGAGCGGAGATGACGAACATCACCGATCTGTCCGACGACATCGGGCCGCGCGAAGAACGATTCGACACGTGCGACCACTTCGCCGTGCAATTCGACGACGACGGCGCGCACGCGGCGCGCTGGATTCCAATGCGAAGCCCATCCGACGAGGTGAAACTCCTCGCCGAAGAGACGGGCGATGCTCGCAAAGCCGAACGGACCCTGATCGAATTCGAAGTCTCCCGAGCGCTTGCCATCATGCAAG
>DASYUK010000297.1:0-1718 GCA_036001325.1 Thermoanaerobaculia bacterium
GATCAGTTATCACAGCTATCACAGTCACCGCACGATTCCGCTGACGAAAGAGGCGCTGACGATCATCCGCGTCGTCATCGTCGGCAATCTTGTTCTCGCGACGATCGCCTACCTGATGCCGCTGCGACAGCTCTCGCGCGCGTGGTTCGTGCTGTTCGGCGTGCTCTCGGCCGTGCTGCTCGTTGCGGAGAAAATCCTGCTGCGCGTGCTCGCGCGCTACGTCCGTTCGAAGGGCCTCAACTACCGCACCGTGCTGATCGTCGGCACCGGCCGCCGCGCACTCGAGGTCGCGCGCATGATCGTCAACCACAAATACTGGGGCTTCAAGATCCTCGGATTCGTCTCCGACGGTCATCGTCTGCCGAACGGCTGGGCGCGATTCCGCATCTTCGGCAGCGTTCCCGATCTGAAGAAGATTCTCGAGCAGGGTCGCGCCGAGCCGATCGACGAGATCGTCTTCGCCGTCACGCGCAAGAAGCTCGACGAGATGAAGCAGATCTTCCTGATGTGCGAGGAGCTCGGCATTCGCACGCGGGTGGCCATGAACTTCTTCCAGAACCGCGTGGCGCGGATCGAGGTCGAAGAGCTCGAAGGCGTGCCGTTCCTCACGTTCACGACCACGCCGTCGAACGAAACGCAGCTCGCGGCCAAGCGGATGCTCGATGTCGCGGTATCGCTCCTCGTTCTCGCGCTGACGATGCCGGTGCTGCTCGTCGCCGCGCTCTGCATCAAGGTGACGTCGCCCGGCTCGATCCTCTTCAAGCAGGAGCGCATCGGTCTCAATGGCCGCATCTTCATGCTCTACAAGCTCCGCACGATGATCGAGGACGCGCACGAGCGTCGCGGCGAAGTGACGCATCTCAACGAGATGACCGGACCGGTGTTCAAGGCGAACGGCGATCCCCGCATCACACGGGTCGGCCGATGGTTGCGCAAGTTCTCGCTCGATGAGATCCCGCAGCTCTGGAACGTACTGAAAGGCGACATGAGCCTTGTCGGTCCGCGCCCGCCGATCCCGGAGGAAGTGGCGTCGTATCACCGGTGGCATCGCCGCCGTCTGTCGATGAAGCCGGGACTGACGTGCCTGTGGCAGGTGAGCGGACGAAACGAGATCGACTTCGACCGCTGGATGCAGCTCGATCTCGATTACATCGACAACTGGTCGCCATCGCTCGACTTGAAGATCCTGCTGCGGACCATCCCCGCGGTTCTCTCGGGGAAAGGCGCGTCATAAACTTCGGCGTATGCCGAAGCTCGATCCGACCACTGACGAATTTCGCTCCGCCGGCCATCGTCTCATCGACTGGATCGCGGACTATCTCGACAACATCGATCAGTACGACGTGCTGTCGCGCGTTCAGCCCGGCGACATCGAGCGGCAGTTTCCGGCCGGCCCTTCGTCGCGCGGGCGCGGATACGACGAGCTGATCGACGAATTCGAGAAGAAGATCGTCCCCGGTGTCACGCATTGGAACCACCCTGCGTTTTTCGCCTACTTCTCGATTACCGGATCGCAGGGCGGCATTCTCGCGGAGCTGCTCACCGCCGCGATCAATGCGAACGGGATGGTCTGGCGCACGTCGCCATCGCTCACCGAGCTCGAGACGGTGACGCTGCGCTGGCTCCGCGATTGTCTGGGGCTTCCTGACAATCTGTTCGGGATCATCAACGACACCGCGTCGATCAACTCATTTCTCGCCCTGGCCGCGGCGCGTGAA
>DASYUK010000298.1:0-10387 GCA_036001325.1 Thermoanaerobaculia bacterium
AAGTTTCATGATCGGATCGGCGGCCGCGACCGCCGGACTCTTCGTCGCGCCGCTCCTCGGCGAGGCGGCGGTGAAAGAAGCGGCCGCAAAAACCGTCGCCGATCCGAATGCGATCCCGATCTCGCTCAATGTCAATGGCAAACTGCACCAACTGAGACTCGACCCGCGCACGACTCTGCTCGATGCGCTGCGCGAGCACCTCGACCTCACCGGCGCGAAGAAAGGTTGCGACCAGGGAGCGTGCGGCGCGTGTACGGTGCTCGTCGACGGCCGGCGCATCAACTCCTGTCTCACTCTCGCGGCGATGAACGTCGGCAAGAAGATCGTGACGATCGAGGGCCTGACCGCGGAAGGAAAGCTGCATCCGGTGCAGGCCGCGTTCATCCGCCACGACGGCTTCCAGTGCGGTTACTGCACATCAGGTCAGATCTGCTCCGCCTTCACAGTGATCAAAGAAGGTCACGCTCATTCCGACGACGAGATCCGCGAGTGGATGAGCGGCAACGTCTGTCGATGCGGTTGCTACATCGGCATCGTGCAGGCGGTGAAGGAGGCACGCGATGCATCCATTTGATTTCGTCCGCGCTCACGAAGTGGCCGGCGCGATCAAGTCGGGATCGCGCGACGCCGCGAAATTCATCGCCGGCGGAACGAATCTCGTCGATCTGATGAAGTGCGATGTCGAGCATCCTGCGCATATCGTCGACGTGAACGATCTTCCGCTGACGAAGATCGAGCAGACCACGGGTGGCATCCGCATCGGCGCGCTGGCTCGGATGAGCGATGTCGCAGCGCATCCGATCGTGGTGAAAGACTTTCCGGTCATCTCGCAAGCATTGCTGCTCAGCGCTTCGCCGCAGATCCGCAACATGGCCTCGATCGGCGGCAACCTGATGCAGCGCACGCGCTGCTCGTATTTCCGCGAGCTGACCTGGACGCCGTGCAACAAGCGCAATCCGGGGAGCGGCTGCTCCGCCATCGGCGGCGAGAATCGCCTCCACGCGATCTTCGGCACCTCCGATTCGTGCATCGCCACGCATCCATCCGATCTCGCCGTCGCGGTCGCCGCGCTCGACGGCGTGCTGACATTGCGCGGACCGAACGGTGAGCGGCACGTCAACGCCACCGATTTTCATCTCCTGCCCGGCAACACGCCGCACATCGAGCACGATCTGAAACATGGTGAGTTGATCGTGTCGCTCTTCATCCCCGACGCTCCTCACGCGCGACAGTCGGCGTATCTGAAAGTTCGCGATCGCGCGGCGTATGAATTCGCCCTCACTTCCGCGGCAGTCGGTCTCGACATCGACGGCGGCACGATCCGCTCCGCGCGCGTCGCCCTCGGCGGCGTCGGCACGAAGCCGTGGCGGTCACGCGATGCCGAGGCGTCGCTCGTCGGAAAGCCGGTGAACGAGCAGACCTTCCGCGCGGCGGCCGAGGAGGCGGTGAAGGGGGCGAAGGGGTACGAGCAGAATGGATTCAAGATCGAGCTGGCCAGGCGCACGCTCGTCCGGGCGCTCAGCGATCTGGCGGGAGGTGTCGCATGATGCTCGACATCGGCAAAGGACTCGATCGCGTCGACGGCCGGCCGAAGACGACGGGCGGCGCGCGCTACGCCGCCGAGCACAATCTCGAAAACATGGCGTATGGCGTTCTCGTGATGTCGACGATTCCGGCGGGAACGATCAAGTCGATCGACGCGAGCGCGGCGTTGAAATCGCCGGGCGTCATCGCCGTGCTGTCGCATCTCAACACCCGAAAGCTGAACGACGCTCAAGGGAAAAACGGACTCAGAGAAGCAGCGCTTGTCCCCTTCCAGAACGCGAACATCCATTACGTCGGCCAGCGCATCGCCGTTGTCGTCGCCGACACACTCGAGCATGCGACGCGGGGCGCGGAGCTGGTGAAAGTCACCTATGACGAGGCGCCGGCGCGCATTGACATCCAGAAGTTCCGCAGCGAAGCGAACGACCGCGCGCAGAGCCGCTTCACGAAGGGCGACGCCGACTCCGCATTCGCCGCCGCGCCGGTGAAGATCGATCAGGTCTACCGCACACCCTACGAGCACCACAATCCGATGGAGGCGCATTCGCTCGTCGCGGCGTGGAAGGGCGATGACCTCACGCTCTATGAATCGTCACAGAACATCTTCGGCGTGCGAGCGTCGATGGCCACGCTCTTCAACATCCTCAGGGAGCAGGTGCGCGTCGAGTCGCAGTTCGTCGGCGGCGCGTTCGGCAGCAAGGGCGGCGTGTGGCCGCATGTCGTCATCGCTGCTCTGGCCGCGCGCGAGGTGAAGCGCCCCGTCAAGCTCGTCGTGACGCGCAAGCAGCTCTACTTCGCCAACGGACATCGTCCCGAGACCGAGCAGCGCGTCGCCCTCGGTGCGAATCCCGACGGGAAGCTCGTCGCGCTCATTCACGAAGGGTTCGGGCAAGGCAACGAAGTCTCCGATTACGCCGAACGTTTCGTACGGCCGACGCGTGCCATCTACGCCGCGGACAACATGCGCGGCGTGAATCCGATCGTGTCGCTCAATCTCCCCAGTCCGACGTACATGCGCGCTCCCGGCGAATGTCCGGGGATGTTCGCCATCGAGTCGGCGATGGATGAGCTGGCCTACGCGGTGAAGATCGATCCGCTGCAGTTGCGATTGATCAACCATGCGGACGCCGATCCGCTCAGCGGCAAGCCGTGGTCGAGCAAGTCGCTCAAGCAGTGTTATCAACAGGCCGCTGATCGCTTCGGTTGGTCGCGGCGCAATCCTGAGCCGCGCTCGATGAAGAGCGGTCGCAATCTCATCGGCTGGGGAATGGCCAGCGCGACCTATCCCGCGCATCGCTCCCCCGCTTCTGCGCGAGCAGTCGTGAAATCAGACGGCACCGTCGTCGTCAGCAGCGGCTCGCACGAGATGGGGATGGGGACCGCGACCGTGATGGCGCAGCTCGCGGCGGAGACGCTCGGTGTTCCCGTCGAGCGCGTGAAGTTCGAGTACGGCGACACGTCACTGCCGCCCGCGCCGATCTCGGCCGGCTCGATGACCGCGGCCAGCGTCGGCTCCGCGGTCTACGGCGCCGCGCTCGAGCTGAAGAAGAAGATTGCTGCCCTCGACAACGTCGATCCGGAATCGCTGAACGCCGACAGCTATCACTCGATTCTTTCGAAGCATTATCTCGATCAGATCGATGCGCGCTTCGACGCGAAGCCCGAGCAGGAGGAATCTCATTCGCAACAGGCATTCGGGGCGCACTTCGTCGAGGTGAGCATCGATCAGGACATCCCTGTCGTGCGAGTGCAGCGCATGGTTAGTGCATTCGCCGGTGGCCGCATCCTCAATGAAAAGACAGCGCGAAGCCAATACCTCGGCGGGATCATTCAAGGCATCGGCATGGCCCTCATGGAGCAGACGCATCTCGACAAACGCCTCGGCACGTACACGAACGTGAACTTCGCCGAGTATCTCGTGCCGGTCAATCCCGACATCCGCGACATCGATGTGATCATCGTGGCGGAAGAAGATCCATACGTGAATCCGATCGGCGTGAAAGGGATCGGAGAAATCGGCATCGTCGGCGTCGCACCGGCGATCGCCAACGCCGTCTATCACGCGACCGGCAAGCGCGTGCGCGATCTGCCGATCACGATCGAGAAATTGATGTGATCCTTCTCCCTGCGGGAGAAGGTGCCCCCTGAGCGCAGCGAAAGGGGGCGGATGAGGGGCGTGATTCTCGCGAGTAACTCGCCCCTCACCCGGCCCCCTTCGGCTTCGCTCAGGGGCCACCCTCTCCCAAAGGGAGAGGGCTTTAACGCATGGCGCCCCCGATTCTCCTCGTGGACGATGACCTCTCGCTCGCCCAGACGATGAGCATGGCCATCGAGAACCTCGGCATTCCGGTCGAGCAGTGCGCGACCGGCGAGGTGGCCATCGAGTTGATCCGGAAGAAGCGCTACGCAGTCGTGATCCTCGATCTCATTCTGCAATCGGGCGTCAGCGGCCTCTACGTCGTCAACGCGGTTCGGCAGATGCCACAACAGCAGCGCCCGCTCATCCTGATGGTCACCGGCGCGGGCCTCGAAACGCTGCGCGGTGTCGATCCATCGCTCGTCAGCGCGGTGATGCTCAAACCGCTCGACTTCGATCTCTTCGCGCAGTACGTGCTGGCGACGTATCGGCGCGCCCTGAACCTGCCGGGCGAGGCGGGCGCTGTTGCGCCGCCGATGTTGAAGGTGCGCACGTATTGCGGCGAATGCGGATCGGAGATTGCGCCCTGGGTTCCCGAACGCCCGATCGAGGTCTGGATGGAGACACCTTGTATCAACTGCGGCACCGTTCCGCGTCAGAGCGGCGGATACAGCGACTGGACCGTCTGATCGTGAGGGCGTAAGTTGAAAGGGTGCTCGATCTCGTCGTCGCACTCGTCATGTGGTTCGGATCGCACAGCAAGCCTTCCGTTCATCGCGTGAGTTTCGAGAAAACGGTCCGGCCGATCCTCGAGCAACGTTGCCACCCGTGTCATTTCTCTGGCGGGAAGATGTATCAGCGCCTGCCGTTCGACAATCCCGCGACGATCGTCAAGCTCGGCACGAAACTCTTCACGCGGATCCGGGACGAGCAGTCGCGCGAGGCGATTCGAGCGTTCCTAGCGGATGAAGATTCGCGTGCCGCCGCCCGCCGCAACGAGCGCAGCCGTGACAAGCGGTTGTAACGTCGTCATGGCGATCTCGTGGACGTGATTCGCCAGTAACGATACAGCCGCCATGAAAATCGAGACGATCAACAGCACGATGAGAATCGGTATGCGAGAGCGACGCGGTGTCATCGAGAAGCGGCGCGAGCAACATTCGTGCGCAGCCGCCAAAGCTTCACCGTTTTATCTTCGCTACTTGTGGCCAGCCACTTTCCATCGGGACTGAAGGCAACCGACCATACATCGTCCGAATGCTCCGCGAGTGCCTGTTGCAGCGAGCCATCGCTAACGCGCCACAGCCGGACCGTCGGATCATTCTTGCCTCTCAGCCGATCACCGACAATCTGCTTCCACAAAGTACCCAGCGCACCTTTTTCGCGGCCACCGCTGGCGAGCCATTGACCATCAGGGCTGAAGGCCACGCTGTAGACATGATCAGTTCCCCCCGTGAGTGTCTTCAGCAGCTGGCCGTCGTTCACGCGCCAGATCTTGATCGACGAATCATCGCTTCCGCTGGCGAGCAGTTGGCCATTCGGACTGAAGGCGAAGCTGACAATGGCTTCCTTGTGACCGGTAAGAGTCCGCACCAATGTCCCGCTATCGGCGCGCCAGATCTTGATGGTCTTGTCGAAGCTGCTGCTGCCGAGAAGCTGTCCATCCGGACTGAAGGCGACATGCCAGACATTCAAGGCATGTCCCGTCAGCGTCTTCAACAACGCGCCGTCGCTCACACGCCAGAGCTTGACCGTCTTGTCTTCGCCGCTGCTGGCGAGCCGCTGACCATCAGGACTGAAGGCGACGGACCAGACCGTCCCACCGTGTCCCGTCAGCGTTCGCACCATCACTCCATCGCGAAGACGCCAGATTCTGACCGAACGGTCGTAGCTGCCGCTGGCGAGCCATTGCCCATCGCGGCTGAAGTCGATCGAAGTGATTCCTTCCGGATGGCGGAGAACGCGTACGAGCTTTCCATCAGAGACGCGCCAGAGTTTCACCGTGCGGTCCACACTGCTTGTGGCGAGAATCTGGCTGTCGGGGCTGAACGCGACTTGCTTCGGTTCCTCTAAATGACCGGTAAAGGTGCGTTGCAGACGAGCGTTGATCGACAGACTCAGAAAAACAAGCGCTGTCAACATGACGACTCACTCCGCGGGCGCGGGTCTCGCGAACAGATATCCCTGTCCGAAATCGCATTTCAGCGATTCGAGCAGCGCGCGCTGCTCAGCGGTCTCGATGCCTTCGGCGATCACGTCGATGGCCAGGCCGTGGCCGAGAGCGAGGATCGAGCGGATGATCTCGACGTTCTTCGTTTCGTGCATCGCCGCGCGGACAAATGACGAATCGATCTTCAGCGCGTCGATCGGAAAGCGATGCAGGTAACTGAGCGATGAATAGCCGGTGCCGAAGTCGTCGAGCGCGATCGGACAGCCGATCTTGCGCAGGCCGCCCATCACCTGCAGCGCCGCATCGGGATGCTGCATGATCACGCTCTCCGTCACTTCGAGGTGCAGCGCGGAAGGATCTACGCCGCACGTCCCCATGGCCTCGCGCACCTCGGCGATCAGATCGCTCTGCGCAAACTGCCGGCTCGAGATGTTCACGCTGACGTAGTGCGGCTGCCATTTCGACGCCTGCTTGCAGGCCTCACGCAGAACGAACTGGCTGATCGGCACGATGAGCCCGGTCTCCTCGGCGATGGCGATGAACTCCGCCGGCAAGATGAGGCCGCGCGACGGATGTTGCCATCGCACGAGCGCTTCGTGCCCGACGATCTCGGCGTTACCGAGGCGCACGATCGGCTGATAAAAGACGCGCAGCTCGCCGCGCTCCAGGGCGCGGCGAAGATCGGTCTCGACCTGCAAACGCGCCACGACGTCGGCGCGCATGTTCGCGTCGAAGATCTCCGAGCGCGATCTCCCCTGCGCCTTCGCGCGATACATGGCGGTGTCGGCGTCGCGCACGATGTGTTCCGGCCCCTCGTATTCGGGGCCGGCGATGATGATGCCGATGCTCACCGAGGCGTAGATGTCGGTGTCGCCGATGTGAAACGGCATGGCGATCTCGCGCTGCACGCGCGCTGCCGCGCGCGTCGCGTCCGTCGGTCCGGCGATCGTCTCGACGAGGATCGTGAATTCGTCGCCGCCGAATCGCGCCACGGTGTCGGCGGCGCGCACGCAGCGCTGCAATCGCTCGCCGATGCCGACGAGCAACTGATCGCCGGCGATGTGTCCGAGACTGTCGTTGACATTCTTGAAGTGATCGACATCGAGCAGGAGGACGGCGAACGTATGACGCTCATCGCGGCGCATGCGCGTGAGAGCCTGGCCTACGCGATCGAGGAACAGCGCGCGATTGGGCAGACCTGTCAATGCGTCGTGGAACGCGTTGTGGCGGAGCTGGCGCTCAGCCTGGCGCTGCTCGGTGACATCGGAAGCGATGCTGGCCGTGCCGAGAATGCTCCCTTGCGCGTTGCGCAGGACGGTGTTGTTGGCGAGGAGAATGCGCCGCTCGCCCGATCGCGTCATGATCTCCATCTCGTAATGCGCGGCGATCACACCGCGGCCGATATTGGCATTGAACTCGCGCGCCGCCGCCTCCCGCTGATCCTCGGGCAAGAACATCTGGAAGAAGTTCCTGCCGACGACTTCGTCTTTGTTGTAGCCGGTCATCGTCAGCAGATAGGGATTGCAATACGTGACGATGCCCACGATATCGAGGAGAACGGCGGCGAGCTCGATCGTGTCGAGCATCTCGCGGAACCGGCGCTCCGACTCGCGCAACGCTTCGGCGGCGCGGCGACCCTCGTCGACGTCGATGGCCATGGTCATCCGCGCGCGACGTCCCGGCAGACGAACGTCGTATCCGCTCACATCGACGATGATGACGGTGCCGTCCTTCTTCTGCAGATGAATCGTGCCGTGGCGCGGCACCGGTCCGCTGACGCGATCCGCCGCCGGGCGCAGATCGTTGATCGTCATGCGCTGCATTTCATCACGTGAATATCCGTACTGCGCGACCGCCGAGTCGTTGACCGCGATCAGCTCCTGCGAATCGATGTCGGAGATCCACATCGGATTCGGATTGCCTTCGAAGAGCAGCCGATACTGCTCGGCGGAACTGCGCAGCGTGGCGTGCGCGCGGGTGCGCACATGCGTGTTGCCGAGAAGATCGCCGATACGAGTAATGACTTCGACGAGCATTTCGTCGGGTGCGATCTGTTCCGTGGCAAAGAACTCCAGCACAGCCACAGGCGCGTCGATGCCGATGATCGGAAATGCCAGCGCCGATACGAGTCCGGCCTCGCGTGCGGCGGCGCCCAGCGGCAGCGGCAGGACGCCATCGAGCTCCGTCGTCGAAACGGGAGCGCGTTCGGCGAGCGCACGACCGGCCACTCCGCCGGCCGGCGCGATGAGCGTCGTCTCGACCGCGCGACGGAAATTCTCGAAGCGGTCGAGATCGCCGATGAACCAGATGTCGCTCAGCGTCAGGATCGATGTCGTTCCGATGGCGAGATACGCGTGCCCGACCGGCCAGCCGAGGTGCGTGCACATCTGATCGACGGTGGCTTGCAGAGCGTCGTCGAGGGATGGCGATTCGTTCGCGGCGACGGCGACGGATTGCAGCAGCTTGAGGTGCTGCTGCTTGTCGTAGAGAACTCCGGTGGCGTGCTCGGAGATCGACTCGGCGGCTTCGCGAGCGCGCCGCTGCCGGTCGAGGCGCTTGACGAGCGTCGCGATCTCCAGCGCGTCGAACTGTTCCTCGTCGGCCATCGCCCCGGTGTTGGACTAGCTTACGGCCCCGTCGGAATCGGGGCAAGGAACACAGGTCACTGCTTCTTCGGGGAGGCCTTCTTCTCCTTGATTTCCTGCTTCTTCTCGGCCGCCTCCTTCGCCGGTGTCTCGTGATGGACGTCGACGATCTTTCCGTTGATCGCGTCGACCGCGACTTCAGTGATGCCGGTCTTCCCGGCCTGGCGGATGTCGAACGAATAGATCAATTTCCCATGCTCGCGCTCGAGCTCAGCGCTCTCGATCTTTCCGGGCGCTTTATTCAGGGCGATCTCGCGCGCCTTGGCCATCGAGATCTTCGCCTCCTTCTGCAACGTCGTCTGATTTTCCTTAGAGGCGAGCGCAGCCGGCGCGGCGGAGAGTGACAGGGCGAGTGTCAAAACTGCTACTTTTGAATTCATCGATTTCCTCCCGGATGAACACCGAAGCAGAGATTGATCCAGGATGAGTGTGCGAAATGAACGCCCGTCACTCCGCGCTGATGGTTTTGCTTTTCGCCATGTCGAGCACGGCGATAGCGAGCGACGTGTCGCAGCTCGCGACCGCCCCTTTGCGTTGGAAGGCTGAGCAGTGGGCGCATTTCGCTGAAGGCGTGGCCGCTATGGCGGCTCTCTACGTCGCGGATAACAAGGTCTACGACTCCGTGCAAGACGGTCGCTCTTCGTCCACCGACCGCTTCGCCAAGGACATCACTCCGTTCGGCGGACACCGCGCGCTGGAGATCTCCGCGCTGCTGTTCGCCGGTGGCGCCATCTCGGGCGAGCCGCAGTTGCAATCGGCTGGACGAGATTCACTCGAAGCCGAGCTATGGGCCGCAGGTGTCGTCACACCGCTGCTGAAACGCGCCTTCGGTCGCGCGCGCCCACTTCAGGAAGAGGGCGCGCACTCGTTTCACCCGTTCTCCAGCGGATATGAAAGCTTTCCATCGGGTCACGCGACAAACGCGTTCGCCTTCGCGACTGCTGTGGCGGCGCATTCGAACGGTTGGATCGTGCCGGCGGTCGTCTACACGATGGCGGCGAGCGTCGCTGCGTCGCGAGTCAACGATCGCGCACATTTTCCGTCCGATGTTCTGGCGGGTGCGCTCATCGGACGTGCGGTAGCAAAAGGCATTGCCGGTCAACATACGCGGTTTGCGCTGACGATCGCGCCCGCCCTCGTCAATCGCCGCCCGGCACTCGTGCGCGCTATTCGTACCGCAGCGCTTCGATCGGCTCGAGACGCGACGCTTTCCACGCCGGATACCAGCCGAAGCCGATGCCGATGATCGAGCAGACGATCAGCCCGGTCAGCGCCCATCCCCATGGAAAGACGACGGACATGTCGAACCAGAACGCGACGCCGTTGCCGCCGGCCACGCCGAAGAGAATGCCCGCCAGGCCGCCGACCTCGGAGAGCACCACCGCTTCGAAGAGGAACTGCTTGATGATGTCCTCGCGCCGCGCGCCGATGGCCTTGCGCACGCCAATCTCGCGCGTCCGCTCGGTGACGCTGACGAGCATGATGTTCATGATGCCGATTCCGGCGGCGAGCAGCGCGATGACGCTGACGACGAACGCGCCGATGCGCACGGTCCCCGCGATCTGAGCGAACGCGGTGATGAGCGTGTCGTTCGAGTAGATCTCGAAGTCGTTGTCCTGCGCCAGCTTCAGCCCGCGGGCGATGCGCATTGCGCCGATGCCCTTGTCGAGCGTCAGGTTGTACGTGGCCTGCGATGTCGACTGCGTCGCGATGTTGACCGTCCGGTTCTGCCGCCCGAAGTCAGAGAAGAACTTCGTGATGGGCACGGCCGCAAGATCATCCTGACTCCGTCCGAACGACGAGCCTTTCTCCGCGAAGACGCCGATGATCTGGTAAGGCTTGTTGTTCACCTTCACCGTCTTGCCGAGCGGCGTCTGGCTCGGGAAGAGA
>DASYUK010000299.1:0-22223 GCA_036001325.1 Thermoanaerobaculia bacterium
CCGGCGCGCTGATCGTGGTGTCGCACGATCGCTACTTCATCGATCGCGTCGCGGAAAACATCATCCTCGTCGAAGACGGCCACGGCGAGGTGTATGCGGGCAACTACAGCGATGTGGTGGAACGGTTCAAGAGTGGAGGACAGGCGCCCTCGCCTGTCCGGACAAAACCGCCAAAAGCGACAGGCGAGGCGCCTGTCCTCCACAAAGTCGACCGCTCCGATCAGAGGAAGCGCGACAAACGCATCAAGAAGATCGACGAGGAGATCGCGCAGCTCGAGGCACGCATCGCCTCAGCGGAAGGGGAGCGCGAGCGCAATGACCTGCTGCTCTGTTCCGAAGAGGTCTACCGCGACGGCGAGCGGATGAAGAAGATTCAAGGGCGGAACGCCGATCTGAAGTCGATGATCGAGTTGCTGTACCGGAAATGGGAAGAGCTGTCCAAAGAGAAGGAGGCTACAGAAGCTGAGGTCCACTGATCGGTTTTCCCTCTGCGAATCGCGAAGGGCGTAGAGCGCTGATATCGATCGATGTCTTGCCGTCGACGATCATCTCGGCCACGAGCTGCCCGATCGCGGGCGAGTGCATCACACCGTGGCCTGACGACCCGTTCGCGAGGTCGAGATTCTCACGTTCGGGATCGCGGCCGATGATCGCATGACGGTCGGGCGACATCTCGTACAAGCCCTCCCACGACTGCTGCGGATCGATCGGCACATCGCGCAAGACCGGCACGCGCTCGTGCGCCCAACGCCGGACTGTACCCAACCACGCTTCGTCATTCGGCGGCGTGTCGGGCCAGATGAGCAGCACGCGCCCGTCGCGCACGCGCACGTGAAAGGCGTCGCCGACCCAGATCGTCATGGGCATGTTCTGCGGCAGGACATTCGTCGGAACTGTCGCCGCGACGCGTCTTCTGAGCGGTGTGACTGGCACGTTTGAGACCTCATTCGCCCACGCCCCCGCCGCGTTAATGAAAATCTGCTCGCCCCTCACCCGGCCCGTCGCTCCGCTCAGGGCCCCCCTCTCCCGGCGGGAGAGGGCTTTGCCAAACTCAAACTTGACGCCGAGCCGTTGTGCCGCCGCGGCGTAGCCGCGGAGGATCTGCATCGCCACGATGAATCCGTCGGTGGGGCAGAACGTGCCGCCGATGAGCGACTCGTCGCGCACCGCCGGATTCAGGCGCCGGATCTCCTCAGCATCGATCGTCTTCGCTTCGGTGAGTCCGCAAGCGTGCTGCACTTGCTGCGCGCGTGTCAGCTCGTCGAGCTCGTATCGATTTCTCGCCATGAAAAGATACCCATACTGGCGATAGCCGGAATCGACTCCGATCTCATCCTCGAATCGCAGCAGTTTCTCGCGCGAAAGCATCGAGAGACGGACGTTCACTTCCGTTCCGAACTGAGCCCGAAATCCACCGGTCGCGCGCGCCGTGCTTCCGGCGCCGAAATCGGCCGCGCGATCCACAACCAGTACATTCCGCACTCCGCGAGCGGCGAGGTGACAGGCGATGCTGCTGCCGATGACACCCGCACCGATGATGACAACATCCGGCTTCACGGGCGAAATATCGCGCAGATCAGGCAGATGAGGGGTTGACTTGCCATTGCGTCAGACGGTACCTTTGTTTCACTTCAAAAAATAAGGAGAGGCATTCATGTCCGTAGCTCACCGCTGGCGTAGTTGGATTCTTGTTGCAACGGTCGCTGTCGTTGTCCTCATGCCTGTCGCTTCCTACGCGAACCATTCGTGGGGAGGTTATCACTGGGCTCGTACTGCGAATCCGTTCACTTTGAAGCTCTATGACAACGTCACCGCGAACTGGGAGGGATATCTGTCGACGGCAGTCAGTGACTGGAACAAATCGACGGTCCTCGATTACAACCCGCAGTGGCAGTCGCCACTCTCAAACGTGAGGCGCTGCGCGTCAGCGACGGGCGTCGTCGAGGTTTGCAACACAACCTACGGTAACAACGGCTGGCTGGGAATCGCGGGCATCTCCATCAGCGGCCTTCACATTACGAAGGGGTACACGAAGCTCAACGACACGTACTTCAACACATCGACATACAACACGCCTGCGTGGCGGCAGATGGTGGTCTGCCAGGAGATCGCGCACGACTTCGGTCTCGACCACCAGGACGAGACATTCAACAATGCGAACCTCGGCTCGTGCATGGATTACACGAATGATCCGGACGGCGGTGCGGGCGGAGCGGTTTCGAACGATCCGTCGAACGAGCATCCCAATCAGCACGACTACGACGAGATCAGCATCATCTATGCGCATCTCGACAGCTTTACGACGATCGCGAGTGTCATCGACGTCATGGCGCAGTCGCTGACGCGGCCGCCGACGATGTCGGAGCTTCTCTCTGACGCTGGCCAGTGGGGGACGCCGATCCACTACGACGGACAGGGGCGGCCGAATGTCTTCGCGCTGCCGACCGGCAGGAATGCAAACGGGGAGCTCGAGTTCGATCTCACGCACGTTCTGTGGGCGCCAGATTTCCCAGGCAACGGACGCAGCAACGAGTAATTCCAGCGACCTCGTTCAACAGCCCCGCGGCTCTCGCGGGGCTGTTTCTTTTTGTGCGCACGCATAAGATCGGCGCGTGAAGGCCGCCATCATCGCCATCGGTTCGGAAATGCTCGGGCCGGCGCGCGTCGATACGAACTCGCTCAAAGTCACCGCCGCGCTCGAAGATCACGGTGTCGAAGTCGTTCTGAAGAGCATCGTCGGCGATCGCCTCGATGATCTCGCCGATCAGATCGTCTACGATCTCGAGCGCGTCGATATCCTCGTCACCACCGGTGGCCTCGGGCCCACCGAAGACGACCTGACGCGCGAGGCGCTGGTCAAGGCGCTCGGCCTCGAGATGGAGCTCGATCCATCGATCATCGACAAGATCGAGAAGCGCTTCGCGGCGCGCGGCTGGAAGATGCCGGAGGTCAACAAACGACAGGCGCAGGTCTTTCGCCGTCAGACCACGCTGACGAACGAGCGAGGCACTGCGCCTGGATTTCATCTGCAACTCAGCGGAAAGCATGTCTGGGTCTTTCCTGGAGTGCCGCACGAGCTCGAATGGATGATCACGACGTATCTACGACCGTGGCTGCGAGAGACGATCGGCGACGTGCAGCGGCACCGACGCGTTCTCAAAGTCGCAGGACTCACTGAGTCAGGTGTCGAGGAGCGTTTGAAACCATATTACGAAGCGCACAACCACGAGCCGCTGACGATCCTTGCCTCCGGCGCCCAGATCGAAATTCATCTGCAGGGAACATCGCGAGATGAAATCGCATCGCGAGAGCGGGAGCTCCTTCAGATCTTCGGCGATCGCATCTACGGATTCGATGACGACACCCTCGAGTCGATCATCGGCCGCATCCTCGTCGAGCGCCGCGCGACGCTTGCAACCGCTGAGTCGTGCACCGGTGGACTTCTCGGATCGCGCATCACCGACGTGGCGGGAAGCTCGCGCTACTACATCGGCGGGGGCGTCTGCTACGACGCCCGGGCGAAGATCGAGATCGCCGGCGTCAATCCTCGCATCATCGAAGAGCACGGCGAGGTGTCGGAAGAGATCGCGATCGCTCTGGCTCGAGGCATTCGCGATCGCTTCGAGACAACGTACGGCATCGGCGTGACCGGCATCGCCGGGCCGGGTGGCGGGTCGGAGACGAAGCCGGTCGGGACCGTGCACATCGCCGTTGCCAGCGCGAGCGCGCATGAGCACCGGAAGCAGTTCTGGCCGATGTCACGGTCGATGTTCAAATGGTTCGCCTCGCAAAGCGCACTCGATCTTTTACGACTGTTCATCCTCAGAGATCTCGGTGGAGCGCCGGTGTCCTCACCGGCGCGGCGCCGCTGAGGACAGCGGCGCCCCACTGAGAACGGTTATACAGAGTCAGTCGCGGGCAAGGGCGCTGGCCCGGGTTCTTCCTGTGGGATGTAGCCGAGCTTGCGTGCGAGATGACCGTAGGCGAAGCCGGCGATCAGGTCGTAGAGGAAATGCACTGCCATCGCCACGTACAACGATCCTGCCAGCCAGACGAGAGCGTGAAACGCCGCCGCGAAGATCGCGATCGCCCCGACGCTCCTCCATCCTTGAAGAGCATGAGAGATCGCGAACATCGCCACACAAATCGCCGCGGCGATGACGAAGCTGCCGGTGAGCCGCGTCAGCAATACGATCTGTACGCCACGCCACGTGATCTCTTCCCCGAAGCCTGCGATCGCGGCTGTTCCGATCCACAGAACGTTTTCGGTTCCGTTGGTCGGCATGAAGAGAGCGACGATCCGCTTTCGTTTCGCGACTGCCTTTCGCCAGCGAGTCCATCCGTAGGGAACGGCGATCGCCAGAAAGACGCAGCCGGCGAGGATCGCCCGCGACGGCGGCGTCCTCTGCGGAAAGATTTCGATCCAGTTCTGACGCGCGACGAAGATCGAGAAGAGGGCGAAGGACGCCGTCTGGATCAATACAGAGAGGAAGTACCTTCTCCGAGGCGGCAGCGGGTGAGATTCGATCAGCTTCTTCGAACGAATCGCGGAGATCGGAATCAGAACGCCGAAGATCAGAAGGTGGAGGTAACCGGCCGGAGCGATCACCCCATCTTCAGACGAGTGACGTTGCTGATGAAGTCGTTGTAGAGAACGACGATCATCAGTGCGGCGAGCACAGCGAAGCCGAGTTGCTGGATGCGCTCCTTCGTCCGCAGGGAAAGATCGCGTCGCGAGACGCCTTCGACGAGAAGGATGGCGATATGTCCGCCGTCGAGCACCGGGATCGGCAACAGGTTCATCACTCCGAGCTGCAGCGAGATCATCGCCATCAGCGCCACAACCTCGATCCATCCGCGGCGGAGCATGTCGCCGGAGATGCGTGCGATCGAGATCGGCCCGCTCAACTCCCGCACGCTTCCCTCGGACCGGAAGATGCGTCCGATCGCGTTGAACGCATAGCGAAGCATTTTCCAGTTCTGTTCGAAGCTGTCGCCGAGCGCGGGAAGCAAGGACAGTTTGCGGATCTCGGTCGGCGGGAGAAATCCGCGATACGGATCCTGCTGATCGAACTTCGTCGCCGGGAACCGCACCACGTACTGCGTTCCATCAGGGCGCGACATGCCGAGAGTCAACGGCGCGCCAGGAGCTTTGGTGATCACTTCGTCGAGCTCGTACATGTCGCGGATCGGTTTACCGTTCACGCTGACGATGCGGTCGCCGGTTCGAACCCCTGCCTTATCAGCCGCCGAGCGCGGAATGACGCGGCCGACGACCGGATCGAATAGAGGCCGGATGCCCGCGCGTCCGACCGGACCGTATTCGCTGTTCTCGCGCTCCGGAATCATCGTCGTGACGCGGTGCTGGCCGTTGCGGATGAATTCGACCTGCAGCGGCGTGCCGGCGTTCATCGTGATGGCGAGCTTGAGGTCCTCGAAATCGCTGATCGGCTCGCTGCCGACGCGGACGATCTGATCGCCCGGCTGCAGTCCGGCACGCGCGGCCGGCTTGTTCGGAATGATCTCGCCGATGACCGGCCGCACGATCCGGTACTCCGTGCCGACCATGCCCAGCGCCGCGATGAACGCGATGGCGATGAGGATGTTCACCAGCGGTCCCGCCAGGAGAATCAGGAAGCGCTGCCATTTGGGTTTGGAAAGAAACTCGTCAGGGCTGCCGGCGTTGTTCTCTTCCGGCGTATCACCGGCCATGCGGACATACCCGCCCAGGGGAATCAACGAAACGCGATAGTCGGTGCCGCCGCGCCGGAATCCGAAGAGGCGCCGGCCGAATCCGAACGAGAAGACGAGCACGCGCACGCGAAAGAGCTTCGCCATGAGGAAGTGCCCGGCTTCGTGCGCGAAGATCAGGACGCCGAGGACGAGAACGAACGCCACGAGGTTGGTGGTCAGGATTGTCATAGAGGGTGCGTTTCAGCGTCTCACGCCAACATCAATTCCGCGCGCCTCATTGCGCGCCCAGGCGTCCCAGTGAAGGGCATCTTCAACAGAGCTGATCGGCGAGACCTTTCCGGCATGCCGCTCGAGAACGCGGCTCACAATGTCTACGATCGAGACGAACGGAAGTTCTCCAGCCAGGAAGCGCTCCACGGCGATCTCATTGGCAGCATTGAGGACCGCCGGCATCGATCCGCCGGCGCGACAGGCTTCGTAGGCGAGGCCGACCGCCGGGAACCGCCCGGCGTCGACCGGCAGGAACTCGAGACTGCGGATCTTGGCCAGATCCAGCCTCGCGAATGGCGCGACGACGCGCTCCGGGTACAGCAGGGCATACTGAATCGGGAACTTCATGTCGGTGGTGGAGAGCTGAGCCATGATCGAGCCGTCGACATACTCGACCATCGAATGAACGATCGACTGCGGGTGAATGAGGATGTCGATCCGATCGGGCGACATCGCAAAGAGATGATGAGCCTCGATCACTTCGAGCCCTTTGTTCATCATCGTCGCCGAGTCGATCGAGATCTTGCTTCCCATCCTCCACGTCGGATGAGCAAGCGCTGCTTCGATGGTGATGTCGTGGAACGTGTCGAGATCCCGATGGAGGAACGGTCCGCCCGACGCGGTGAGGATGATGCGCTGCACTTCCTCGTGTCCTCCGCACCGCAGCGCTTGATGAACGGCGTTATGTTCGGAGTCGACCGGCAGGATCTCGCCGCCGCTCTCGGCCGCAGCGCGCGTCATGACGTCTCCGGCGGCGACCAGCACTTCTTTGTTGGCGATTCCGACCCGCTTGCCGGCCCGAAGCGCGGCATAGACGGGCGGAATACCCGCGGCACCGACGATGGCCGCGATCACGGCGTCGGCCGAAGGCATTGACGCGACGGCGGCCGCCCCTTCGATGCCGCAGAGGATCTCCACCCGATGCGACGTCAGCGCCCGCAATCGCGACGCATCCTCTGGATCGCGAACGGAAACGACAGCGGGGCGATAGCGATCGATCTGCTCCGCCAGCAGCTCGACATTGCCTCCGGCGGCAAGACCGACAACCTGCAGATCGTCGGGAAAAGCATCGACCACGGCCAGCGTCGACCGCCCGACACTTCCGGTGCTGCCAAGAATTGAGATGTGTCGCATGACCTGGTGCTCGGTGCTCGGTGCTCAGTGCTCCCTGCCTACCGAGCACTGAGCACCGAGCACCGAGCACATTACCCCTTGATCATATTTAACGTGCGCAAACCGTGCTGCGTGAGTGCCCAGTAAACGTACAGGATAGGCGCAGTGAAGAGAATGGAGTCAAAGCGGTCGAGAAAACCGCCGTGACCCGGGATGAGCGTGCCGGAGTCCTTCACGGCTGCCGAGCGCTTCCACATCGACTCCGCCAGATCGCCGATCACGCCGGTAATCGAGAGCACGACGCCGACGATGATCGCGTGAGCGAGCGGGAACTGCGGGAAAAAAGTGAAGTGGATGACCGCAGCGGTGATCGCGGACGTGACCACTCCGCCGATCAGGCCTTCGACGGTCTTCTTCGGGCTGATGCGTGGTGAGAGCTGGCGGCGGCCAAACTTCTTGCCGATGTAGTACGCGCCGGCGTCGCCGAGCCACACGACGAGCAGGAGAAAGAAAACGAGCTTCGGGCCGACCGGAAAATCGTTGCGCAGCCGGATCAGCGATCCGGCCAGCATGCCGACGTACATCGTGGCCAACACCGCGATGGCGCTCGATGGAAGCGCCTCTTCGATGCTCCCTTTTCGAAAGACGTAGGAGGCCGGGATGACCAGCAGCGTCACGAACATCCCCATCTCCACCGAGACGCTCTCGAGAATGAAGGCGGCGATGATGAATAACGTCACGAGCATGCACAGCACGATCGGCATGTCGTAGCCCTTGCGGATGCCGAGAGCGAGGAACTCGTAGAGCGCCAGGATGGCGATCGCGGCGATGGCGGCGTCGAACACGTACTCGTGCGACCAGCCGATGATCCAGATGATCAGAGGGGCAAGGACCGCGGCAGTCAGTTCGCGCGTGTAGCGCGTTGGGCGCGGTGCATCAACGTCAGTCATCGATTCCGCTTCAGGCGTGCTTCTCGTCCGCCTCGACGAACATCGCGGCGTCCGACTCCTCGACTGCGCCGTAACGCCGCTCGCGCGACTGGAAGTCGATGATCGCCTCGAAGAGATGGCGACGGCGAAAATCGGGCCAGAGCACTTTTGTGACGTGGATCTCCGCGTAAGCGATCTGCCACAGGAGGAAGTTCGAAACGCGCAGCTCCCCGCTGGTGCGGATGAGGAGGTCGGGATCGTGGACATTGGCGGTGTAGAGGTGGTCAGCGAAGAAGTTCTCGTCGATGACAGCGTCGCTCATCTCGCGCTCGCGAAGCAGCGTCATGATGCGGTTCACCGTGTCGACGATCTCGGCGCGGCCGCCGTAGTTGAGCGCGATCTGGAAGAGGAGGCCGGTGTTGCCAGCCGTCTGCTCTTGCGCGTAGCGAAGCTCGCGCTGGACGCTGGAGTCGAGTCCCTCCACGCGTCCGATCGGTACGAAGCGGATGTTGTTCTCCTGCAGCGTCGACAGCTCCTTGCGCAGGTATTCCTTGAGCAGCATCATCAGGGTCGCCACTTCGTAGCGCGGCCGCTTCCAGTTCTCCACCGAAAACGCGTAGAGCGTGATGACCGGAAGCTCCAGGCGTGCCGCCGTCTCGACAACTTCGCGCACCGAGGTGATCCCGGCGCGATGCCCTTCCACCCGCGCCAGGTTGCGCGACTTCGCCCAGCGCCCGTTGCCGTCCATGATCACGGCGATGTGCTTCGGCAGACGCTTGAAATCGATTTTTTCGAGGAGCGTTTCCTCCATCGACCCCGGCTCAGCCAGCTTGGAGAGGTCAATCATTTCGAACGGATGATGTTAGCACCTAGTAACGAATGTCCATCAGCGTCAGCCCCTTCGCCGGCGCGGTCCATCTCGCACTCTCGAACTCCGGCTCGAGCGAGTGCACCAGCGCTGACGCGTCGATCTTCCCTCGTCCGATCTCGATCAACGATCCGGCGATCCGGCGGACCATGTAGCGAAGGAAACCGTCCGCCGAAACGGTGATACGCACCACTTCGCTTTTGCGCTCCACTCCGATCGATGAGATCGTCCTCGTCGTCGAGCTCACTTCCGGTGCAGCGACGGTGAATGCGCGGAAGTCGTGCGGGCCGGCGAGCAGTTGTGCCGTCTCATGCATCAGCGCCGCGTCCAGCGGCTGCGCCACATGTGCATGCGTTTCCGCCGCGAACACATCCGCCACCTCTGCATTCCAGATGCGATAGACATAGGTCTTCGCCTTCGCGCGATGGCGGCATTGAAAGTCGTCCGCGACCTGCTCGATATCGAGCAAACGGATATCGGCGGGAAGAAGATCGTTGAGACCGCGGATGAGACCGCGCGGAGCGATCTCGAACGGCACGTCGGCATGCGCGCGCTGAGCAGCCGCGTGCACGCCTGAGTCCGTGCGGCTCGCCCCTTCGATGCGGATCGGCGTCTGAAAGACTTTTCCCAGCGCCGCCTCGACGACCTGCTGGACGCCGGTGGCATTGGCCTGCGCCTGCCAACCGGCGTAGCGAGTGCCGAGGTATTGAAGAGTGAGAAGAATTCGCGTCAGCGGAGATCTTGCGCGATTACCTGCTCGCGCGCAAACCCGGCCACATTGGAGATGTTATCGACGACGCCCACGGAGATTCTGTTCAGCCCCTTCTCCATGAGCAAGTCGACCGAGTACGCGTAGTACTTGCCTTTCGCTCGCGCCATGTCGGTCGACGGTACGCGCAGCTGATGCGATTTGCGCGACACATCCGACATATCTCCATCTTTGTTCGCCACGGCGACGTAGACGTCGAAGCCGCCCACGTACTCCGTATCTCCCTGTGGGAGAAGCGTGAGCGAGTCCATCGGGATCTGGATCTCTACCGGCACCTTGAAGAGATCTTCATCGGCCGCGGCGGGCGCGCCGGTGCGAACGAGAATCTTCAGGTCATTCTGCTTTGTCTTGTAAAGCAGATTGGCGACGACCTTGTCGTTCATCTCTGCGAACGTCGACTTCTCGACAAATGTCTGCCGCGACCGCGCGATGTAATTCCGGTTCTTCATGCGCACCTGGAGCTGCCGCTGGCGATCGACACGCTCCGTGCTGGCGCGGTATCCGAGGGAGTAGTAGGTGTCGAGATCGCGCTGGATGTTGCGGAAGGCCTGCGCGAAGTTGTTCGTCTGGATCGACGCCACGCCGCCGGTCATGTCGGCCATCAGGCGCATCGAGTCGGTGGTGTTGGAGATGATCGCCTGCGACACGCTCACGGGTGTCGGTTGCGCGTGCTCAGCGCTCATCTCGCTGCCGCCGGTGAGCCCCGCGGCGTGCACCGTGTACATCGTGATGCCATTGGCGTTCGCGGTGCGTGCGACCGATTGAATGAGCGAGGTCGAGTCGAAGCTCATCCCTTCGAGAATGGTTCCGCTGAAGCGCCACTGCTTCTCGTTCGCGACCTCGTCGATGTACTGGAAGATTTCCCGGCCGGGCTGCATCGGAAAGCCTTCGCTGGCCAGGATGAGAACCTTCTTCCCTTCGACGCCGGCGAGTGTCGTCATAAGACCGTTGAGCGACTCGGCGCTCTGCCGGAGGTCGTGCTCGACCGAAGACGCGTAAGTCCGCGCGGTCGACAGCGCTTCATCGTAGTTGTTGGTCTCGCGAATGCGATCTTCGATCTGTTTACGCTCGCTGGCGTTCGTGGTCCCGAGAGCGCTCTCGCCGGCGACGGCGTCGAGCATCTGCTGGACCTGCACCGGATCACGAGTGAAAGGAACGCGCACCTTCATGCTGCGATTGAACGTCGCGACCATCGCCTCATCGCCGGGACGCATGACGGTCTTGACGAACTCCTTCATGCTCTGGAAAACGCGGTTGCGATTGAAAGGGGCCATCGACAGGTTGTCGATGTAGATGATGATTCGCCGCTTCATGGTGTCGGGGATCTCTTCGCGGCGGGGCGGCTGAGGAGCCGCAGTGGGCGCGGGCGTCGGCGCTTCCCCTTCTGTTTCGGTCGGCTTGCCACCTTCTACCGAATAGAAGTTCGAGATCGCTTTGGGTACGCCGTTCTCGTAGATCTCGAAGTCATCCTTCTTCAGACCGGTGATGACGTTGCCCCTTTTGTCGGTGACGACGACGTCGACGTTGATGACGTGGACGTCGATGTTCTCGACGAGCTTCGGGATCTCGGTCGACGGTTGCTGCTTCTGGGTCTGGGCGAAGGCGCCCGGCAGCATTCCGACAACGAGAGCTACCGCGATGGAGATGGCGTTTTTCAGAAGGCCTCCTATTTACTGCAGGTCGTGGGTCGTAGGTCGTGGGTGCCGGGGGCGTTGTCGCGCTGAGGCCCACGGGTACCTACGACCTACGACACACGACCCTGGTGTTCGGACGAATTCGCACACGATGGGTTACATTCCACCTGGCTTACTCCGTGCGAGAATGGCAGGTGAGCGACGAAAATTCCGATGGCGACACTGTTACAAACTCAAGGCGGCAAACAAGATCCGCTCTCGATCACCAAGATGGCGGGAGCCGGCAACGACTTCGTCGTCATCGACAATCGCAACGCTGCCGTCGCGGACGCCGCGGAGCTGGCGCGCCGCCTCTGCACGCGCGCGCTTTCTGTCGGCGCTGACGGCCTCATCCTCATCGAGAACAGCGGCCGGGCAACGTTTCGCATGCGCTACTACAACGCCGACGGATCGCTGGGCGAGTTTTGCGGCAATGGCACTCGGTGCGCGGCGCGATTCGCGGTCGAGGGTGCGATCGCCGGCCGGACGATGACGATCGAGACCGACGTCGGCATCGTTCACGCCGACGTTTCCGACACCGGAAGCGTCATCGTCACCATGCCGCAGCCGTCGTCCTTTCGGGCCGATCGTCCGCTCCGAGTCGGCGAGACCGTCGTGCACGGCAGCTCGATGACCGTCGGTGTCCCTCACTACGTGGTGTTTCTCGGCGACGATCTCTGGTCGGAGGACATCGTTCCCCTGGGCCGCGCCATTCGCACGCATCGCGATCTGCAGCCGGCAGGCGCGAATGCGAATTTCGTCGTCGTTCGCGACAATCACTCCATCGACGTGCGCACGTACGAGCGAGGCGTCGAGGCCGAAACCCTTGCTTGCGGCTCGGGTGTCGTGGCATCGGCATCGGTGAGCGCGTTGTTCGGAAGGGTGAGCTCGCCGGTCAAGGTCCTGACGCGCAGCGGTATCGCGCTCGAAGTCTCCTTCACGCTCGAAGGAGGCGAGCTGCGCGACGTGCGTCTCAGAGGCGACGCCCGCATCATCTATCGCGCCACGCTGACGCCGGAAGCTGTGGAAGGGTTTGATCCCGACTTCGTACGCAACGCGAAAGTCCTGATTGCTGAGTAGGTCGTTAACGACGATCATCGCCGCGGCGATCTCCGCGTATGCCTGCGGCGCAGTCGCGCAATTCGGCACTCCGATTGACGCCGCTCTGCCTGTGATCGCGGTGATCATCACGATCGTCGCGGCGATGACGCGGCCTGCAATTCAACTGGCCGTACCGCTGCTGATGGGCGGAGAGATCGTCATCGCGGATGAACGGCTTCGCCTGATCTGGTTCGGCGTGGTGATCGGGATCGCGTTCGCTGCGGCATTGCTTTTCGAGCTCGATTTCATTCGCGCAGCGGTTCTCACAGTTGGCGCGATCATCCTGCTTCGCTGGATTCCGCTATCGAGTGTGATGTTCGCACGCGAGTTGCTGTTGATCGCGATCGCACTGCTCATCGTCTTCGTCATGCGATCGGCTCCGGTGGGTGTGGTTGTCGCGATCAGCGTCGCGCTGTTCACGCCGGCGATTCCATTGCGCACGCTCGGATTTCCCATTGCCGTGCTGATCGTGCTCACGGCCTTTCGCGCGTTCGGGATGCCGCGATTGCGAGCTGATGTCCTGTGCTCTTTCGCGGTCGCCGTCATGTTGTTGTTCTTCGCCTGGAGCGGGATCTTCGCGCGGGCGTTGCCTCTGGCGATTCGCGGTCTGCCGATTGCCACACCGCGCGCGCCGATGAACATGGCGCTCGCGCCGGGCCAATCGATCACACTCGATGTGCCGAGTCACGCCACGGCTCTCATCCTCTCGGGCGCGAACCTGTCACGGCTGCGCGAAGGAACGATCGTCGGAAGCGTGAATCGCGTGCCTGTGCGCATCGGCGAGATCGCCGATTGGGGGTTTTTGCGCCGGGAGTACTTCTACGGGTCGCGCAACACGGTTCCGGTCAATGCCGCCGGCGCGGTTCGCGGATACGGACAAAGTGCATGGGTCGATGGTGCCGCACGCTTCCCGATCCCGCAAAACGCGACAACGCTTCGCGTCACAGCGGATCGTCGCCTCCCATCGGCCGCCCGCCTGCAGATCAACTCCTTCGAGCTGGAGAAGTGATGATGCTGCGCATCGCTGTGCTCTTCGCGCTGCCGCTCATCGCGCTGCGCGGGCGGGCGCTGGTGCGCTGCCTCTCGCTTCAAGTGGCTTTGTACGTGTTTGCTGCGTTGGTCTGGCGCCAGGTCAACGGATTCGATCCCTATCCGGCCTTCGTCGCACTGTGCGTCGCACAGCTCGCGCTGTTTTCTCTGTTTCTCGCTTGCGCAAAGGAGGTGCGATGGTCGGCAAACCGTGCCGCGATCATCGCGCTGCTCGTTTACGCCTTGATGATCCCGGCGATGTTACGCGCGCCGATCGATGGCGACGAGCCCTTTTATCTCCTCATCACCGAATCGATCGTTCACGATCGCGATCTCGATCTCACCAATCAATATCGTGATCTCGCGCATTCGGCGACGGGGCGCACCGATCTTCGCCCGCAGCCCGGCGATCCGGTCGGGCCGCACCGCGAGCAGTACTCGCGTCACGAGCCGTTCCTGCCGCTGCTTCTCGTGCCCGGCTATCTCATCGCGCGACTCGCCGGCGCCGTGGCGACGATCGCGCTCTTCGGCGCGCTGCTCGTCCGCTCGACCGTGCGGATGTTCGAAGACGAAGGCATCGACGACGCGACGACGCGCGCTGTCTTTCCGGTCCTCGCATTTGGGCCGCCGATCATCTTTTACGCTGCGCGGATCTGGCCGGAAGTTCCAGCCGCATTCTTCTTCGTCGAGGCGATTCGCGGCGTGCGACAGCGCCGCGCGCAGCGCTGGGTTCCGGCCATCTTGGCCCTGACTCTGCTGAAACTGCGATTTGTTCTCGTGGCGATCCTGCTGATGCTGCGCACGACCGGTCGCCGAGCGATTGTCATCGCCGCCGTTGCGATCGTGATCCCGCTGCTGATCGTCTGGCTCATCTCCGGCAACATCATGAATGTCCACAACTGGCGTGAGCTGTTGCCGGTGCAGCCGCGTCTTTATGTGATCGGCCTGTTTGGTCTCATCCTCGACGGCGCCGCCGGAATTCTTTTTCAAGCGCCGTTCTATCTCCTCGGCGTCCTCGCTCTCGCGCGCTGGCGAGAAACGCCCGGCGCCTTTCGCCTCGGCATCTTTGCATCGGGCCTGTACATCATCACGCTCCTCCCGCGTTCCGAGTGGCACGGCGGATGGTCGCCACCGCTGCGCTATATCGTCTTCCTGATGCCGATCCTCGCCCTCGGCGCCGCCGCGATCTGGCAGCGCGTGAACGGCGGAGTGATCGCGCTGATCGCGCTCTGGACCGCCGGCCTCGTCGCTCACGGAGCAGCGTTTCCGTGGCGCCTCTTCCACATCGCTAATGGCGAGAACGTCGTCGGCGAGGCGTTGTCACGGATTTATGAGAGCGATTTCTCGCGCCTCTTTCCGAGCTTCATCCGGCCGAACGCGGCAGCGTGGATCTCGATCGCCGTTTTGATCGCGATGTTCGGTCTGGTCGCGATGCGCATCCGTGTTCCTGCGGAGATCGTGATCTCGCTCGGCGCGGCTGCGGTCGCGGTGGCGTTCATCGCCGGGCAGCAGCCCGGATGCATCGTCGAGTTGGAGGACATGCATGTCGTCCACAAAGGCGGAGAGCTCTATCCACCCGAATACACGGTGGCGCGATTTCTTTATCGCGGTGGATGGATCGTGCGCCCCGGCGACTCGCTGTCCTTTCTTGCGCGCGGCGGTCCGGCGCGGCTCGAATATTCGACCGCGGCGCCCGCGCTGATCGATGTCGGCGGTCGCGTCTACCACCTCGACACGAGCGGTCGCGCGCGCGTCGAGATTCCGAGGAGCCGTCGGGTGGTCCTTCGTTGTCTTTCGGGCCGTGTGAATCTCGATCGTCTCGTCAGCGAGTGAGCGCAAACAACGCGAGCCCAGTCTAGAATCAGGCCGTTAGGCAGACCGATGCTCCTCACGATGTTCCTGCTCGTTGGGATTTCGACAGGGATCGCTTCCGCGCAGGAGCCACCCATCGACTGGAACACCGCAGCGCGTCAGATCACTCGTTTATCCTTTTCCAGTTTCACCGGTTTGCCGGCGGGTGTTCGGAAAGAGCTCGAGCATCGTCGCTGCACGATCCCACAAGTCTGGTACGACGGTTCATCCCCATAATGTCGAGAAAGGCTATTTCACGTCCAGCAAAGCGAAGGATTGGATTGTCCTCTGCTCGGTGAAAGGCATATCGTCAATCTTGGTTTTCCACAGTGGTGTGGCGAAACCATTCGCGCAGCTCGCTACGTCCCGCGACGCTGCATATCTGCAAGGGACGTTGCCAGGAAAGGCAGGGTTCTCTCACAGAATCAGGCCATCAGTCCTAAGGATATTCGCGCCTACTGCAAGCTCTGGGAACACAAATGCCCGCCCATCACGATGGCATAGAGGATATTTTTGAGGAGAAAGCCTCTTCGATCCTCTACTGGACTGGTGGTAAGTGGCTAACACTCCCTGGAGCAGATTAGCCGCGGCTGAATCGCCGAGTTGATCGGCTACGGTCCGGGAGCGCCCACGACCGGTTGCTGATGTCTATAGCCGGTAGGACGTACGAACAATGAGTCGTCAGCGGTCGTTTCGCGGATCTCTGTCGTCTGAACACTACTCGAATTTGTCGTCGCGGAGCCTCCGGAGAACTGTCGCGTCGCAGTGAGCGACAGGCGCAAAGGGAAGCCCTTCATTGATGCCTCAGCCGCGGAGAATTTCGCGTCTACCTCCGCGTAGCCCGTGCGCGGCAGCATAGCGCCCACGCCAATAGGCTCGATCGATGTTTTCGGTTGTCGTGGCCGCAAACGCGGCCACGCAGGTGACCTTTACTCGCTCACCTCCGATCTCGGCGTAAACGTCGTATGTCACTTGGCCGGTATATTGGTGTTCCCCTCCGGCGGTTCTGCCGAGATCGTCTAACCGCAGGACCGCGTTGTTCGCAGTTCCATCGAAGAGAGGAGTAAGAAAGCGCGACGACAGCGCGAACGGACTGCCGCGCAGCTCAAACCAAGTCTGATTGCGCGAATTCAGCGCGACAGTCGGCGACCCTTTCGTCCACAAGATATCGTCGTAGACCACCAGACTTGTTTCTTCTGAGGGCAACTTCTTCGCTCGAATCCGACCGGTGTCAGCCAGCACGGAGAATTGGCGCGTCTTGCTCAGTGTCGTCGTCTCGGGTTCGTCAGTTACGGTTACAGTGTAAGAAACGGCAGCATCAAACCTGCGTGCGTTCAGCAGTGTGCCTAGGACGAGCAACACACGGAGAGTGCTCATCAATCGAATTCTAATCCACCGATCACGGGATGAGGTTGGTCACGACACTCGCGTCCGAGCTCACGTCCCCATGACGCCTATGCCGGCCAACAGCAGGCTCGTGCCGATCAGAAGCATCGTGGCGACACATACCCAATACTTGATGGGAGTTTTGCTCCGGTAAAACGTGCCGCCCTTCAGCCGAAACTCGCCCGTATAGATCGCCAGCAAGCCGAGAGAAACGAAGATCGGTGAAAAAGCAACGAGCGGGAAAAGAGGCGGCAGATCCGAACTCCAATCGCCTTTCGAGTACGCATAAAGAGCGATGACTATTGCGGCAGAGTAGGCGATCGTGGCGATGCGCCATCGCGCTGTGAACCGTTTCGGCCGGGACTCGTTCGTTTCGCTTTCGGAGTCGAGTATCGAACGCACACCTTGCATCTTTCGGCGAATCGACCACTCGATGAACGTGATCAGTGTCACGGCGATGACGAGATAGGGCAGAAGCGTGAAAGGCAATTGCGCCCACACCGCCTCCCAACTCAACGGATCATGAAATCGATCGGGAGTCCGGTAGATGTTTCTGGCACCAAGACGAATGCCGGTTTTCATCTCCACGACAGGCGGAATCAGGATCGCTGCAAAAATAATTGAATAGAGGAAGAGCCTCAGTCGAAAACGTTCACGAGGGTTTTGATTGCGCTCGTCACGTTCCATGTCGACTCAAGGTGCACGTCCTTGCCCCTCGGCGTCAAGCTCGTTGCGAATCGATTCGACGTACGCACGGGTCTCGCGATACGGCGGAATTCCGCCATGCTTGCGCACGGCTCCCGGCCCGTTGTTGTAAGCGGCCAGCATCAGATCAAGGATCGGTTTGCATTCCGCCGCGATTTGGCAAGGGTGACCGCTGCGCTGGCGAGCTGCACGAGAATGACTGTGATACCAAGAACTCCTTAGCGCCGATTCATGATTTTTCTCCTGCGAAAAACTGGACACACGGGCTCGGGTCGGAATCGAGTCTGGAAAGACCCTGGAAGAAAGACGGAAAGTGCCGGTAGACCCTGATAGTCTCCGCGCGCATGTCGACGGTTGTGGTTGCTACTCCTGACGTCGTCGGAGCGCGCATGGCCGGGCCGGGCATCCGCGCGTGGCACCTCGCCCGCGAGCTGGCGAAGTTCGCGCCGACAACGTTGCTTGCAAAAGTAGAAGATACGACCGGTCTAAACGGGCCGGCGATTGTCGATCGCGACTCGCCGCAAGCACGCGACGCGCTGCGCAACGCTGCCGTTCTGATCGGTCAACCCGCGCGCCGATTTCGCAAGCGTCAACACGGACAGCGAATCGTCTTCGATCTCTTCGATCCAACCGTTCTCGAGCTGCGCGAGCTGTACGGCAACATGCCATCCCTTCGTCAGCGGCTGCATCTTGCTGCGGAGTGGTGGCGTCTCTCTGAGGCGCTCATGACCGCCGATCTTCTCGTCTGCGCCGCGGCGACCCAGAGGCGCTTTTACGAATCGCTGCAGAGCGGCGACGCGCCGTGGATCGAGGTGCCGTTCGGCGTGGATCTCGAAGAGATCCGCACGTGCGAAAAACCGCAGGCCGATCTCATCGTCTGGGGCGGCGGCGTCTGGGAATGGCTCGATCCGAAAACGGCCGTCGACGCGATCCTCCGGCTCAACGCCGAAGGACTTCCGTGCAAGCTTCTGTTTCTGGGCCGTACGCGTCCGAATCGCGATCTGATCGATCGCCGGCGTGCCGACCGCTTCGAGCGCCTTCTCGAGCGCGGTGATGGCCACGTTTCCGCATCGGCCGATTGGGTGCCATACAACGAACGATTGTCGTGGCTGCGTTCAGGCAAAATCGCTATCATGCTCCACCGCTCGACGGCGGAGGCCGACTATGCCATCCGGACGCGCCTCTTCGATGCCATCGCCGCGGGCGTTCCGGTCATCGCGACCGAGAGAGGGTTCGCAGCACAACTGGTAGCGAGTGAGGGTCTCGGTATCGTCGTCCCGGCCGAGGACGTCCGGGCAGTCGCCCAGGCGATCCGGCGCCTCTTGATGGACGACGTTTTCCGGTCGGCGTGCGTAATGAATCTCGAACGGGTTCGTCCGCGGTACGCGTGGGAGGTCGTCACCCGGCCGCTGACGGACGCAGTGCAAGCATGGCTGAAGTAGGCGTCACGACGATTGCCGAGGCTCCTGTGGCGCAGACACTCTTGTCTGCGCGTACCACGCCGGTCGAGCTCTCCATTGTCATCGTCACGTGGAACAGCGAGCGCTGGATCGATCGCTGTCTGCAATCGCTGCCGGCGGCGTGCGAAGGTCTTTCCTACGAAGTCGTCGTCTACGACAACGCATCGACCGACAGCACGCTTCGCCGCTTGCCCGAAGACGCCATGCGCGTGATCCGCTCGACGCAGAACGATGGATTTGCCGCGGGCATGAACCGCGCGCTCGAAAAGACGCGAGGTCGCTATCTCTTTCTTCTCAATCCCGATTGCGATCTCGATCCGAGGGCGCTGACGATACTCTGTGATTTTCTCGATCACAATCCGAATGCGGCGGCGGCCGCACCGCTGCTGAACGGGGAGAGTGGCGGTTCGCAGCGCGAATTTCAGCTGCGGCGACTGCCGACGCTGCGCGCTCTCGCTGCCGAAGCATTGCTCGTGAACAAGATGCTGCCGCGCAATCGCGCCACGGCGCACTATCGATATCAGGATCTCGATCTGTCGCAGCCGCAGCGCATCGAGCAGCCGGCCGCGGCCGCGCTCTTGATCCGCCGCGAAGTCTTCGACGAGATCGGCCCCTTCGATGAGCAGTTCTCGCCGGCCTGGTTCGAGGATGTCGACTACTGCCGTCGTTTAGCCGAGGCGAAGAAGGAGTTGTATGTTCTGCCCGCGGCGCGCGCGAGGCACGTCGGCGGAGCGAGCCTCGAACACATGTCTTACGCGCGCTTCATCGATCTCTGGTATCGCAACATGTGGCGATACGCACGGAAGTGGTTTTCGCCGTCGCGGGCCGAGGCGCTGCGCCTCGCGGTGGTCGTGGGGATGATGATGCGCTGCGTCGCCGCGCTGGCCGGGTTCCGCAACGGCAGCTCCAGCCGGTGGGAGGCGCTGCGCACTTACGCGCGCGTGCTGAAGAAAGCTCTCAATCGATGGGACGACTCGTCTCCGTCGCCCTCGTAACCTGGAACAGCGCTCCCTGGCTGCGGCGGTGCCTCGACGGCATCGCCCGGCAAACACACCGCGACATCGAGCTGATTGCGGTCGACAACGCGTCGTCCGACGAATCAGCGTCGATCATTTCGGGGGCCACGCTCATCCGCAATGAAACGAATCGCGGATTCAGCGCCGCGGTGAATCAGGCGATCGCGGTGGCGAAAGGCGAGCTCGTGCAGCTCGTCAATCCTGACGCATTTCTGGAGCCGGATTACATCGCCCGGCTGATCACCGCATTCGACGCCGCGGATGTGGGCATGGCGACAGGAAAGCTCCTGCGCGCAGATGGTACGGGCATCGATTCGACGGGAATTCGGATGACGCGAACCGGAAGACACCTTGATATCAACGAAGACATCTCGGGCGAAGTATTTGGAGTGTCCGGCGCGGCGGCGATGTACCGGATGTCTTTCCTAAACGACGTTGCCATCAACGGCGAGATTTTCGATGAAGACTTCTACGTCTATCGCGAAGATGCCGACATCGCCTGGCGCGGACGTCTGCTCGGATGGCGCGCGATGTGTGTGCCGAGCGCGGTCGCATATCACGTCCGGCGCGTGACGCCGGAGAGGCGAAGAGAGTTGCCGCCCGACATCAACATGCACTCGCTGAAGAATCGTTTTCTCCTGCGCTTGAAAAATGAAGGCGCATATCTCGCGTTGCGCAACGCGCCGTTCGAGCTGGCTCGCGACATGGTGGCCGTCGGTGCCGCACTGACGATTGAGCGGACGTCGTTGCCGGCCTTCGGTTGGCTGTGGCGCAACCGGCGGCGCATTCTCGCGAAGCGGCGGGCGATTCAGAGCCGGCGCCGCGTCTCCGACCGCGACCTCGCTCGGTGGTTTCAGTGAAGATCGCGATCCTCGGTACGCGCGGCGTTCCGCCGGCATACGGCGGTTTCGAGACTTTGGCCGCCGAACTGGGAACGCGGCTTGTGCAGCGTGGGCACGATGTGACGGTGTACTGCAGGTCGCAGGTCGTATCCGCGACCTGGAATGGCATCCACCGCATCGTTCTCCCCGCCATTCGCAGCAAGTATTTCGAGACCGTCTCGCATACAGCGCTGTCAGCCCTAGATGCGCTGCGCAGAGACTTCGACGTCGTTCTGCTCTGCAACGCCGCGAATGCGTTCACGATCCTGCTGCTTCGCGCGGCCCGGCTGCCGGTCGTGATCAATGTCGACGGCATCGAGCGCCGCCGCCGCAAGTGGAACATCCTCGGCCGCGCCGTTTATCTGGCGGGCGAGGCGCTCTCGGCATCATTCGCCGATCGCGTCATTGCCGATGCCAACGTGATCGCGATCTACTATCGCGAACAATTCGGTATCGAACCCGCGACGATTCCCTACGGCTCCGACTTTCCTGACGAACCCGATACCGATGTCCTGCAGCGACTCAACGTCGAACCGCACAACTACCTCCTTTACGTGAGTCGATTCGAGCCGGAGAACAATCCGCTCGAAGTGGTCAATGCGTACGAAAAGGTCGCGGACACGCCACCGCTGGTCATGGTCGGCGACGCGCTCTACGCAAAGAATCTCCTCAAAAAGCTGCACTCGAGGAAGAGCGCACACGTCCTCTTCCCCGGAGCAATCTACGGCGCCGATTACCGCACGCTCCAGCGCCATGCGCTCATCTACATTCAGGCGACCGAGGTGGGCGGGACGCATCCGGCGCTGATCGAGGCGATGGGCTCGGGTGGCTGCGTTTTGGCGCTCGAAACTCCTGAAAATCGGGAAGTTGGAGGCGACTCGATCGGTTATTTCGGTTTTCACCCGCAGGAGACGCTGTCGCAGGCCATCCGGCAATTGCTTGCCGATGCCGATCTTCGCGACGAGCTTCGCCGGCGGGCGAGAAAACGAGCCGCCGATCGGTACAGTTGGGCGGTCGTCACGGAGGCGTACGAGCACCTGCTCGAGCAGGTGGCCGAACGCCAATAGACGGACGCTGCCGCAGATCCGTATACCGAAGCGGCAGAATTTGCAGTAAATTCGCCAACAAGAGATGCTGAAACAACAAGCGAGATTGATTGCGAGGATCGTCTATCTCGTCGATCTTGCATTGACTTCCGCCGCGTTCTTCGCGGCGTTCTACATCCGCGATCTTGTCCTGCCCTGGATCGCCCCTGATCAATTTCCCACCGGCCTCTTTCCTCTGACCGAATACCTGAAGGTCTATCCGGTAGTCGTGATCATCTGGTCGATCCTTTTGATCAGTTATCACAGCTATCACAGTCACCGCACGATTCCGCTGACGAAAGAGGCGCTGACGATCATCCGCGTCGTCATCGTCGGCAATCTTGTTCTCGCGACGATCGCCTACCTGATGCCGCTGCGACAGCTCTCGCGCGC
>DASYUK010000300.1:0-6060 GCA_036001325.1 Thermoanaerobaculia bacterium
CGCCGAAGCGGTGTAGGCCATCGTGTCGGTGCCGTGAAGAACGATGAAGCCGTCGTACTCGCAATAGTGCCCGGCGATGTCGCGCGCGATGTTCACCCACTCGCCCGGCGTCATGTTCGACGAGTCGAGCAGCGGGTCGTAGTCGTGAATCGTGAATGACGGGATGGAGGGATGCGTAAGCTCCGGCATGCCCTCCATCTGTTGTTGCAGGTAACCGGGTTGCGTTCCGTACCCTTTGCGGGTGCGGTTCATGCCGATCGTGCCACCGGTGTGAGCGATGTAAACGCGTTTGCGCACGCGCCGGCGATGATACGTCAGAGCTTTCGCACCGGGATCAGACTCGATGCCCCGCTTCGGGGCGCCCTTGACTCCCTTTTGCCGTTCCGATCAAATGCCTTCGTCCCACAACAATCGAGGAGTCGCCATGCCGTTTCGACGGGCCGCTGGAATGTTCTCGCTTCTGTTCCTTTTCGCGATTCGCGCAAACGCGGCAGATGAGTTCGTGGGGCAGTGGGGTGGCACAATCGACGGCACGTGGGGGTGCGCGAACAGCCGCACGGCGCGGTTCTCGATCGGGGTGACAATGAACCTCACGCAGAATGGCAGCAACGTCAGCGGTAGCGGCGAGCTCACGTTGCCGGCGCTCGTCGATCCCGTCGAGTGCGCGGTCGGACCCCGCCCGGCCCCGGTGCCGTTTCAAACCAGCGGCACCGCGAACGGGTCGAGCATGACGGTGCCGGCACGGATCGACAACACCGACGGCACGTTCACGATGAGCGTCGTCGGCCCTTCGGCGATGGGCTTCTCGATGTCCTTCCCGACGTTATCGCTCTCAGCGATAGGAGCGTTGGTGGGCGGCGTCGCGGGAACGGCCCCGATCATCACGTTCACCGCCAAGCCTTCAACCATCATTGCCGGAGCTTCCGCAACGCTCTCCTGGTCGACGACCCACGCCGATAGCGTTTCGATCGATAACGGAGTCGGGTCGCAACCTGTGAACGGATCGGTGATCGTCTCGCCACAGGTCTCGACCAAGTACACACTCACCGCCGGGGGCAACGGCGGTACTGTCATCGCGCAAGCGACAGTCAACGTCATCCCCTCAGGCCCGCGTGTCGCCGTCGCAACATTGCCGATCGGCATGCTGCAGCAGAGCGGTGAGTCTGGCGCGACGGACAGCTCCGTTATCGCGAACATCGGAACCGAGGCGTCAACTGTCACGATTTCAAAAAGCGGTGATTTCTTCGAAATCGCGCCGATGTCGTTCACGCTTCAGGCCGGCGCCAGCCAATCGATCACGATGACCGCTGCATCACGCCCTCCCGGTACGTACGACGGATCCTTTACAGTCAGCGGTAACGGCGTCGCCGGCGGTGGGATCACGATTCCCGTCCACGTTCTCGTCGCAACAGCGCCGTCCGGAACGGTCAGGCCGGAAGCGGCGACCGCGCGCGTCGACGTCTCTGCGCCGGCCGGCCAGAACTCGTCGGGTTCCGTGGCATTCACGAATACCGGTTCCGCGGCGATGATCGGCATCGCCGTATCCGACGTGCCATGGATCCTTCCGCAGAGCGGCACGATCACCATCAATCCCGGCGAGACGAAGGACGTCACGTTCTCGATCGATCGATCGAGGCGCGCGGATTCAAACTCTCCCTTCGGCGGCGCCACCGGTTCGCTCTCTCTCCGCTTCCTGGGCAGCGGCACTTCGGCGAACGCGGTGATCAGCGGGACGACACCGACATCAACCGTCACCGTGACGATCGTCGACGTTGTCAAGCCGGGCGTTACGGCTGGTGCTCCGCCGCCGCTGGGCAGCGGCGAGCTGGCGCTGTTCGTGGCCTCGCACGGATCGAGCGACGGCATCCTCGCGGATCTTCTTCTTGCGAATCGCAGCCTGTCACTGCTGCCGAACCTGAGACTGTTTCTGACCCAGTCCTCTCTATTCGCTTCGCTTCCCAATCTCGGCTCGAACCTCGGCGTCACGCTTCCGTCGGTCTCCACCAGCATCTTCGGTGTCGACGCTGGTGGAAGCCTGATGCTGCGCGGCACCCTTGATTCACTGGCGGTCGCCGCGCTGCGAATGGTGAACACGAGCGGGTCAGCGGCGTACACATCGGCAATTCCCGTGTTCCGTTCCGATCAGGGGGTCGGGCCCGGCGGACGCATCGTGCTCTCGGGTGTCGACCGCAGCGCGAGCGTGCGCACGATCGTCGTGCTTCAGGAGCTCAGCGGCAATTCGGGGAGTGCCGAACTGCAGGGGTATGACGGGAACGGTGCTCCGCTCGGCGCGAGAGTGCCGATCACGCTGAGCGCGTTCTACTCGGTGACCGACGATGGGCTCGCGGTCGTCGACGGTACGCGCTCGATCGTGATCACGAACACCGGCAGCGGCTCGAGTCGCATCAGCGCGTATGCGCGCGTGCGCAGCATCAGTACGGCGGACGCGTGGATCATCGTCGATCCGTCATTCGTGTCCGGCTCCGACACGATGATCATGCCGATGGTCTCCGCCCCGGCAATTCCCGCGCAGACCGACATCTACGTCACGAACGTGAGCGGCTCGACCGTGAGCGCGACGTTGAACATTGTCAGTGCGTCGACGAAGCGCCGCTCCGTGCGGACGCACGCGGTGGGAGATACGGAGTCGACCGCGTCACAGCAGTTGAGTATCCGCCCGCTCGAAACGAAACGGACGACGGTGACGCCATCGAGCGGATACATTCAATTGACGGGGACGCCGGGATCGATCACCGCGTCGGCGCGCGTGACGATGACGTCCGGCGACACATCATTCGGCAGCGCGCTGCCGGTTCTCGCCGCGTCGTCGGCGCCCGGCAACGGTCAACTGAAACGGTTCAGCGGGGTCGGTGACTCATCCGCACGCACGATCGCTGCCGGTACGTCAGCAACGTTCCGCTCGTCGCTCATGCTGATCGAGACGGCGGGACAAAACGCGACCGTTCGCGTGAGCGTCTGGTATTCGTTGCCGGCCGGCGTCCTGGTGACAGCGCAAGCCGTTTCGTCGAAAGAGTTCACTGTGGGTGCGAATCAGATGGTTGTCATCCGCGATCTCGCGCGAAGCATTATCGGAGCGCAGCGCGATTCATTTGGCGACCTGCGTGACATGCAGGTCGACGTCGAGGTGACCGCAAGTTCGGGAAGAGTTCTCTCGTACATCGAGTCGATCGACAACGGATCGGGAGACGTGGTGATCCGGCCGGAGTGAAGGCCTGACTACCAATGACAGCTTCATTTTGCCTGTGCTGCTCACGCGCGCACCGAAGGAGGTCGCCGTAAGCACCTCGACCATCGGCCGCATCTGCCGAGCCGAGGACACAGCCACTACCTTCGCACGCTTCGTCGCCGAGCCGGACCGACACTCAGCGTTCCCTCGCTCGACACGGTGCCGGCATTCGTCTCGACGATGAGCAACCAGTGATACGTCCCCGGCGCGCCGTAGCGATAGCGTGGATTTGCCTCGGTCGAAACCGAGCCGTCGCCCAAACTCCAGCGATAAGACTGCGCAACCGCTCCGCTGAGCGACGCGCGAAACGCAACGGCCAGGGGATCACTCGAATCACGAGTCGCCGACGCGGAGAGCTTCGCGAGATTGACACGAAATTCGGCGAGTGCGGGCGCCGGATCGAGTTCGCTTGTGAAAAGGCCGCTGTACTGGAGCTCGACTGGCGTGTTGCTCCCAGGATAGTAGTCTGGATAAAACCAGAACCAGCCGGCGACGTTCTCATTGCTCGATGCAAACCGAAGCTGCTCACGCGTCCAGGCAGCCTGCCCGGCGGGCGAGTATGGGAACTCCTTCATCGCCGCCGCCTGAACTCCGACCTGTCGGGATGGATAGGCGGCCTCGCTGAAGATCGTTTTCTTTCCCATCGTTGCGAGTCCGTTCACCAGATCGTCGAGACGCTGGAACCAGCAATCCGTAGAGTAGGCATCGAGGTTCCACGGCACGACGGGATTGGGATGAGAGAGGCCGGCGTAATCGAAGAGGACGCCCTCATCGATCATCGTGCGAAAGAACGCGAGCGGAAAGGCGTTCCCCTCACCGACCGTGAGACCGGTGATGTGAAGGACGATCCTGGCGTTCGGATCAGCGCGCCGGACGCCGCGGGCCGCGGCTGCGAGAAGCCTGGCTTCGATGTTCCAGACGTTGTTTCGCATCCAGTCGAGATTGCGCCAGATGTCAACGCCGCCTGGAGGAATGGGGATCCGATCGCCGGGTCGAAATCCAAGGATGCCGGTTTCGATCTCGTTGCCGATGTCGTAGATCTCGATGGGGAGACCGAGCGCACGGAAGCGCGACGTCGTTTCGAACGTGTATCGCTCGAGCTCCGCCGCCGTTTGATCGACGCTTAGATTTGCCCACGCGGGCGGAGGAAACTGCTGACCCGCGTTAGCGGCGGTATGGCTGAGGTAGTAGAAAACCTCGAGACGGAAGCCGCGATCGCGCGCCTGGCGGAGGATTTCTGCGGCGAACTCGAATGAGCTCCAGTACTCGTCACGCCATCCGAGGGCACGCCACTGGCCCGGGGGAGTAGTGTTCAGGATGCTGGAGCTTGTCGTCACGACACCGACGCGGACCCATTCGATGCCGTTCGCCTTCATCGTATCGAGAGGATTGACGAGCTGCCAGTCGGTTCCCCACGTACGCCTGGCGAGGAAATCGGTCACGACGCCGCCGAGGTAGAGATCGCTCCGGCTGCGGAATGCCTGCGGGCGCGTCCAGGCACGGGAGGATGTTGTGCCGAAGGACAGATTGAAGTTGTCGAACGAGGCAGTGAACCCGTTGTTCACGTCGATGCTCAATGCCGAGAGTGAAACATGAACCGGAGCCGTCAATCCGTTCACGATCGCCAGGGAACGCCAGGAGCTCCCGTCATGGTGGAGGATTTCGATCTGTCCGCTCCTCCGCATCAGGCGAAATGTACCTTTGCGGTTAGCCGCCGGAAGAGAGAAGCCGTTGTAACTCTCGAGTCCAGGAACGGACGTGTGGAGGTTGATGAATTCGCCGCCCGTGCTCTTTCCGCGAATGATGGCGAAGTGCCGTGCACCGCCGTCGATCAGCAAGTTGATTGTGATGTCGATTCGCGGACCCGAACCTGTGGGAACGATCGGAGCTTCCCACCCTTCCATCAGTTCATAGCCGACGCTGAAGTCGAAGTCGGAAGTAAGAAAGTATTGCGTACGGACGCTCGCGCTCGAAAACCGGCGATCACCACGCGTCGTGAGAAGGAGCCGGTCGTTGAGCGACACGTTCCCGTCAACGCTGGTGTTCTCCCAGTTGCACGAATTGAGGGCCGTGCCGCGGAAGTCGTCCGACCCGTTCCATCCGGCGACGGTGGCCAGAAGCAGCAGAGATGGGAGGAACGACGGCATGCGGCACGACCTTTCGAACTGGAACAGTTGAACAATTCGGGGTCTCAGTGGGTAACGAACGTTTTCATATCATGCGCATGCCAGGTGGCGGCGAAATCAGAACGATCTTAGTGATCGTCTGCTCTTCGTTAACCTGAGACTGACCGAGCGCGGAAGATGGAAGTGCGACAGTCACCGCAACGAAGAATGCCAGTTGAGCAGAACGCATGTTGGATCCTTCCCGTTTCGCTTTTGTGGAGAACCTGTTTTGGACCATTCGGCGGCACAGACGCACCGATTTGCTGGAACGATCCAGCGGTGATTCTGATCAGAAGGACCAGTCGAGACAAGCCTGCGGGGCGCCAGCGCGCGGGTTGCGGAGGTGATGAGATTCTCGCGCGCGTCATTGCGCACCTCGCAGAGCGGAATCTGCGAGCCGGTGATGATCACCGGCTTTTGCAAACCTTCCAACATGAACGGCAACGCCGAAGCGGTGTAGGCCATCGTGTCGGTGCCGTGAAGAACGATGAAGCCGTCGTACTCGCGATAGTGCCCGGCGATGTCGCGCGCGATGTTCACCCACTCGCCCGGCGTCATGTTCGACGAGTCGAGCAGCGGGTCGTAATCGTGAATCGTGAATGAAGGGATGGAAGGATGCGTAAGCTCCGGCATGACCTCCATTTGTTG
>DASYUK010000301.1:0-3013 GCA_036001325.1 Thermoanaerobaculia bacterium
GCGAGTTGCGCTCGAAAGGCAAGCAGAACCTCGGCTGTGGCGCTTCACCGCCGCAAAGCTCATACGGCGTGATCCCGCTCTGCGAGACATCGCCGCCGAGGGTGTTGGTCGATAGATCGGCGGCCGTGAGAAGCCGGTTTACATCGCGACGCGTCGTCAGCAGGTCGGGTGCCTGATACATCACGAACGTCTGACTCGGCGTGGCCTGCACGTCGCCGGTGAACTGCGCTGCGAAATCTTCTCCGCCGAGGTAATTGCGGAAGAAGCCGGCGATGTACGCGAGACCGACTGCGCGCTGCTGCTCGGGACTCAAACGCTGATTCCCTTTGACCACGCCGCAGTGTGGATCGCTGCGGCCGGCGGGCACGAACGCGTTCCAGTCGTCGGCAGCACCGGGGAATGAGTTGCTCGATCCGGGCGTCCACACCGTATTGAAGAAGTTGTGATTCGCGCCCATGACGAGGATGTCGTGCTTCGCGGTCGGGTCGCCGGCTACCTTGTAACGCGCGTCATCGTAGAAGTGCACGCCTTGCAGATCGGCGACATCGCCGTCGCAATACGGAAGCATGACTGCGAGCGACACGTTGTTCGCAACCGAACGATTGAAATCGACCGGCGCCAGTGGATAGACCGCGTTCACACCGTAGGGCGAGCCGAGAGACGCGTTCAGCAGGAAGTGGCGAACCACACCTTCCCCGCCGCGCGAGTGGCCCATCGTTCCGACGCGCGCCATGTCGACCTTCCCGACGAACTTCGTTCCGAATGGTGCGCCGCCGCTCGTATTGAACTGATTCCAGAGATCGAGATGATGCTGAATCAGCTCCGCGCGCGCGTTCGCGCCGAGGTCGAAGACGAAGTTGTCGCGGGCATTGATGCCGTTCGCGCTGATCGAGACGACGATGTAACCGTGGCTCGCCAGAACCTGTGAGATGTAGTCGTAACCCTGATAGCTCGGAATCGAGAGGCGCGGCGAAACACACGGCCATTCGAGAAACGCTGCTCCGCCCACGTAGCAGGTGGCGTGGCGACCGTGGAGAAAGATGACGAGCGGATACGGTCCTCCGGGTAGTCCGGTCGGGTAATGAACGCTGGCTGTCACTTCGACCGGTCCGGGAAAATTGGTCGGCGTAAATGCGGTGTCGCCGAAGGTGTACTCCTCTCTGCTGACCGGAAGCGGACCGGAGGCGGAAGGATCGGCTGCGAATGCGACCGAGACGACGAGGAAGAGCGACGCGATGACGATTCTGTTTTTCATATCGCCTCCTCAGTTGTTGCCGCGATTGAGTTTGTCGGGGACATCCGTGCTGTCTTCACCGTAGGAGAGCGTGATCGTCGCCCCGTTTCGGAGCATCGAATCGTCGAAGGTGATCGCCGCGACCTCGGACAGATCGCCCTTCTCCACGCCCACCCTCAGATCGACGCCGCCGACCGCGATGATCGCGGCCTGCGCGCGCACGGGAAACGGTCCACCGGTGATGCTGATGCGCCACGCTTTCGGCGCGTTGATCGTCTGTCCATCGACGATCACCGGCGCTGTTAGCGTCAGCTCTTCGAGGTGATAACTCTTCACTCCAAACTGACCGACGGGATTCGTATTCGATCCTTTGCCGATGGTTTTGCCCGGCATGTTCATCAGGTCCTCGAGCGTGAGAAAGCTCTGACCGTAGGCACTGACCACGGAGACAATGAGGGCGACGAGAGTCATCCGCACAACGCGCATAACGGCACCTCCTTTTTTCTTGAGGTCCGCAACTATAGCAATGCCTACGGTTCAGGGTGTTACATCTGGGCTATGATTTGCGACCGTGACTACGTTTCCCGGCGTCGACTACATGGACATCGATTCGCTCTTCTCGGAAGACGAATTGATGGTTCGTCAGACGGTGCGCGACTTCGTCGATGACGAAGTCCTGCCCATCATCGAAGAAGCGAATCGCGAGGAGAAGTTCCCGAAAGAGCTCATCCCGAAGATGGCGGAGATGGGTCTGTTCGGCGCCACGATCAGCGATTACGGATTGCCGGGACTGAACCACGTCGCCTACGGCCTGATCATGCAGGAGCTCGAGCGCGGCGACTCCGGCCTGCGCTCGTTTGCGTCGGTGCAATCAAGCCTGGTCATGTTCCCCATCTACAGCTACGGCTCGAAACAGCAGAAGGATTATTGGATCCCCAGACTCGCCTCAGGCGAGAAGATCGGCTGCTTCGGCCTCACGGAGCCCGACTTCGGATCGAACCCCGGCGGCATGCGCACTTACGCGCGACGAGATGGCGACAAATGGGTCCTCAACGGCGCAAAGGCGTGGATCACGAACGGTTCGATCGCCGACGTTGCCGTCGTCTGGGCGAAGAGTGAAGGTACCGTGCGCGGCTTCCTCGTCGAGAAGGGAACACCCGGCTTCAGCACCGCGTATCACATGGGCAAGTTCTCGCTGCGCGCGTCGGTGACGTCGCAGCTCTTCTTCGAAGACTGCCGCATCCCGGCGGAGAACGTTCTTCCGGAGACGAACGGCCTTAAGTATCCGCTCTCTTGTCTCACGCAGGCGCGCTACGGAATCACCTGGGGTGGAATCGGGGCGGCGATGGCCGTCTACAACACCGCGCTGCAGTATTCGAAGTCGCGCATCCAGTTCGGCGGACAGCCGATCGCGGCGCATCAGCTCGTACAGAACAAGCTGGCCTGGATGATTACGGAGATCACGAAGGGTCAGCTCCTCGCGCTGCAGATGGGACGTTTGAAAGATCAGGGGAAGCTCAAGCCGCATCACGTCTCGATGGGGAAGATGAACAACGTCCACATCGCCCTCGAGTGCGCCCGCATGGCCCGCGACATCCTCGGCGCCAACGGCATCAGCGACGAGTATCCGGTCATCCGCCACATGCTCAACCTCGAGTCGGTGAAGACGTACGAGGGGACGCACGACATCCACAACCTGATCATCGGCGAAGCGGTCACCGGAATTGCGGCGTACAACCCGCCGATGTCAGCGCAGGCGGAGAAGGAAGCGACTGAGCG
>DASYUK010000302.1:0-6231 GCA_036001325.1 Thermoanaerobaculia bacterium
GTCGAACAGTTTCAGGACGATGACGGCCACGCCATCGAAGTGGCCTGGACGATGCGCTCCTTCGAGCGTCCTCGCCAGCGGACCGACGGACACCGTCGTCGTCACGTCCGGCGGATACATCGTCTCGACCGACGGCATGAAGAGAACGTCGATCGATTCTTCTTCGAGCAGTGCGAAATCGCGCTCCTCATCTCGCGGATAGCGCGCCAGATCTTCATTCGGGCCGAATTGCTTCGGATTGACGAAGATGGACACGACGAAAAAATCGGCGCCGCTGTCGCGCGCCACGCGAATCAGCGAGAGGTGCCCTTCGTGGAGAAAGCCCATCGTCGGAACGAGCCCGACGACTTTTCCGTGCGCGCGCGCGGCGGCGACGGCCTCGCGCGTTTCCTCGATCGTTCGAACTTTCTGCATCGCGACGGCAGAAGATCCTTCGCGTCATTTCATCGGAACGACGATGCCGCCTGTCCCGTAGAGACGCTCCAGCTCCTCGCGAGAACCGGCGTGAAACGACTCCGTCTTCTCGTCAGGAAACTTCCCTTCGCGCACATCGCTCAGAAAGTTGGTCAGCGCCGCCTTCATGTCGTCGGCGATATGCGCGTACTTGCGCACGAACTTCGGCGTGTGACCTTCGTACAGACCGAGGACGTCGTGAAAGACGAGGACCTGTCCGTCGCAGGAGGGACCGGCGCCGATGCCGATCGTCGGTATCGAGATGCGCTCGGTGATGAACGCGGCCAGCTCGCTCGGCACGCATTCGAGCACGAGCGAGAAGCAGCCGGCCTGCTCGAGCGCCATCGCTTCATCGATGAGGCGCCGCGCTTCGTCGACGCCCTTCCCCTGAACTTTGAATCCGCCGAAGGCGTTGACCGACTGCGGCGTCAGGCCGATGTGTCCCATCACCGGCATTTCGGCATCGACCATCGCTTCGACGACTTTGATGCGACTCGCCTTGCCGCCCTCGATCTTCACCGCGTGCGCGCCGGCCTGGATGAAACGACCGGCGTTGCGGACGGCCTCTTCGACAGAGACCTGATACGAGAGATACGGCATGTCGCCGACGACCAACGCGTGCGTCACGCCGCGCGCGACCGCGCGCGTGTGGTGAATCATGTCGTCGACGGTCACACTCAGCGTATCGGGATATCCGAGGACGACCATGCCGAGGGAGTCGCCGACGAGAATGATGTCGGCGCCGGCGGCGTCGGCGATTTTGCCCGACGGATAGTCGTACGCCGTGAGCATACCGATCCGCTGCGATGCTTTCATCGCCCGAATCTGCGGAACGGTCATCTTCTTGGTTTGTTCCATCTCACCCCTCCGGGACCGGAAGGGTGTAGCGGCGCGCTTCAGCGCGCCGGCTGGTCGGCGGGCTGAAGCCCGCCGCTACACTCCGTCTCGGTCCTTCCTACTTCAGGATCCAAGCGGTACGTAGTACTGCGTTCCCTTTTGAGCATTGCGAATCTGCTCGACGAGCTGATCGAAATGCTCGGGCGTGTTCACGAAGTCGATGTCGTTCGTATTCACCACAAGCAACGGCGTCTCGTCGTACCGGTAGAAGTAGTGTGAGTACGCCTCGCTGAGCTCCTGCAAATACGATGACGAGATCGATTTCTCGTAAGCTCGCCCGCGCTTCTTAATGCGCCGCATCAGTGTATCAAGATTGCCCTGCAGATAGATGACCAGATCAGGCTTCGGCACAGTTTCGTGAAGCAAGTCATAGAGACGGTTGTAGATGAGGAGCTCGGAGTCATCGAGCGTCAGGTAGGCAAAGATCTTGTCTTTCGGGAAGGTGTAGTCGGCGATGATCAGCTCCGTGAACAGGTCGCGCTGAGCGACACCGCGCTGCTGGTCATATCGCGAGAGCAGAAAAAAGAGCTGAGTGCGGAACGCCGCACCGCGCCGATCGTTGTAAAAGTCGTCGAGAAACGGATTCTCCGCATCCTCGAGCACTTTCGTTCCGCGGAAACGCTTCGCCAGCATCGTGACGAGCGACGTCTTCCCAACGCCGATGGGCCCCTCTACCGCGATGTGTCGGTAGGGCAAGGGTGCGGACACGCGCGCAAGGATAAGGGATGAGGGATGAGGGATGAAGGATGAATTTCAAACGTTAGCCCTCATCCCTCAGCCCTCATCCCTATGATAGAAACCTGCCGATGCTCAACCTCGAAGACTATCGCCTCCCCAACGGTCTCAGCGTCGTCCTCAACGAGGACCACTCCGCGCCACTGGTGGCGATCAACATCTGGTATCACGTCGGCTCGAAGAACGAGCGCGTCGGACGCACCGGCTTCGCTCATCTCTTCGAGCACATGCTCTTCTCCGGATCGGAGCACATCGGCAACAACGAGCACTTCCGCTACGTGCAGTCGGTCGGCGGCGTCCTCAACGGAACGACATTCTTTGATCGAACCAATTACTTTGAAACATTACCATCGAACTATTTAGCGCTCGGATTGTGGCTGGAATCCGATCGCATGGGTTTCTTCCTCCCCGCGCTGACGCAGGAGAAGCTCGACATCCAGCGCGAAGTGGTGAAAGAAGAGCGCCGCCAGCGATACGACAACGTGCCGTACGGCACAGCATTCGAGCGGCTGCTGCATCTGGCTTACGACCCCGACTACTCGTATCACTGGCCGACCATCGGATCGATGGACGATCTGACCGCGGCGTCGCTCGATGACATCCGTGATTTCTTCAAGACGTGGTATCGACCCGACAATGCGGTGCTGACACTCATCGGCGATTTCGCCCCCGATGAAGCGAAGCGGCTCGTCGCGCAGTATTTCGGCCACATCCCGGCGGGCGGCGGGTTTCCGCAGTTCAAGCTGCAGCGAAGATCGCCAGACCGTGAGCGGCGCGAAGTGTTCCCTTCGCTCGTGCAACTGCCGCGTATCTACCGCCTCTATCACCTCCCGAAGATGGGCGAGCGCGACTGGATTCACATGGATCTCCTCTCGACCGTGCTCGCATCAGACAAGGCGAGCCGTCTCGATCGCGCGCTCGTGCATGAGCAGCAGATCGCCCAGGACGTCGCCGCGTACGTGTTGCCGACGGAATCGACCGGCATGATGCTGATGCACGCCACGGCGAAGGAGGGCGTCGACATCGAGCACCTCGAGCATGCTATCGATGAAGAGATCGCGCGAATGATGAAGGGCGGTATCAAGAATGACGAGTTGACGCGCGCGCGTAATCGCGCTGAAGTCGAGTATGCGCATCAGATCGAGAACTACGACACGCGCGCCGACCTCATCGGCATGCTGGCCACGTACTTCAGTGAGCCACAAAGAGTCCATACATGGCTCGAGCCGTACAACCGCGCCACGATTGACGATCTCGCTCACGTCGCGGAGAAGTATCTCGTCGCCGAAAATCGCGTCACGAGCGTCTTCGTCCCGGAGAGGAGCGCCGCATGACCGACTTTCGCGCGTCCGCCCCTCCCCCCGACCCGCCCCGCCCGTATCACTTCCCGCACGTGACGCGAACGAGCTTGCCGAATGGCCTGCGCGTACTCGTCGCACAGAATCGCAACGCGCCGATCGTTTCGCTGCGCACGCTGATCCGCTCCGGCGCCGATCACGACAATGCGCAGCTCGCCGGTCTCGCGTCGCTCGCGGGTGACATGCTCGACGAAGGGGCGGGCGACCGCGACGCCATCCGGCTGGCCGAGGATATCGGACTCCTCGGCGCGGCGCTCGGAACCGGGACCGATTGGGACGCGTCATACATCTCGATCGACGTTCTGAGCCGCAACGCGGAGCCGAGCGTCTCGATCCTCTCTGATGTCGCCTCGCGCGCCACGCTGCCGGACGACGGATTCCAACGCGTGCGCAGCGAGCGCCTCACAGAGATTCTGCAGCAGCGCGACGAGCCGTCGGCGATTGCCGGCAAGCGCTTCTCCGCCCTTCTCTATGGCGAGGGGGTGTACGGCAATTCGATCGTCGGTAACGCCGTCAGCGTCGCGCGCATCACGATCGACGACGTGCGCCGCTTCTATCGACAGCACTACGTTCCCAACAACGCCTCGGTCGTCGTCGCCGGCGACGTCAACGCAGAGCAGGCGGCATCGATGGTCGAGCGCGCATTCTCATCCTGGCCGCACGGTGCGGAACCGCCGCGTCCGACGGTGACGCCGCGCCCGATCGACTCGAGCAGGATCTACATCATCGACCGGCCGCAGGCGGTGCAGTCGGAGATCCGCGTCGGCCACATCGGCGTGCCGCGTTCCTGCGAGGACTATTTCCCGCTCTCGGTGATGAACGCACTCCTCGGCGGCGTCTTCAACTCGCGCATCAATCTCAACCTCCGCGAGCGGCATGGCTACACGTACGGCGCGCGCTCGACGTTCGCATTCCGGCGGCAGGCCGGTCCGTTCGTCGTCGCCGCGCCGGTGCGCAATGAAGTCACGCGTGAGTCAGTCGAAGAAGTTCTCGCCGAGCTGCGGCGCATCCGCACCGGCGATATCGAGACCCGAGAGCTCGACGACACGAAGAACTACCTGATGGGCGTCTTCCCGGCGACCGTACAGAGCTCGAGCGACATCGCCAGCCGCCTTGTCGACATGGAGCTCTACAGCCTGCCCGCCGATTACTTCGATCGCTATCGGGAAAATATCGCGGCGATCTCACGCGAAGACATCGAACGCGTGGCGCAGAAGTACATCGATCCCGATCGCGCGCTCATCGTCATCGTCGGCAGCGCCAAAGCGATCCGAGAGCCCCTCGGACACCTCGGCTACCCGATTCACGAGCTGGATATCGAAGGGAAAGAGGTGGCGTAGAGTGAAACGAGTCCTCCACGTTTCCGTATCTGATCGTAGGCGCGATCATGAAGAGGCAGCTCATTGCGATCGGCATCGCCGGCCTGGCGCTCTTCTCCGCCGGCGTGATCGTGGCGAAGCTCCGCTTGCCGGAGTGGCGCACCGGCACGATTCCGACGCGCTCGTACTTCGCGGCGCAGTTGCAGTCGGCGACCAGCCGCGCGGCGATCTCCATGATTTCGCCGCCGCGATATCAACTCCGATCCTGGAGCGACATCGACAGGGATTCGGAATTGGATCCGACGGATCCCACATACAGAGTTCTCGGGACACAAGCGGCTGATTGGTTCGCGTCGAAAGGGCGCGGACCATTCGTGCAAGCTGACGTCGATGCGCGATTGCGTTCGCGCGAGCGCGAGGTCGATCGGCTTCGCGTCATCTATTCGATTCAGGGAGAGCCGATCGCAGCGGTGTGGTTGCCGCTCAATCCGGTCGCAAGTCAAATCCGCGACGCAGCGACCGCCGCGGCGCTTCGCCAGGCGTTGACCGCCATCATTGTTTCCGACCTCGCCCGCGGAGAGGACCTCGACGTTCTCGGCGCGAAAGTGACTCTTCTGCCACTTGCCGATGGCAATCGACCCGAATCGCTCGTCGTGTACACGGTTCCCGGTTCTGATCTCCCGTGCGCGCTGCGCCTGCCCGGCTCGGTGCCGGCGGTCCGCCACCGTCTCCTGAGCATCGATCTCACCGACGTGATGATCGTGAAGTTGCCGGGAATCCTCGTCAACAATCTTGTGACTCTCGGATGCGCGGCGCTTTTCGTCGTCCTCCTCAGCAGGCAGCGGATCGATCTGGCGAACGGAGCGATTCTGGGCCTGCTGTCGCTTGTCTTCATCATAGGTCAGCCGCTGCGCGAATTCGGGAACTGGCCTCAGTTCCTCAAATTGTCCGGCAACGCCGTCGGTCAGGCGATCGCAATCTTCGTCCTCTGGTCGGCCGCGGAGTCATGGATCCGCTCGACGACTTCAGGCTTTCGCACGAACCTCGATTCGCTTCGCGCCGGACGCATCGGGCCGCAGAGCGGAGCCGCTCTTCTCGTCGGTTCCGCGGCGGGAGCCGCCGTCGCCGGACTGTGGCTGATGATCATCAGTGCGGTGACGCTCGTACCAGGTCTTTCGCCGACCGATGGCTCCGTTCGGCTACCGATGTTCAGCACCGACTTCTCCGTGATCGGTGAAGGCGTTCTGCTGAGTGGGTTCGTTCTGCTGGCGATCGGCGCGGCATTTCAACTTCCTGGAATCCGTCGTATTCCATTCGGCAATGTGATTCTCGCGACGTTGTTCCTGGCGACGAGAGTTCCTGTCTCGCGCTTCTGGTTCGCATCACTCGGTGCGCTTCTGATCGCCGCAGTTCTCGTTCGCACCTATAACAGATTCGGGCTGAGCGCGCTGCTGACTGCGACGGTCACG
>DASYUK010000303.1:0-1823 GCA_036001325.1 Thermoanaerobaculia bacterium
GACGAACGTCGCCGAAACGTCGCTCACGGTCGAAGGCGTCACCGACGTGATCGATTCCGGTCTGCAGAAAGTGCTGCGCTATGACAGCGAGACCGCTGTCGATCATCTCGTGACCGAGCAGATCGCCGCCGACTCCGCAGAGCAGCGTGCCGGCCGCGCTGGAAGGACCGCGCCCGGCCGCGCCACGCGGCTCTGGGACGCGCGCATCCTGCTGCGGCCACATCGCGAGCCGGAGATTCGCCGTGTCGATCTCGCTTCGCCTGTCCTCGACATCATCTCGTGGGGTGGTGATCCGACGACATTCGAATGGTTCGAGCGACCGCAGGAGGATCGCATCACCAGCGCGATGGCGCTGCTCGAGCAGATCGGCGCAATCGAAGGACGGAAGCTCACGCCGGTCGGCGAGCAGATGCGCGCATTGCCGCTGCATCCGCGACTGGCGCGCGTATTGATCGCTGCAAACGGAGCGAACGATGCCATCGCTCTCGCGACGGAAAGCGAACAGCGCGAGCTGGCGCAAATCGCCAAACGCGTGCTCGGCAACACCTACGCGCGTCACATCGATGACGTCGCCTTTCGCAAAGCGATCCTCACTGGGTACCCCGATCGCGTCGCGATGCGACGGGGATCAGGTGTGCTGCTCGCAACCGGCACCGGCGCCCGGCTCGCGCGGGAGATCGAGCACACGCCCGGTGATTTCTTCGTGGCGCTGGAAGTGCGCGGAGACATCGTTCATCGCGTCGTGCCCATCGAGCGCGAATGGCTGAAGACAAAACGAGAGGTCACCGAGGAGATCGATGGCGATTCTGTTCGCACCATCGCGCGCACGTACTACATGAGCATCATCCTTCACGAACAGCAAGTGCAGCGCCTTCCACTCGCGAAAAAGCGTGTCGATCCCGAAATGCAACGCCGCGCGGAATTCGCCGGCGTCCCGATCGATTCGCCACGGCTCAATCAGCTCGCGCCGGCAACTCTCAAACTTCCCCGCGGTCGCAAAATCCGCCTCGAATATCGCGACGACGGCACCGTCATCGCCTCGGCAAAGCTGCAGGATCTCTTCGGTCTCGCCGAGACGCCGCGCATCGGTCCACGTCAGACGCCCATCACGTTTTCGATCCTGGCGCCCAACGGGCGTCCGGTGCAGATTACGAAGGATCTCCAAAGTTTCTGGAAGACGACGTACAAAGAAGTGCGCAAAGAGCTGCGCGGACGGTATCCGAAGCATGCGTGGCCCGAGGATCCCGGGTCGTAGGTCGTAGGTCGTGGGTACCGGGGGCTGCAGTGTTTCAGGCGACGAGGCCCCCGGTACCTACGACCCACGACCCACGACCTACAATGCGCAAATGATTTCAGCGATGATCCTGGCGGCCATGCTCATCACCCCTGCCGAGAACGCGCTCGTCGCCAAGTACGGCGAGGCGCAACGCGCGCGTATTCATCGCGGTCTCACTCAGGTCGCGCAGTTCTGGCGCGCGGAAGATGGTGATGCCGCGGCGTTCGAGCAGTTCGCGAAGACGAACTTCGCCGGCGATCAGACCACGCTTGACGCGCTCTTCAGTCGCATGCAGTTCATCTTCGAGTCGCTCGACGGTCACATGAACGAGATCTCGCGCGACTGGAAGTGGCAGTCCGACCTCGACCTCGGTCCGATCTATCCGTTCGACGAAGTCACGGCCGGCTACGATCCTTCCGCACATGTCACCGACGATCTCTTCGAGAGCAAGCTCGCGTTCGTCGTCCTGCTCAACTTCCCGCTCACGACGCTCGAAGAGCGGCTGACGCAAGGGAACAACTGGTCGCGGCGGCAGTGGGCGGAGGCG
>DASYUK010000304.1:0-4163 GCA_036001325.1 Thermoanaerobaculia bacterium
CGCGCGCGAATCGTTCCAGACGATGAGAATCACCGCCGCGGCGGCGAGAAAGAACGCCGTGGCCGTGACGAGCTTCATGCCGATCGCCCCCGGCAGGAAACTCTGAAGAGTCGTGATGCGCAACAGCCAGCCGCTGATGACGATCACCGTAATCACGCAGACCGCGATCGCTTCAGTCAGCGGCCTCGAGGAGACCGGGTTTTCGCTTCTGGACGAATCCAAGCTCCGTCGCAATTTTGCAAATGACAGGCCGCACACGCTTATCTCCTTTGCTGAGTATACTTTACATACAGGAGGAATGAATGATGCCGAAGACACCGAGACCGCCGCGCACTTACGATGAGTTCAGCGAGACCTTTCCGACTCTGCGCAAAGCGTGGGATCTCCTGGGCGACGCCGGAAGCGAAGGACCGCTCGATGAGAAGACTGCGCGACTGATCAAGCTCGGGATCTCGATCGGCGCGCTCCGCGAGAGCGGCGTTCATTCGAGCGCGCGAAAAGCGCGCGGTGCAGGAGCGACGGAAGAGGAGATGCGCCAGGTGGTCGCGCTGGCCGCCAGCGTGATCGGCATGTCGGCAACCGTCGCGGTCTGGACGTGGATCCGCGATGTCGACAAAAAAGTGTGAGTTACATTCCCGACGCGCAGACGCGCTCGATGGTCGTACGACGCCACAACCGTCCAAAAGCTGGACAGGTCACCAATTTTCCGCAGCGGCCCAAATGCTCAAGAATTCCTTAACACTTGACGGGCCAGTCGGATAGCTCTAAGTTCACCCCGGCGCCCGATTTGCTCACTGGCCTGGCATGTCGCAGGTAATTTTCACGCGCCGGAACTGGCTCAGGCTTGCCTCGCTCTCCTGTTTTGGAATGGCGATGGCACTCGTCAGCTTCGCGTCCGCCATCGCTCCATGGTTCATCGACGTATTGCTTCTTGCGACAGCCGCGCTCGCGGCGTACGCCGATGGTGTCATCGGTGCGTTGATCGTTCTGGCCGCAACGCCGTTCGTGTTGGCGCAGGACGGCGATCTCAATCGTCATCACGCCTTTGGGGAATCGATCGAGATTCTCATCGTGGTTATCGTGGCGATCGTCGCACGGCGAAAGATCGCCCGGTTGCGCGAGGCCGGTTCGAAGCTGCGCGCGCTCCTGTTCTCGATGAAGGATGTCATCCTCCTTCTCGATCACACCGGAAAATATCTCGAGATCGTTCCGACGAATCCAGATCTGCTGTATCGCCCGGCGGACGAATTGATCGGAAGGCGGATCAGCGAGTTCTTTTCTCCTGCTCAAACGGAATTCTTCCTCTCGCAGATCGCGCGCGTGCTCGAAGAGCGAAAGATGATCAACGTCGATTACTCGCTGCAGATCGGAGATCATCTCCTCTGGTTCACCGCGGCAGTTTCTCCCCTCGATGAGACACGCGTGCTCTGGGTCGCGCGCGACATCAGTGAACACAAGACAACGGAAGCGAAGCTCGAAGAGCGAGTCAAAGCACGCACCATTCAGCTTTCACGAACGGTCGGTGTGCTCGAGGAGGAGATCAATGGCCGTGTGGCATCGGAGGAGCGCTACCGCTCAGTATTCGAGCAGGCGAGAGATGTCATCTTCATGCTGTCGAACGACGGCTCGATCGTGTCGCTCAATCCCGCTTTCAAGGAGATTCTCGGATGGTCGTGTGCCGATTGGATCGGCCGGCCCTTTGCCGAGCTGATCGCCGATGACGACCTGTCGATCGATACGCTGTTGACTCTGGCGAGACGCAACGGTTGCACTTCGGTGTCGCGAATGATCGCGACCTCGAAGCAAGGAGCGCGCGTCGTTCTCGAGCTCACCCTCGCCGAGCAGGTAATCCAGGAGAAACGCGTAGGGTTTCTCGGCATCGCACGCGACGTCACTGATCGGGAGTCGGCGGAATCTGATTTGCGGCGCAAGGAACGCCAACAGGCGGAAGCGCAACGCCTCGGGCACATCGGAAGTTTCGAGCACGACCTGATCACCGGCACACTGTGGTGCTCCGATGAGATGTATCGCATCTTCGGCCTCGAGCCATCCGCGATGCCGATGGACCTCGAGCGCTTCCTGCAATTCCTGCCGCCGGATGAGAGACCGCGCTTTGACCAAGCGGTGGCGGTCGTGGTCGCTCAGGGCGAGAACGAATGGGAGTTCCGTGCGAACACGCCTCTCGGAGAAAAATCTCTGAGCTGTAAGGGACGGCTGCTGAGCGACGACGCTGACATGCGGCTCGTGGTAATGGTGCAGGACGTCACGGAGAAAAAGCACGCCGAGCAGATGTTGCGCGACAGCGAAGAGCGTTTCCGCCTTCTCGCTCAGGCCACGAGCGACGCGGTCTACGACCTCGACGTGACCACGGGAAAAGTGTGGAGGGGCGACGGATACGAGACATTCTTCGGATACCAGCAGGGAGAACTTCGCGGCGAAGTCTCCGCATGCCTCGATCTCGTTCATCCCGATGAACGCGAGCGCATTCATGCTGCTACGAGCCAGGCCCTCGAGACAGGAGAGCCGTCGTGGTCGGAGGAGTACCGGTTCCGGCGCGCCGATGGGAGCTACGCACACATCCTCGACCGCGCCTACATCGTTCGCAACGCACAGAAACAACCGATCCGTGTGCTCGGCGCGATGATGGACATCTCGGAGCGCAAGCAGCTCGAGCAGGAGGTCGAGCAGGCGAAGCGTGTCACGAGCCTCGGCCGCATGGCCGCATCGATCGCCCACGAAGTCAACAACGTGCTCATGGGCATTCAGCCGAATGTCGAAGTCATCGCGCGGAAAGGGCCGGCCGAGCTCAAGCACGTCACAGAAAACATCATGCAGGCGGTGCGGCGCGGCGGGCGCGTGACCGAGGAGATCCTTCGGTTCACGCGCCCGGCCGAGCCGTCGCTGCAGTGTGTTGCAGTCGGCAAATGTCTCGACCGATGGTCGGAGGAGATCCGGCCGCTGCTCGGAACCTCGATCGATCTCGAGATCGAGACCGATACAGACTTGTACATGCTGGCCGATCCGCTGCAGATCGGACAGGTGCTCACGAACCTCGCGCTCAACGCTCGCGACGCGATGCAGGAGCGTGCTGGCAAGCTCTCGATCCGCGTAGAGCTGGCACGAAGCTTCGACTCGTTCCGCTTCGGAGTGGTGAAGTCACCCGATCGCTTCGTCCATTTCAGCGTTCGCGATGAAGGCTCCGGGATCACCAAAGATCGTCTGGCACATGTCTTCGAGCCGCTCTTCACCACCAAGAAAGGCGGCGTTGGCCTCGGTCTCGCGATCAGCTATCAGGTCGTCACGCGTCACAAAGGTCACATCTTCGTCGAGAGCGAAGTGGGAGTCGGAACGACGTTCCACGTGTTCCTCCCGGCGACGTCACCGATCTTCCACGAAACCGAAGTCGCGAAGTCGCCGGAGATCGCCATCGGGCGACTGCTGCTCGTCGAAGACGAGCCGCTCGTCGCTTCCGGGATCGCGGCGTTGTTGGAGCTAGAAGGTGTGCAGGTCGAAATCGTTGCGACCGGTGGTCAGGCACTCGCCGCCATCGAGCGTTTCTCGCCCGATGCCGTCGTGCTCGACATCGGATTACCCGACATCGATGGCGTCACCATCTATCACGACATTCATCGCCGCTGGCCTGAACTGCCGGTGCTCTTTTCGTCCGGCCACGGCGATTCCACGAAGCTCGAGACGCTCTTAGAGCGCCCGAACCTCGGTTTCATTCTCAAGCCCTACGATTTCGATGCGTTTCGCGCTGTGCTGTCCGCGATCTCGGCGCCGGTGGCGATTGCTGAGTTGGTGGCCCCGGCGTGACTCGAACACGCGACCCACAGTTTAGGAAACTGCTGCTCTATCCACCTGAGCTACGGGGCCTTACGGACGGCTGAGCTTAGCAAGTTGGCCCTTCCTTCGCAATCAGTTATTTCGAATGAAGCTGGCGCGGCTATTACTCCTGCTCAGTCTTATTGCATCACAACAGGCTTTCGCCGACGATGATTCGAGACCGTGTCACTGGTGGCAATTCGGCCATTGTGCCGCCGAAGGCCTTCCGAACGACGCGCCACAAGCCGACACGCTGATCACCATCGACGTCGCTGCGAACAAGATCTACCTCTTTCAAGAGGGGCAACTCATCGACAAATCTTCTGTCGCCACCGGTT
>DASYUK010000305.1:0-10583 GCA_036001325.1 Thermoanaerobaculia bacterium
TTCCGCCGCGAGGCGCGCGCGGCCTCCGCGCTCAACCATCCGAACATCTGCACGATCTACGAGATCGGCGAATTCGAAGGCCAGCCGTTCATCGCCATGGAGTACATCGAAGGAGAGTCGCTCGCGGAGCGATTGAGGCACGGACGTTTGCCGGGCAACGTGCTGCTCGATCTCAGCATGCAGCTCGCCGACGCGCTGTCAGCAGCGCATGCGGCCGGCATCATTCACCGCGACCTGAAACCGGCGAATCTCTTCCTGACCAATCGCGGCCAGATCAAGATCCTCGACTTCGGGCTGGCGAAGACCATCTCTGCCGAGGCGGACGCAACACGACGCCGCGATACCTCCGCCGGATCGGTGGTGGGCACAGTGGCATACATGTCGCCGGAACAGGCTCGCGGCGAGTCCATCGATCACCGCAGCGATCTCTTCTCCCTCGGCACCGTGATGTATGAGATGGCCACCGGTCATCAGGCCTTCGCCGGCAACACTCCGGCGACGTCGTTCGATCACATCCTCAATCACGATCCGCCACCACCCTCGCGCACGAGTCCCGAGCTGCCGCCTGAGGTCGACGCGATCATGGCCAAAGCGCTGGAGAAGGATCGCGATCTGCGATATCAATCGGCCGCCGATCTGCGCGCCGATCTTGCGCGATTGCGTCGCGACAGCGACTCGCATCCGCGTCATTCCGTCGCAACGCCGAAGCGGCGATATGGCGTCGCGCTGGCCGCGATCGTCATTGCGCTGGTCGTGCTCGGGACCGCGGGCATCGCTCTTTACAAACGGGAGTCGCCGGCTCCCGACGAAGGCAAGCTGCGCACGATCGCAGTCATGCCCTTTTCGAGTCTCGGCGGCGATCGCTCGCGCGACTATCTGCGCCTTGCGCTTCCGAACGAGATCATCACCGTGCTCACCTACAACCGTTCGCTGGCTGTGCGGCCGTTCGCCAGTTCGGCGCGTTTTGCCGATCACGATCCGCATGAAGTCGGCAAAGCGCTCAACGTCGGCAGCGTGCTCACCGGCAACTATCGCGACGACAGCTCCGGCGTAAATGTGACACTCGAAGCGGTCGATGTGACGCGCGATCGCGTCGTCTGGAGGGAGAGCCTCACCTTTCCTCACGGCGATCTCATCTCCGGACGCGAGGAGCTCGCAGCGCGAATCCGGCAGGGTTTGTTCGCTGCTCTCGGAGTGGCTGACAGCACACTTCCGGCCGACCGTCCGAACAACCGCGAGGCGTATGCGCTTTATCTGGAGAGCCTCGCGGCCTCTCAGGACCGGGAGCCGAACGCGAAAGCCCTGGCCTCGATTCGGCGAGCCGTGGCACTCGATCCGTCATTTGCATCGGCGTGGGCAGAGCTCGGCCGCCGCGAGTACTATGACAGCCGCTACGGTGGCGGCGGCGACGCGGCCATGCGCCTGAGCGAAGCGGCGACGAACCGCGCTTTGTCTCTCGATCCCGACCTTCTCCCTGCGGCGCACCGTCGGATCATCAATGAAACGGAGCGCACGCACTATGGCGCTGCTCATCGTCACGCCCGCGAGCTGATGCAGCAACGCCCGAGAAGCGCGGAGGCTCACTTCGCGCTCAGCTACGTGCTGCGCTACGTGGGCCAGTTGGAAGACTCCGCGCGCGAGTGCAACCGAGCGTACGAGCTGGACGCGTCGAGCGGACTGCGCTCCTGTGCTGCCACTTTTCTGGACCTCGGCGATTTTCGTCGCTCTCACATGTTCACGGCGCTCGATCGCGGCTCCGAATGGGCGCGACAAGTCGAAGCGCTGGTGCTGATTCATGAGGGAAAAGCGGCCGCCGCCATGGCGCTCACGGAGTCGCTTCCGGCAGGATCCGCGGTGCGTCGCACGCTGCTGCGCTGCGCCGCAGCGAACCCGATCACGCCATCGGAGTGGTCCGACATCGAGCGCGGGCTTCTCGTCCTCGATGATCCCGAGCAGCTTTTCAGGAACATCGACCTCATCGCCTCCTGCGGCAACGATGATCTGGCGATCCGGCTCTACCGCGAGACCATCGCGAGGCGCTACTCGATCTATCCGCCCATTGATCACGATCCGCTTCTGCAGCGGCTGCGCCAGAATCCCGCCTATGCAGCGATGCGTGACGAGGCGATCCGCCTGCACGAGCAACTCGTCGCGGAAATCAAATGATGCGATAAACGCGCTGCACCCACGCCGCATCTTCGGCACTGAGCGGCTCGCCGACCACCGCGGCGGCTTCGGCCTGCTTCGCGTTGCGTTGACCGAGAAGAACGCACGCGGTCCGATTGCCCGTCAGCAGAGCGCCGGTGAGCGCGTTCAACACCGGCTCGGGATGTCTCGCGAATCGCTTTCGCACCTCTTTGGCCGCGTGCTTCATCCGCGCGATGAACCGCTCATCGGTGAATTCCGGGATGCGACTGCGAAAGTCTCCCTCCGGATATCGCGTCGGCTTCTCGTATTTGCCGAGCAGAAGCCCGTGCTTCAGCGGTGAGAAGAACGCCACGCCGAGATCGTGCTGATCGACATACTTTTTCAGCCCGCTCGGCTCGTAGTCGTCATCGATCAGGTTTCGGAACGGCTGCACGACGTCGGGATCGACGCGATCGATGAACTTCATGATCTTGCGCAGGTTCCAATCGGAGAGTCCGATGAAACGGATCTTCCCCTCGTGCTTGAGCTTTCGCATCATCGCCAGCGCCTCGGGGAAGTACTCGTCGTTCGGACCGAAGTCGCAATGATGAAGGTAGTAGAGGTCGATGACGTCCACGCGCATCAATCGCAGCGATCGCACGCACTGCTCGCGCATGAATTTCGGATCGTAGAAATGATCGGACGGCCCTTTGACCCAGCCGAACTTCGTCGCCAGAAAAATCTGTCGCCGCGGAACCTCACTCCACATTTCGCCGATGAGCGACTCCGCGTGGCCGTTGCCGTAAGCATCCGCGGTGTCCCAATGCGTGATGCCGCTGCGATATGCGGTGGCGAGCGCTTCCCTCGCCGCGCGATCATCGTGGCCGCTCCAACCGACCGAGATCCCTTCGCTGACGTTCGGTCCGCCATGGCCCCATGTGCCGAGGCTGATGGCGGGGACCCGAGCGTCGGTTCTACCGAAGCGGATCGTACGCATCGCCGCGCCACGCTCTCTTGAACGCTGCCGTCGTCTTCGCCGCCGGTTTCTTTTGCGCTTTCAGCGCTTCGGCGAGTCCGTAGAGCGATCGCGGGTTATCGGGATTGCGCGACAGATCGTCGCGGAAGACTCTCTCCGCCTCGACGTAATCACCATTCTTCAGCAACGCCGCGCCGAGAGTCTCGCGCGTCGGATAGAACCAGTCTGCCGGCTCGTTGTAGTTGAGCGCATCCTCCGCTTCGACCGCGCGACGATACGAAGCGATCGCCGCGCTGCGATTGCCTTCCGATTCCGCGATCTCTCCTTCGAGCAGAGGCTCCATCACCGCGGCCAGCGCTTTCCCCGAGTTCTGCAGGAAGCCCGTCTCGTCGGTCAGCTTCGAGCGCTCGGCAGCGAGCTGTTTTTCTTCGGCCCGCGCCCCCTCGATGTTTCCGAGGTGCGCGAACGCGACTCCGCGAGCGTAATGCCGGAAGGTGCTCGAGATCGGTCCGGCGCTCTGGTCGGGGACGGTGATGACGTCGGCCCACTTTCCGAACCGAACAAGAACCTTCAGCGAATCGGAAGTGAACGGCTCGATCGGAGCCATCTCCTTCGCCATCTTCTGCGCGTTCGACGTCATCTCGTCGGCGAGCTCCTTGGCCTCCTTGAACTGGCCGACCATCGCATACGAAGCCGCTCCGAAATCGAGATTGTGGCTGTAGTACATCATTGAATACATGCCTTGGCCATGCATTTTGACGAACTCGCGATCGGCCTTCACGCCGGCGACGTTTGCGGCCGCAGCACCGCTGTAGTTCCCCGTGCGCTGATAGATGTGCGCGGGCATGTGCACGAGATGACCGGCGGCCGGCGCGAGCGTCGTCAGGCGTTTCGCCGACGCGAGCGCGCGCCCCGGATGCGGCGATGCTTCAACCGCGTGGATGTAGTAATGGTTCGCGCCCATGTGGTGCGGATGTTTCTTCAGCACCGACTCCAGCACGCTGATGATCTCCTCTGTCCCTTCCGTCGGTTTCCCTTCATGGGTCCAGAACCTCCACGGATGCAGATCCATCAGACTCTCCGCGTACAGCGTGGCGATGTCGGGATCGTCGGGATACTTCGCATGCAGCTCGCGCATGCCCGCGCTGTAGTCGGCGGACAACTTTTTCAGATCGGCCGCCGGATCATTCGAATAGCGCTTCGCCAGGACGTTGATCAGGTCGCGCTCTTTCGGTGAAGCGTGCGAGATGTGCGCGAGCGCGGTCTGTTCGAGCTTGTATGCTTGCGCCTCACGTTCGGGATCGACGTCGAGATTGATGTTCGGTCCGAGCGCGAGCGAAGCACCCCAGTAAGCGATGGCGAGATCGGGATCGAGCTCCGCTGCATGCTTGAACGATGCGATTGCGGCCTCATGATTGAACGCGTAGACGTAGCGCATTCCCTGATCGAAAAAGCGCTGCGCCTCGGCGTTCTTCGTGTTGACCTTGACGTGAAGGTCGCCGAGCCCGCTGTCGATCGCGGGCTGAGCGAGAAGAGAGGAAGCGACGATCATCGCAAGGGAGGCGACCGCAAAACGCATGAATGACTCCTGTTCGTTGTGTGGCGAAAATCTTAGCGCAGCGGGAGAGATCATCGTCGATTTCGGCGACTGGAAGCTCCTGCTTCATCCCGATTCCGCGGTGCGCGGACACGCAATGCTCGTCATCGCGCGGCACGTCGAGAATTTCACCGACCTCACCGACTCAGAAGCGCAGCAATTCGCGCGCGTGCAAAGAGTGGCGGAGCGCGCCCTACTCAATGCGACGGGAACCGATCGCGCGATCCTCCTCAAGCTCGGCATCGCCGTACCGCATCTGCACATCCATATCTATCCCGTGAGCAGGAAACTCACGCGTGCGGATGTCATGCGCATCATCAACGCCGAGGTGTCGGAAGAACGGCCGCCGGGATTCGCCAAGGCAGTGCGTGACGGCATCTTGCACTTGACATGACTATTGGCGTTCCAACGCGTCTGCATCGACGAGATCCTGCGCGCGACCGGCGGCCCTCTTGTTGCGGATCAATTCCAATTTCCCGATCACCGCATAGGACTGGCCGGCGAATTCGTTGATGATCCGATGCGGCCACGCTTCGTCGAACGAGACACCGGAAATCTCCGTGAGAATGTCGATGCGGTAAGGAGCCAGACCAATCTGAAAGACGACGCCTGGAGTCGACAGATCGTCCACGGAGAGATCCTTTAGCGGCGCGCCGAATCTCGACAATGCTTGCCATACTCTGGCAGCGTTTTCCGGTGTCGGACGGATCCAGATATCGAGATCTCCTGTCGCGCGCGGCCGGCCATGCGCTGCGAGAGCGTGAGCGCCGACGACGAGGAACTCAGCGCCGGCGGCGGATAACTCGGACAATATCTCGACGAAGTCTCGATTCACGGAATGCTGGATCTTTGAAGGCCCAGGCGGTGCGAGTAAGCTCCCAGACCATCGCCACGCGCTCACTCGGAGAGAGATTGCTTACATCATCTGGAGCCTGATCGTGCAGCGAGCCTTTCCGCGTGCGCCATTGGGAGCGGTCGCTCACGATGCTCATTATAGGTTGCTTGCACTTGACATGAACCACCTGAATGAGGATTCATTCACAGCGTAATGCCTGCCGCGACTGAGACATTCAGCGGAACGACGAAGCGCGAGCGCATCCTGCGCGCCGCCGTCGATGTGTTCGCGCAGAGCGGCTATTTCAACGCCAAAGTCTCCGAGATCGCCAAAGCCGCGGGCGTCGCGGACGGAACGATCTATCTGTACTTCAATGGAAAGGAAGATCTGCTCATCACGATCTTCCGCGAGCACACGCGGAGCTATCTGGAGTCGCTCGAGCGCGATCTGGCGACGATCTCGCGACCGGAAGATCGGATCCGCGTCGCGATTCGACATCACCTCGAAACCCTCGGACGCGATCGCGCGCTCGCCGTCGTCGCGCAGGTCGAGCTGCGCCACAGCCTGAAGTTCATGAGCCTCTTCTCGCAGCAGGAGGTGGCCGATTACCTCAACATCCTGCGCGGCATCGTCGAACATGGACAGAGCGAAGGCGTGTTCCGCCGCAATCTGCATCCGCAGCTCGTCGCGAAGGCGGTGTTCGGAGTGCTCGACGAGATGGTCACGTCGTGGATCCTTTCGGATAAGGATTACGCGCTCGCCGATCAGTCGGAACAGGTCGCGGATCTGATTCTCACGGGTCTGCTGTAACGCCTTGGAGGACAGGCAATCCTGCCTGTCCGCTTTTGCTTTTTCTACCGCGCGTAGATGTTCAGGGTCGCCGAGGGAAAATCGGCATGTGCGAGTACACACAGAATCATTCGCAACGCGCCGTCACCTACCTCATCTCGAGCGAATGGGTGCGACATACTTCGTGACGTTCTCGACGATTTTGCGCCGAGAATTGACTTCCCAATCTCGTGATATCGCGCTGAGCTGTTGCGTTCACGATCATCGGCTGACGTTTTTTCTGAATGCCGTCTGTGTCATGCCTGATCACGTCCACATGGCCTTTACGCCCTACGAGCAGTGGCGACTGCCGCAGATCATGCGGCGGGTGAAAGGTGTTTCCTCGCGATTGATCAATCAGGCGGACGGTGTCCGCGGACATCTCTGGCAGGACGAGTCATTCGACCGGATCATGCGATCTCACGAAAATGTACGAAAGAAGTGTGAGTATATTTGTGCGAATCCAGTACGAGCAGGTCTCGCCTCTTCACCTGATGGATATCGCTGGATCTGGCGAAGTTGGGTCGAAGGCGGCGAAGAAGAGTAGGACAGGCAGGATTGCCTGTCCTCCAGCGATCTTGCTGTAGTCTGTCTTCTGAATGGAAGCCGCACCGCGCGTCTCCCTGACGCGCCGCGACTGGGTCTTCATCGCCGTCTGCATCGTCGTGACCGCGGTTTCATCCGCCGTCATTGCGATCTGGTTCACATCGGCATTTCCGGAAGCGTCGATCGACTTCCGCTACGACCGCGACACATCGAAGCGCATCGCCGAACCGCTGGTCGATACGCGAGGCCTCAAGCACACCGTCGTCTTCGACTCCGACGACGCCGCGCGCATCTTTCTCGAGCGCACTCTCGGGCTGAAACGCGCCAATGCCGTGATGAAGCGCGAGGTTCGGCTCTGGTTCTGGCATCACCGCTGGTTCCGCCCGCTGCAGGAGGAAGAGTGGAGCGTCGATGTCGCGCCGACCGGCGAGATCGTCTCGATGACGCGGAAGATCCCCGAATCGCGACCGATGCGGACCGTCGATGCCACGACCGCGCGGACGATCGCTGAGACATTCCTGACGCGCGTCGGCGCGACGAACCTCGACCTCGTCTCGCAGAGCGAGCGGAAACTGCCCGCGCGCGTGCAGCGCATCTTCACGTGGACCTCGCGCTCGATTCATCCGGCCGGCGCGGAGTATCGCCACACGATCACCGTCGACGGCGACTCGGTCAGCAGCTACGGCCAGCGCCTCAAGGTGCCGGAAGAGTGGCTGCGCTCGTATCGCGAACTGCGCTCGAAGAACAATGCTGCCGGCAACGTCGATCTGATCTTCATGATCGCGACGATGCTCGCCGCACTGGCCGTTTTCATCGTGCGCCTGCGGCGCGGTGATCTCCCCGTCCGCTTTCTCCTCGGCATCGGCGCCGCTGCGTTCGTGCTGACCATCGGCGTCAACGCGAATTCATTCCCGTCCGTGATCGCACGATACGACACGACCACGTCGTACCCGGCGTTCATCGGCCAGCTCGTCTTCTTCACGGTGATGCAGAGCATCGGCACGGCGATGCTGCTCATCGTCGTCTGCGGCGCCGGCGAGGTGATGTTCCGCGAGCGGTTCCCGCAACATCTGGCCATTCCGCGGATCTGGACGCCGCGCGCGCTGGCTTCCAAACGCGTCTTCCACTCCATGATCCTCGGCTACACGCTGGTGGCGTTCTTCATCGGCTACCAGACGATGTTCTATGTCCTCGCGGAAAAGTTCGGAGCGTGGGCGCCGGCGGACATTCCCTACGACGACATCCTCAACACGTCGATTCCGTGGGTGGCGGTGCTCTTCGCCGGCTTCTTTCCGTCGCTGTCGGAGGAGTTCATCTCGCGTGCATTCTCGATCCCATTTTTCGAGCGCATTTTTCGCTCTCGATTATTCGCAATCATTCTCGCAGGATATATCTGGGGCTTCGGCCATTCCACGTATCCGAACCAGCCCTTCTACATCCGCGGACTCGAAGTCGGCTCCGCCGGCGTGCTTCTCGGATTTCTGCTGCAGAGCTTCGGACTGCTTCCGCTGCTGATCTGGCACTACACGGTCGATGCCGTCTACACCGCGCTGATGCTGTTTCGCTCCGGCAACGCGTATTACATGTTGTCCGGCGGCGTGGCCAGCCTCGTGTTTGCCATTCCGCTGATTGCTTCGATCGCGCTCTATGTTCGCAATCGAGGCTTCATCCCCGACGATGATCTGAGCAATGAGACGTTGCCGGTCTCGGCACCGCCTCAAGCCGCGCTCGAGCAGATCGAGGCGCCGCTGCCGGAACCGATCCGGCCGCACCGAAGGCTGATCATCGCGTGCGTCATCCTCGCCGCGCTCGCGATCATCTTCATCGTCACACGGCGACCGTCGCCGGAAGACGTCATCGATTACCGGATCACTGACGAGCAGGCGAAGGCGATTGCCACGGCGCATCTGCGCGCGTTGCGACAGCCGCTGCCGGCGAAAGTGGCGGCGCTGCCGGTCAGCGCATTCCGCTCGTGGGACGCCGACTCGCCGCGCGAAGAAGGCGGCTCGCCCGGCGGCTTCGACGAGATCGCCGCGACGTACATGGTCCGCCATGGGTTGCGCGTGCAGGATCTCGTCGCGATCATGCGGACGAAAATCCCCACGGCGACATGGATGGTCCGCTTCTTCACACCGATGCGGAAGACCGAATATTTCGTCGAGGTCGATCCACGCCGCTCGCGCGTGATCGGCTATCACAAGTATGCGGACGAGCGCGCGCCGGGTGCGCTCCTCTCGCGCGACGCGGCGCTGGCGATCGCGACGCGCGCGTTCCCGATCTACGGCGCTTCATCATCCGAATTCGATGTGAAAGAGGCGCTGACATTTCCACAGCCGAATCGCCGCGACTGGCTCTTTCACTTCGAGGAACGCCGTCCTCTCGTGGCCCAGGCTGTGCGCCGCGTTGCGGTCCGCGTCATGGGAGCCGAGGTGACGCAGTTCGCGACGACGGTGAAGGTTCCGGATGCAGTGTATCGACAGGCGCGTCAGCAGACGTTCGTCAACATCGTTCTGCTGGCGATCCGCGTACTGGGAGCGATCGCGGCGCTGGCACTCGTCGTGACCGGCTTCATCATGGCCACGCGTCACAGCCGCGCGATGTGGCGGCGAGCGGCGCGGTTCACGCTCGTGCTCGCGATCATCCCGATCGCTCGCGCCATCGCCACGAGGGAGACTCGGCTCTTCACCTACAACACGGCGGCGTCGTGGGACACGTTCCTGCTCAACGCCACGACCGATCTCGTCCGCACGGCCGGGCTGCAGATCGTCATGCTGTTCGTCGCCGTGGCGGCGATTTTCGCCGTGGTCCCGCATGCGGCCGCGCTGCTTTCACGCGACGGGCGTTGGCGATTCGGCCAGCACGCCGTCGTCGCCGCGATCACGACGATCTCGCTTCTCCTATGCGGACGCGAAGCGCTGCGCCTCATCGCCCACGCCTTTCCATCGATCGCGTCGGTCGGCGACATCACCGTCCCCGATTCCGTCTTCTTGCCGGTGCCGGCGGTCATCGAGATCGCAGAAGCCATCTTCGGCGCGGTCGTCTTCGCCGGCGCCGCCGCTCTGTTCGCCAATGCGATCTCGATGTGGAAGAACCGCTGGGCGGCGCCGCTCGTGACGATGGCGATCATCTTCTGCATCACGATTGACTCGAGCGCAAGGACGCAGGAGTTGCCGATGACCATCCTCACCAGCGTCGCGCTGGCTGGCGTGGCCTGGGTGATCGCCCGTTTCGTGCTCGACGGCAACCCGCTGGCCTGGCCGCTGACAGCGTTCACGATTTCGCTTCTGGAGAGTGCCGCGGCGATGGCGCAGAATCATCGGGCAGACTTGGAGATGCAGGCATGGATCGTGTTCGCAATCGCCATTGCGACGCTGATCTGGACGGCCTGGGACTACCGCACCGCCACGGAAAGGTTCTTCTCTGCGAATGCAGCTCGGGATTGAAGACTTCGTCTGGTCCGACCTCGGCGACTACGGTCGCCTGAGCGATCTCGCCGCCGCATTCGATCGCTTCGTAGAAGGGCGTGACGCGGAGCTGTTCTCCCGTTTTCGAGCGTATCGCGACAGCGGCGGACTGACACCACCGCAGGAATCCGCGCTGCTCATCGATGTCAGCAGGCACCTCGGCGCATTCCTGTGCCGGCTTTTTTCTACTGACGACACCGGATTGAAGCA
>DASYUK010000306.1:0-5259 GCA_036001325.1 Thermoanaerobaculia bacterium
AGATAGCGCTGCATGACATCGATGCGGTGCTCGACTTCGTCGTCGGCGCGCTGAAGCGCGCCGCTACACACGTACGCGTGAATGTCGCGGAAGATGAATGGATTGTGCAAGGCGGCGCGGCCGATCATCACGCCGTCGACACCGCTCTCTTCGAACATGCGGATCGCGTCCGCCGGCGACTTCACGTCGCCATTGCCAAACACGGGAATGCGCAGATTCTCTTTGACGTACTTGATGTACTCCCAGTCGCTCGCGCCGGTATACGCCTCATTGCGCGTGCGGCCGTGAATGGCGATCGAAGCGACGCCGATCTCTTCGAATCGCTTGAGCAGCGGGAGGACGTTGTCCGTCTCCCACCCCTTGCGCACCTTCACCGTCACCGGGATCTTCACGCGCTTGCAGATCTTCTCCACGGTGCGGGCGGCCTTGTCGAAATCCTTGAGCATCCCGGAGCCGGCGCCGCTGTTGACGATCTTCTTCACCGGGCAGCCCATGTTGATGTCGACGATGTCGACCCCTTCGGCCTCGACGATCGCCGCCGCTTCATCCATGCGATCGGGATCGCCGCCGTAGATCTGGATCGCCACCGGCCGCTCCGATTCGCTGAAGGCGAGCATCTGATGAGTGCGATCGTTCTGGCGGGTCAGTCCTTCCGAAGAGATGAACTCCGACACGACGAGCCCCACGCCACCGAGCTCCTTGATCAGCGATCGGTAGTACGTGTCCGTCACCTCGGCCATCGGCGCGAGGGCGAGCGGCGGATCGATGCGCACAGCGCCAATATCGAATGTCTTCTCGAGATACTTCATGTCCGGAAGTGAGTGTAACGCACGAAAAAAGCGGCTTCTTCCGCATACAATCTGAGGCACGCCCGACATCGTGTTCGATCGTCCGCCGCTGAAGCCGGGACAGCGTCTCGGCCCGTACGAGATCGTGTCATTGCTCGGCCGAGGAGGGATGGGCGAGGTCTACCGGGCGCGCGACACGCGCCTCCATCGCGACGTCGCGCTCAAGACGATCGCACCTGCGTTTGCACGCGATGCATCTCTGCTGAGCCGTTTCGAGCAGGAGGCACTCGCGACGGCCCAGGTCAATCATCCGAATGTTGCCGCCGTCTACGACGTCGGGACGGTCGATGGAATCACCTTCGTCGTTTCGGAGCTCGTTCCGGGACAGACGTTGCGAGACCTTCTCGCTGGAAAGCCGATGAAAGTGCGCACGGCCATCGATTACGCGATGCAGATCGCGGGCGGATTGGCTGCAGCACACGAGCACGGCATCATCCATCGTGATCTGAAGCCGGAGAACATCCTCGTCACCGAAGACGGGATGGTCAAGATCGTCGACTTCGGTCTGGCGAAACTCATGACGACAGCGCACGACTCGCGTGTGATGACAGCGGTCGACGTGACCGCTCCCGGTATGGTCATGGGGACGGCGGGCTACATGGCGCCGGAGCAGGCGCGAGGTCAGCCGGTCGATCATCGCGCAGACGTCTTCAGCTTCGGCGCGGTGCTCTATGAGATGTTGTCCGGCCGGCGGGCATTCGAAGGGCAGACGAGCAGTGATGTGCTCGCCGCCATCCTAACTTCGGATCCGCCACCGCTGACCAGATCGGACGAGACCATTCCTCCCGCGGTGGAGAGAATCGTCCGCCACTGTCTGGAAAAAAATCGCGAGCGGCGTTTTCAATCTGCGCGCGACGTCGCGTTTGCATTGGAGGCCGTTCTTTCGCCCTCGGGCAGTGTGGCCGTGCCGGTCACTCCGACACGACGTGTGCCGTGGAGAGCGATCGCCGTCGTGGTCGTCGTGGCGTTTGCGGCAGCCGTGATCACGCGCGCGGTCCTGCAACGTGCGGGCGCGCCGATCCTGCGCTATCACCGGCTCACGTTTCGGAACGGCACCATCAAGTGCGCTCGCTTCAGCCCTGACGGCAACACCATCGTTTACGGGGCGTCATGGGAAGGACGGCCGGTCGAGATCTTCACCGGCCGATCGGGCAGTCCCGAATCGAGAGCGCTCGAGCTACGCGACGCAGACGTCTCCGCGATCTCTTCAACCGGTGAAGTGCTCGTGCTGCTGCGACCGACGCCGGATGTTTTCTGGTCGCGCGTCGGCACTCTTGCGCGCGTTCCTCTGGCCGGCGGCACCCCGCGCGAGATTCTCGAAGGAGTCAATGAAGCCGACTGGTCGCCGGACGGCTCGAGATTCGCCATCGTTCGGGACGTCGGCGGACGGTCGCGCATCGAATATCCGATCGGCAATGTCCTCTTCTCGACTTCCGGTTGGATCACGCATGCTCGCATTTCATCGGATGGGAAATCGATCGCGTTCATTCATCACCCGGTACGACCGGACGACGGCGGCAGCGTCACCGTGGTCGATCTGCAACGGGACGTTCGTGTTCTCTCGACCGGCTGGGTTACGGCGAGCGGGCTGGCGTGGCGAGGGCCGGAGGTGCTGTTCACGGCGGGGTCGAGTGGCGTGCGCGCTCTGTACCGAGTGAATCAGCGCGGACAAACTCGTCTCGTCGCAGAGGCGCCCAGCAGCCTGACTCTGCTCGACGTTTCGCCGGCCGGTCAGCTTCTCATGACCGACGAACGCGCCAATAGCGTCATGAACCTGACATCACGCGACGGAGCTCGCGTGCGCGATCTATCGTGGCTCGACTACTCGGTGGTGCGTGACCTGTCGAACGACGGCCAGACCATCCTCTTCGACGAGAGCGCCGCCGGGGGCGGCACGAGCTACAGCGTCTATGTTCGCCACGTCGATGGCTCGCCGGCCATTCGACTTGGCGACGGCGTGGCCAGTTCGCTCTCTCGCGACGGACGATGGGCGATCTCGTTCAATCCGCATTTGAATCCCGCTCCACTCGTGATCGTCCCGACCGGCGCGGGAGAACCCAGACAGCTCGTCACGCCCGGTTTGCACCACGAGTGGGCATCATGGTTTCCCGATGGCGGTCGCGTCGCATTCAACGGCGTCGAGAAAGGTCACGGCTCTCGTCTGTACGTACAGAGTCTCGCCGGCGGTGCTCCTCGACCCATCTCGCCAGACGGGGTCCGCATCAGTTGGGGCAACTGGGTTTCGCCGGATGGCCGCCTCATTGCTGCCACGAGCGCCACGAGACGCCTGACGATTTACGCTGCCGATGGCCTGCAGCCGCCGTTCGAGATCCCGCGGCTCAACCCGACCGCGCGCTTCATCGGCTGGAGCACCGACCCGAGGTTCCTCTACACCTCGACGACGACGAATTGGGTCATGTCGATCGAGCGCGTCGAGGTATCGACGGGCCGCGCAGAGCATTGGACCGATATCAGGCCTGTGGAGGTTGCCGGCCTCGAAGGTCGAGGCAGATCCCGAATCACTCCCGACGGCAACACGATTACCTACGGCTTCACGCGCAGACTGACGAATCTGTTTCTCGTCGATGGCGCTCGCTAAGAACGCCTGATGACGAGTTCGGTGTCCTGCGACCGCAAGATCGCATCGACGATCTTCGCGGCGATCTCTTTTGGATCCATGAACGCCTCTGCTTTGGGATCGCCGCGCCAGAATGGACTGCGCATACCGCCCGGGTAGACCGCGAGAATGCGCGTCCCTTTGACTTCGGCGCGCAGCGCCTCCGTGTAGCCGCGCGCGCCCCACTTAGCGGCGCAGTAAACCGTCTCGCCTGGTTTTCCGACGAGCGCGGCGGTCGACATGACGTTGACGATCGTTCCGTCGCGAAGAACTGGAACAAACACCTCGCAGAATACGATCATCGCGACGAGATTCGACGAGAGGACCTGCTCGATCTCGTCATCCGTGTACGTGCCGGCGGGATGAAACACTCCGATGCCCGCGCAGTTGACGAGCAGCTTGATCGCGCCGCGTCGTCGCGCTTCATCGAGCGCGGCGAGCGCGGTCTCGCGCCGCGACGCATCACCCTTGATGTCAGGACCGCGACGCGCCACACCGACGACGGAAAAGTCGCGTGCACGCAGAAGCGCGGCGATCTCGAATCCGAGTCCGCTGCTTGCGCCGGTGACGACGGCGACGTCGGTCATCGCACCAGATGATCAATCGCGTGCGCGAGCGAGTCCGCCATGAAATCGGGAGACGCGGCGACCAGACCATCATGATTCGGATAGGTACCGCGCACACCGATCGAGAATACGCCCGCGCCGCGCGCCATCATCACGTCCTCGGCGCTGTCGCCGATATACGCAGACTCTTCCGCCGCGACACCGAGGTGCTCGAGACATTTCGACAGCGCTTCCGGATCGGGTTTGCGGCGATGACCATCGTCGCCGCAGACGACGTGCGCGAAGTGATGATCGACGCCGAGGTTTTTGAGCTCGCCGAGAATGCGGCGGCGCGTTCCGCTCGTCACGATGCCGCGGATCACGTCGCGCTTCGCCAGCGCCTCCAGCGCCTCGCGTGCCCCCTTGACCAGCGCTGTGGTCTCTTTGGCAAAGTGGTCGATCCACCTCGCATCCGCTTCAGTCCAGCGCTCTTCCGGAAGGCCGACGCAACGATACGTGTGGTGCCAGTTCGGGGAGTACGTCTGAGCAAAGACCTCGCGGTTGAACGGAATGCCCAGGTCTGCAAACAACCGCGCGTAGGCGCGGTAACTCGACTCGCAGGTATCGGCGAGCGTGCCGTCCCAGTCGAACAGGACGGCACGCACGCTCCATTGCTGCATCAATAAAGGATACGCACTCCCACCTGCATCTGGCGAGGATCGCCCACTCCGCTCTGCACCGTGCCGTCGAAATTGAAGACGAGGTTCGTCACCTCGGGGCGACGCAGGTTCTTGCTGTTCATCACGTTGAACACATCGAGAGCCGGCTGAATCGTGTAAGTGCCGAACGTGAAGTCTTTCGACAGACGAAAATCGAGTCCCGAGAACTGATTGTCTTTCCGTCCGAGATTGCGCCGCGTCACTGAGCCGTCGGGGTTGATACGGTCCTGCGGCGTGTTCGCATCGGCTCCCGTCCGAGTGATCGACTTCGGCTGCGCGGAACGATACGAGTAACGAACGTTCAGATCGAGACCGTACGGCGCGTTCCACAGCATCCAGCTATTGACGCGATGGCGCTGGTCGCGATCGGAGTAACCGTATTCAGCCTCGAGATCAGTGACCTTCGCATAGCGGAACGTGAAGGGATCGCGCTCGTTGTCGTCGTCCGACTTGTCCTTCGAGTACGTGTAGTAGACCTGGAATTGAACGTGTTGCGAGGGACGCTTCGTCAAGCCGAGAGTGACGCCGTG
>DASYUK010000307.1:0-6280 GCA_036001325.1 Thermoanaerobaculia bacterium
CGCCGTGGAGCGGACCTATGTCGTACCGGGAGCGGCCGATCTCAAGAACGCCGCCGCGAACTGGCAGACCGACATGCGCATCTTCAACAGCGGCAGCGTCGCGCAGACCGTGAACCTGACGTTCTATCAGGCCAACAACGCGGCTGCGCCGCGTACGGCGACGATGACGGTGAATCCGAACGAAGTGAAAGTGCTCGACAGCATTCTGCAGTCGGTCTTCTCGGCGCAGAACGTCGCCGGCGCCGTGCATGCCGACACGCCGACAGACTCGCAGCTCGTCATCACCGCGCGCACGTTCAATCAGACCGCGAGCGGAACACTCGGCCAGTTCATCGAGGCCGCGACGCTCACCGACGGAATCGTTCGCGCCGGACGCGCCCTGAACATCCTGCAGGTCGAGGACTCGACGCGATATCGAACGAATGTCGGCCTGGCGGAGATGAGCGGCAAGCCGTCGACCGTGGAGATCTCGGTCACTCTGCCCGACTCGAAGGTGACACCGATCATCCAGGTGCCGCTCGCAGCCAACGAGTTCCGTCAGTTCGGTCTCGCCGAGTTCGGCCTGGGCAACGTCTATAACGCTCGGGTCAGTCTGAAGGTCGTCGACGGCGATGGCCGCGTCACCGCCTACGGCTCGGTCATCGATCAGTCGACGACGGCACCGACGTACGTGAAGGCGCAGCAGTAGCCGCCTTCAATTGCGTTACCCTTCGTGTCGTGGCGACAAAAAAAACCCGTAGCACGCAGGCATCCCTTATCCCTCCACCCCCCACTATCCCCGAAGTCGAGCAGCAGCCGGTCTCGCTCTTCACGCGCAAGGCGTACCTCGACTACTCGATGTACGTCATCCTCGATCGCGCGCTGCCGCACATCGCCGACGGGCTGAAACCGGTGCAACGCCGCATCATTTACGCGATGTCGGAGCTCGGCCTCTCGAACAACGCGAAGTTCAAGAAGTCCGCGCGCACGGTGGGCGACGTCATCGGCAAGTTCCATCCGCACGGCGACACTGCGTGCTACGAGGCGATGGTGCTGATGGCGCAGCCGTTCTCGATGCGCTATCCGCTCGTGGAAGGGCAGGGGAACTGGGGCTCGCCGGATGATCCGAAGTCGTTTGCAGCGATGCGGTACACCGAGGCGCGGCTGACGCGATTCGCGCAGACGCTCCTGAGCGAGCTCGAGCAGGGGACGACGGAGTGGGGACAGAACTTCGATGGCACGCTGCGCGAGCCGAAGCTTCTGCCGTCGCGATTGCCGCACGTGCTGCTCAACGGCGCCTCGGGCATCGCCGTGGGCATGGCCACGGACATCCCCTCGCACAACCTGCGCGAGATCGTCAGCGCCTGCGTCGAGCTGCTCGATGATCCGACGCTCAACATCGCTCAGATCACGAAACACATCAAAGGCCCCGATTTTCCGACCGAGGCGGAGATCATCACGCCGCTCTCGGAGATCCGCGAGATGTACAAGAGCGGCAACGGCTCGATCCGCCAGCGCGGGAAGTGGGAGCGTGAGGAGGGAGACATCGTCATCACCGCGCTGCCCTTTCAGGTCTCCGGCAGCAAAGTCATGCAGCAGATCGCGCAGCAGATGCAGGCAAAGAAGCTGCCGATGGTCGATGACATCCGCGACGAGTCCGATCACGAGAACCCGACGCGCATCGTCATCGTGCCGCGATCCAGTCGCGTCGATGCCGACGAGCTGATGACGCATCTCTTCGCCACGACCGATCTCGAGCGCACCTATCGCGTAAACATGAACATGATCGGTCTCGATGGCCGCCCGCGTCTGTACTCGATCAAGGAGCTGCTGCTGGAGTGGCTCGAGTTCCGGATCGACACGGTGCGGCGCCGCCTGCAGTATCGCTACGATCAGGTCAACTCGCGGCTGCACATCCTCGACGGCTATCTCATCGCGTATCTCAACATCGACGAGGTGATCAAGATCATCCGCCGCGAAAATGAGCCGAAGCCGGTGCTGATGAAGCGCTTCAAGCTCTCCGACCCGCAGGCCGAAGCGATCCTGGAGCTGAAGCTGAGGTATTTGAATCGGCTCGAGGAGATGGAAATCCGCGGCGAGCAATCCCGCCTCTCCGAAGAGCGCACGAACCTCGAAAAGATCCTCGGATCGAAAAAGCTGCTGCGGAAGCAGGTACGCGAAGAGCTGATTCGCGACGGCGAGGACTTCGGGGACCAACGGCGCTCGCCGATCATCGAGCGCGAGGCGGCGAAAGCGATGGACGCGGCGGCGCTGATTCCGTCAGAACCGGTGACGGTGGTTCTCTCCGCCAAAGGCTGGATCCGCTCCGCGAAGGGCTATGACATCGATCCGAACGGATTGCAGTACAAGGAAGGCGACTCATTCCTGCACGCCGCGAAGGGCCGCAGCAATCAGCTTGCGATCTTCATCGACTCCACCGGTCGCACGTACTCGCGTCCGGCGCATGAGTTGCCGTCGGCGAAAGGCCACGGCGAGCCGCTCAGCTCATCGCTGCAGCCGCCCGCAGGCGCGAGTTTCGTCGGTGTGATGATGGGAGAGCCGGAGGATCTGTGGCTGATGACCACGGACGACGGCTATGGATTCATCGTCCGCTTTGAAGAGCTGATCACAGATCGCAAGGCGGGGAAAGCGATCGTCAATGTGAATGAGAAGGCGTCGCTGCTTCGCCCGCACCGCGTGATGTCGCCATCTGATTTCATCGCCGCGGCCACTTCGGAAGGAAAGCTTCTCCTCTTCCCATCGGCCGACCTCCCGCAACTCGCGAGAGGGAAGGGCGTGCAGACGATCAAGATCCATCGCACACCCATCGCGCCGGAGAAAGTCGTGGCGACAGCGGTGATCTCCGAAGACGGCACGCTCGTCGTCCATGCGGGGAAGCGCTTCACGAATCTGAAAGGCGACGATCTCGCGAACTACATCGGCAAGCGCGCGCAACGCGGCCTCAAGCTCCCGCGCGGATTCCAGAATGTCGACACGATCCACTCGTTCGTCGAGCGCGAGCCGCGCGTGCAAGGCGAGATAGTGATGTGACCGAGCTGTGAACCCTTCGTCCCGAATCGCTCCCTTCTATCCGCGCGCTTTCTCATCCCGATGACTGCGATCGTCGTGCTCTTCACGAAGATGCCGTCCGTCTACCCCTCGTAGCGCAACTTGACAGCCGCCCCGGTCCGAGGGAGCCTCGGACGATGCCCGAGCCACCGCGTCTTCTCGATCGGGTTCGCGCTGCCGTGCGGACGCGCCACTACAGCCGCCGCACCGAGGAGGCGTACCTCGGCTGGACGAAGCGTTTCATTCTCTTTCATTGAAAGCGTCACCCGGCCGCCATGGGAGCTGACGAGGTCAACGCGTTTCTCTCGCATCTGGCTGTCGAGGGCAAGGTCAGCGCATCAACGCAAGCGCAGGCACTCAGTGCGCTGGTGTTTCTCTACCGGCATGTTCTCGACGATCCGCTGCCGTGGATCGATGACATCGTTCGGGCACGGCGGTCAAGGAAGCTTCCCGTCGTTCTGGCGCGAGAAGAAGTGCGGTCACTGCTTGCGGCGATGAAGGGCACGCCCCGACTGGTGGCCGCAATTCTTTACGGAGGAGGTCTGCGCCTTCTCGAGGCGCTGCGATTGCGGATCAAGGACGTCGACTTCGCGGCGCGGCTCCTCGTTGTTCGCGAGGGAAAGGGAGCGAAGGATCGCCGCACCATGCTTCCCGACAGTCTCCAGCAGCCGTTGCATGCTCAGATCGAGTGGGTGCGTCGAATTCACCGCAAGGATCTCGCCGCCGGCCGGGGTGAGGTCTGGCTGCCCGACGCGCTGGAGCGAAAGTACGCGAATGCCGCATGCGAGTTCGGCTGGCAGTATCTCTTCCCCGCTTCAAGGGTGGCCGTCGATCCTCGGAGCGGGATCGAGCGGCGGCATCATCTCGATGAGTCAGCCGTACAGCGGGCGGTGAAGGAGGCGGTGCGGGAGGTGGGTCTCCACAAGCACGCGGGCTGTCGCACCCTGAGGCACTCGTTCGCCACGCACCTTCTGGAAGATGGCTACGACATCCGGACGATCCAGGAGCTCCTCGGCCACGCGGACGTGAAGACGACAATGATCTACACTCACGTGCTCCAGCGCGTCGGAGGTCGCGGCGTACGGAGTCCGCTCGACGCGATGCAGGGGAGTCCCGCATGACGCCACGGCGACCGGTTGATACGCTGCGATTGTGGCAGCCCTTCCCCCGACCAATACGCTGCGAACCGCGCAGCTCATCACGCCCATCGATTCGGCACCGCGCCTGCGTAACCCTCGCGTCGCAGGGCGCTTGCACTGCCGCCGCGCGCCGTGCCACGATGCGATACGCTGCCCAGCAGATGACTATGCTGCTGCAGCCCAATGCAACTGAGCGATGAGTTGGACTAAGCCGCCTGACGGCGGCGCGCTGCGCCGAGGGGGAAAGATCTCGCAGACAAGCAAGTGACTGGTGACGAACCGATCGTGTTGGAGCAACCAACTTCAACGCGAAAGGAGATTCGTCATGGTCACCACCCCGTTGCGCGAACGGATGCGGAGCATTCTCCGCACTCGAAACTACTCACCCCGAACCGAAGAGACCTACATCGCGGCCGTCGCGCATTTCGCGCGGCACTTCGGCCGGTCTCCCGATCAACTCGGCGCAGCACAGATCACCGAGTATCAGATCTGGCTACGGGAGCACAAGCACATCTCGGCGACGGCGTTCAATCAGGTCGTCTGTGCGCTGCGGTTTCTCTACGGCCAGGTCCTGGGCCGGTTCGACGAGGTTCAGCGCATCGCATATGCCCGAAGGGAACGGCGACTACCGGTTGTGCTCTCGCCCGAAGAGACGGCGCGCTTTCTGGCCTCCATTGAGATCCCGCGTTATCGGGTCCTGCTGACGACGATCTACTCGGCCGGCCTGCGCATCAGTGAAGCGCTCGCTCTGCGCGCCCGCGACATCGACTCCTCGCGCATGCTCATTCGGATCTGGCAGGGCAAGGGCAAGAAGGACCGCTATGTTCCGCTCTCGCCGATTCTTCTCGAGCTTCTGCGGGAGCACTGGCGTCGAGAGCGGTTGATTGACCTTCTTTTCCCTGCTGTCCGCGATCGATCGCGCCCAATGGATCCGGCCACCGCGCAGAAGTACATCGCGCGTGCAGCGGCACGGGCCGGACTGCCGAAAACAGTCACCGCTCGAACGCTTCGTCACTGCTATGCCACGCATCTGATCGAGAAAGGAACGAGCACGCGCGTGGTTCAGGTGCTCCTGGGACACTCCAACGTCCATACCACTGAGACCTACACCCACGTCTCGCCGCAGACGATGGGGAAGGTCGTGAGCCCTTTGGATCTGATCGCCGCCCTGCTGGTCCCTCCCGCGCAGCGCTGAGCCGTGGCTGCCGAGAGCGATCTCGGCGCGATCGTGCGTAGCTGCGGTGAGAAGTATCTTCGGACTCATCGCACCAACGCGGCGCAGCGGAAGGCCATGCGCGCGATCGGCGCCTGCCGGACCCCGGCCCTGGGCGGCCAACTCCAGCAATGTGACCGCTGTGGGCACGAGCATATCCAGTGGCACTCCTGCCGCAATCGCGCTTGTCCGCGCTGTCAGTCTGCGGCCCGAGCGCAATGGCTCGAGGCACGCTCAGCCGAGCTTCTCCCGGTACCGTACTTCCACGTGGTCTTCACCGTGCCCGAGGAGCTGAACGTTCTGGCCGTGTATGCTCCGGGTGTCTTTTACGATCTGCTCTTCCGCGCCGTCGGCCAGACGCTCAACGACATCGCGCGAACCAAGCTACACGTGCAGATCGGCACACTCTGCGTGCTCCACACCTGGGGCCAGACCCTGGTGCTGCATCCCCACATTCACTGCGTCATTCCCGGAGGAGGCTTCTCCCGCGACGGAAGGCGTTGGATCGGCGTGCGCAAGCCGTCCTTCTTTCTGCCGGTGAAGGTTCTTTCGCGCCATTTCCGATCCGTACTCTGCTCCGCGCTACGCCAAGCCTGGTCGACCGGGAGATTGATCCTGCCTGCTGCAGTTCTCGCCGACTCGGTCGCGCTCGATCTTCTGCTCGCGCGCGCCTCGAGCAAAGAGTGGGTCGTTTACTCGAAGGCGCCCTTCGGCGGCCCCGCCCAGGTTCTCGCGTATTCGAACGACCGGGAAGATGGGTGACACTTTAGACCGGGAACATGGGTAACACTCTTTCTGCTATTTGCTCCGATAGCGTACATCAACGCGATAGCGTCGATCCCTGACTCAAGTCGTAGGACGCTTTGTCGATCCTTTGTGA
>DASYUK010000308.1:0-4787 GCA_036001325.1 Thermoanaerobaculia bacterium
CGATCGTTGCCGTGGTTTCGGGCGGGAACATCGATCTGAAAAAATTTGCGGAGATCGTGACGTCGTAACGCGTCACTTGTAGGTTGCCACCGCCCTGAACCCGGGCGGCCGTGGGTAATCGTGCCGGTCGACGAACTCCGCCAGCGGTGTGTTGACGATCGGCACGTGAAGACCCGCGATGATTGCCATTCGTCCCGACGGCGTCGCTTTGCTGACTTGAGCCGGCACGCGCACTTTCAGGTCTCGCGGTCTCACCACCGCCGCACCGTTCTTTTTCAGAATGAGTCCGGGCACGAAGACGTCCGCATTGCCGGGGATGCTTCGCATGACGAGTTGCGCCTGCTCCGCTCCCGGCGCGTTGAATCCGATCGTCGTGTTGCCGGGCGGCACATCGAGAAAGATGAACGACCCATTCTCGGCTACGCCGCCGGACGCATAAGGCGCGTTTTCGATCCAGACGGATGTGGCCTGAAAGAGCTCCGTGCGGCGCGCCGTCTCCATCTCGGGAGTCCTCGAATGCACCGCTCCTTCCACGTCCTCGATCCAACCTCGGACGCTCACCGGCTCTTTGCTGAGCGGAGTCTGATTGCGATTGTTACCACCGCACGCAGCGAGCGCAACAAGGACGACACAGACGGCGAATCGCGTCACGCGCGCGAGCCTATCATGCGATTCCGCGTGCGATAATTCGCGGTAGGAAATGAAACGTCTCCTCCTCATCGGATCGGTCGTTCTCCTCGCTCTTGCCTCAATCGTTCTCGCGCAAGGAGCCAATCAGGCGACCCTCAGGACGCCGTCCGGCGACAAGCCGATCACCTTCGTTCAGCAGGGTGGGCAGACTTACGTCTCCGCGAATGAAGTCGTCGCCGCGCTGGGCGGCACGATCCAGCCTGACAGCGTCGGATTCAAGATCACGCTCAACAACACGATCGCGGCGTTTGGCCCCGATAGCCGCTTCGGTGTCGTGCGAGACGATCTCATCGAGATGCCGGTCGCGCCGATCGTCATCGGCGGAGCGCCCTACGTTCCATGGCAATTCTTCCAGGGCTTCCTCGGTAAAGCCGCGGAGATGGAGGCGTCGTGGGACATGGCGGCGCGAGTCCTCAACGTCCGGCCGCGACTGCAGTCGATCGTCAACGTGCAGATGACGGTGACCAACGTCCAGGGCATCTCGAAGATCGTCCTGACGCTCTCCGCTCCTTCCGATTACTCGATCGTCAAAGAGCCGAGCGCGTACGCGATTCACTTCAAGGCACCGCTGCAGGCGCCGTTCGCCGAGCAGGCTTATGACGATCCATACGTTGCGCATGCTTCGTTTTCCGGCAGCGATCTGCGCATTCAATTGACGTCACCCGATGTCGCCGGCGACTCGTACAAGCTCGAGAATCCTTTCCGCATCGTCCTCGATCTCCGCAAGGTCGCGGCGCCGGCGCCCGGCGCACCGCAGCCCTCTGTGCCGGGGAGCAAACCGGCCGAGCCTGCCGGCATTCACACGATCGTGATCGATCCCGGCCATGGTGGCAAAGAGGTCGGTGCCATCGGTCCCGGCGGTCTGATGGAGAAGGACATCACGCTCGCCGTGGCTCGCAAACTCTCCGCGGCGTTGCAGGCGAAGATCAACGCACGAGTCGTGCTCACACGCGACGATGACAGTCTCGTGTCGCTCGATCAGCGAACGGCGATCGCGAATCAGTACAAAGCTGATCTCTTTCTCTCCGTGCACATGAACGCTGCCGTCGTGAAGGGTGCGAAAGGGAGCGAGACGTATTTCCTTTCACTCGAGGCATCGGACGAGCTTGCGCGCAAAGCGGCGGAGACGGAGAACGCTTCCGCGACGGCGGCGAAGACGAATCCCTCGACCGACCTGAAATTGATCTTGTGGGATCTCGCGCAGCAGGAGTATCTCCAGGAGTCGAGCCGCTTCGCCCAGGACATTCAGGAAGAGATGAACGCGGTCACCGCCGTTCAGAATCGCGGCGTGAAACAGGCACCGTTCAAGGTTCTGGTCGGCGCAACGATGCCGGCGGCTCTCGTCGAAGTCGGATTCATCACCAATCCGGAAGAAGAAGCAAAGCTGAAGTCGGACGACTTTCAGAACACGATGGTCGGCGCGCTCGTGCGCGCGGTGCAGCGGTACAAGATCGATTACGAGACGCGCATCGGTCTCATCCAGACGCCCGTCCTCGGCGTCAACAAGCAAGCTCCCTCGCCACAAAAGGGCAGGACGTAGTGTGGTGTGTCCGTCACACCACACCAGGGCGTTGCTTCGCCGTCGCACTGCTGCTGCTCGTCGTGTTCGGAGCATGCAGAGAGAAGAAGCCGCTCACGTCCAATCTCAATGTGGAGAACAAAGTCACTGTGCGCTCGGTCGATCTCTATTTCGAATCGCCCGACATGCTGCTCGTGCCGGAGCATCGCGACGTCGCGCTCCCCGAAAATCCCGCGGCAGCGGTGCCGGTCGTCGTGCGCGAGCTCTTGAAGGGATCAGCGAACGCGGCTCTTCCCCGGCTTTTTCCTGCGGACGCGATCGTTCGCGCGGCGTATCTGCTTTCGGATGGCACCGTGCTCGTCGATCTCGGAGGCCCGACGCTGACCGACGGGTGGGCGACGGGAAGTCATCAGGAGCTGATGGCGATCTACTCGCTCGTTCAGACGCTTGTCGCGAACTTCGCCGAGGCGAAACGCGTGCGAATCCTGCTCAACGGAGCGCCTGCCGAGACCCTCGGCGGGCACGTTTCACTGGCGCGGTCGCTCACGCCGATGCCGTCGCTTTCCACCCGCCGATAGAGTTTCCGAAAAGAAGCTAGACCGAACGATCGTTCTGTATTAGACTGGGTTCGTTTCCAGGACAAGTAGGTATCTATCAGGGAAACAAGGGCTTGTCACATTGCTGTTACATTGAGAAATTTTTCACAATCTGTGCGATAATGCGCGACACGATGAAGTTCGAATTACTGGATGGGCAGGCGCGATCTGCTTTCTGTTTTACCAGCCTGCCATTGATTCACTTCCTCTTGAATTCTTCTTTGAACCTTACCGAAGTACAGACTCGCCCCTGAGCTGTCACGCCACGTCCATCCAGTAAATCCTACAAACCCCGCCCGCAAGGCGGGGTTTTTCTTGTGTCGATGTCACTCGACCAATTCCGCGAGCGCCTGCTCGACGATGAGTCTCGGATCTGCATTCACGACGAGATTGCGCAGCGCGGCCATCGCGCCGTCGGCAGCAGCGAGCAGCCGATCGCGCCCGACGGCGTCGCTGATCTTCGGAATCCGGCCTGCCGCTGCATCACACAGAATTGCGCCGAGGAGTGCGATGGCATCATTCAAGTCATCGTGCTGCGAGACGGCCGCAGCCGCGCTGAGAAGCGCAGCGGCGTCGCGTCGTGTGGCGAATTGCCTCAGAGCATCGCGCAGGAATGCCGCGAGATCCTCATCGCGCGGTTCCTCGCCGCCGACGTAGATCGCCTGCGATCGTGAACGGATCGTCGGCAGAAGCAGATCCGGCGACCGCGTAAGAAGAATGAAGATCGTGTCGCGCGCCGGCTCCTCGAGCGTCTTGAGTAACGCGTTCGATCCGCTGCCGGTGAGTGCACTCGCTGGATCGATGATGAAGACCTTCGTGCGTCCTTCGTACGGCCGCATCGCGGCGTTGCTCAGGATGTCGCGGATCTGATCGACGCTGATCTGCTTTCGATCGCCGGCGACTTCGACAAAGTGAACGTCAGGATGAATATGGCGTTCGATGCGCTGGCACGCCGTGCAGTCGTCGCCTGTTGTTCTGTTGAGGCAGTTCAGCGCCTTCGCCGCGTGCATCGCCAGAGATTGCAGCTCCTCGTGCGCGGGACCATGCAGGATGATCGAATAGTGCAGCTCACCGCGGCGCGCGGTCTCGAGGAGGAGATCGGCGGCCGATTTCATGCGAGGAGCTCCGGAAGGCGCTCTCGCAAGGCTTTCATCGTGCATTCGAACACTTCATCGATCGTGCCGTTCGCGTCGACGACGGCGTAGCGACGCGGCTCTGCGGTTGCCAGCGAAAGATAGCCCTCGCGCACCCGGCGATGAAAGCGGAGGTCCTCCGCTTCGAAGCGTCCTTCATCATCGACCGCGGAGGTGTTGCGCCGAACGGCGCGCGAGAGTCCGACTTCTTCGGGGAGATCGAAGATGAGCGCGAGGTCGGGATCGAGATCGCCCGTGGCCCAGCGATTGAGCGTGCGCAGTTGATCGAGATTGAGCCGGCGGCCGAATCCCTGATAGGCGAGAGTCGAATCGGTGTAGCGGTCGCAGAGCACGACTTCACCGCGCTCGCTGGCCGGGCGAATCACTTCGACGGTGTGCTGCCGTCGCGAGGCGGCGAACAGGAGAACTTCTGCGATGGGATCGATCACGTTCTTCGAATCGAGCAAGATCGCGCGAATGCGATCGGCGATCTCGGTTCCGCCCGGTTCTTTCGTCGTCACGACTTTGCGACCGCGCTGGCGCAGGACCGAAGCGACGCGGTGCAACTGCGTCGACTTTCCCGAGCCCTCGATCCCTTCGAACGTGATGAACACGGCGGGCGATTCTAGCAGCGGAGAGCGTCCGTCCCGGCCGCAGTCGTCGCGCGTCCCGCGCGGCGACTATCGTGATCGCGCGAGACGCGCGATCACTGCGGGGTGTGCCGAGCATGCTCGACAGCTCGGAAGTGAAAGTCTTCTACTCAACCTGATGGAGGTGAAGAGTTAGCGAAGCGCAAGGGCGACGGGTCGTGAGGCCGGCCTGAAAGAAGCGTGGAGCAAATTTGCGAGT
>DASYUK010000309.1:0-13052 GCA_036001325.1 Thermoanaerobaculia bacterium
ACCCACGGCTCCACGCCGGGAACCGTGCAGCGCGCGATCTTCTCGCCGAGGACCGCTTCGATCTGCTGGACCATCGGAAGGTCCTGCCACGTGGCGATTGTCGACACAATACCCAGCGCCGCACCGCGCGCAGTGCGTCCGCCGCGATGTACGTAGTCGTCGGCGTTCTCCGGAATGTCGAAATTGATCACGTGCGTGATGCCGGGGACGTCGATGCCGCGGCCGGCGATGTCGGTGGCCACGAGGATGCGATGCTGGCCCTGGCGAAATCCGCTGAGCGCCTGCACGCGCTTCCCTTGCGACCGATCCGCATGAATGCGCGAGACCGGATGACCCTTCCGCTGCAGGATGTGATACAGCCACTCCGCATCGATCTTCCTGCGCACGAAGACGAGCGTGCTCCCCAGCTCTTCATTGAGCAGTGCGATCAGCGCGTTGCGTTTGTCTTCAGGCTTGACGAGATAGAGGCGGTGCGTGATGCCTTCAGCGGCGGCGCCTTCCGGTGTGATGTCGATGCGCTGCGGATCGCGCATGAACTCCTTCGCGATCAGCTCGACGGATGGCGGCATCGTCGCGGAGAACATCATCGTATGGCGCTGTCGCGGCAGCCGGCGCAGCACATCGCGAATCTGTGGGAGAAAACCGAGGTCGAGCATGTGGTCGGCTTCGTCGAGGACGAGCTCTTCGATGGCGTCGAGTTTCACATGTCGCTGGCGCACGTGATCGAGGAGACGGCCGGGTGTCGCCACGATGATGTCGGGCTCGCTCCGTAACGCCTCGATCTGCGGGTGCATCTTCACGCCGCCGATCACGCAGGCTGTGTTCAGGTTGTGATCGACACCGAAGACGTCGAGAAACGCTTTCGTCTGCAAAGCGATCTCGCGCGTCGGCGAGAGGATGAGCCCGCGGACGCCGCGGCCGTGCGTGAGACGCTCGGCGAGCGGCAGCGCGAACGCCGCCGTCTTTCCTGATCCGGTCTGCGCGAGGCCGATGATGTCGCGACTGGCCAGCGCGATCGGAATCACGTCCGCCTGAATGGGGGTCGGATGCTCAAACCCGATCTTGCGCAGCACTTCGAGAATCGGCGCGCTCAGACCGAGCGATGAGAATGGCTTGTCGGTTGTCCTGACCGGGTGCTGGGGTATCGCGAACGAGAGCATGCGTGGTAAACCATTCTATGTGCAGCGACGATTTCTGCTCTTTCTCACCGCCGCCACGCTGTACATTCCGCTGCTTCTCCTCGCCGATACTCGCGGCGTCGCTCCCCAACTCGCCCTCGGACTGGCGACTGCTGCGTTTCTCTGGGTCTTCGCCAGCCGATCACAAAACGAGATGCGGCAAACGATCTGCGCGATTCTCGTCGCCACGACCGGCGAAGTCGTGCTGTCCCTCGGATGGGGCCTGTACACGTATCGCCATGCACTGATTCCGCTCTACGTTCCCTTCGGTCACGGCGTGTTCTACGCGCTCGCTGCGGAGAGCGCACACCAGGAAGTTCTCCGCCGGATGTCTCGAGCGATCACTCGCGCGGTCCTCGTCGCCGGCAGCGTCATCGCCGCGATCAGCCTGCTTTTCTTTCATGATCAGTGGGGACTGCTGTGGTGGCTTGCCGCGGTGGCGCTGCTGATGCGTTCGCGCAACCAGCTCCTGCTGTCCGCCTGCTTCATCTATACGATTCTTCTCGAATGGCTCGGCACCGCGATTGGTAACTGGCAGTGGGCGGCTGAGGTTCCTTTCGTCGGACTTCACGCCGCAAATCCTCCGAGCGGCGTCGGAATTCTCTACATTCTGCTCGATCTGATCACAGTCGCGATCTGTTCTTCCGGGGCACGTTTTCTGCTTTTTTCACCCGCGGGAGAACGACTATGAACAGCCAATACAAGACTCTGGCAGCAGCAGCATTCGCTCTGTTGTTACTGGCGGCCTGCGGTTCGTCAGGCGGCAACATCGGCGACATTTTCGGAGGCGGTTCGAACAAAACGGCCACAAACGAGATCCGTGGCACGGTCGATTCAGTCGACCTCAGCAGCCGTTCGATCTATCTGACCAACGTCAGCGGTTACAACTCGATGCTATCGAGCGGCGGCACCGGCAGCTCAGTCCGCGTCTATTACGACAATCAGACCTCAGTCGATTATCAAGGGAAGACTTATCGGCCTGAGGATCTGGAGCGCGGCGATCAGGTCGACGTGCGCGTGCAACAGTCGGGGAACAATCTCATGGCAACCTCGATGACGGTTCTTTCCAATGTGAGGACCAGCGGCACGTATCCGGGCACGTCCGTCTCGACGATTCACGGCACAGTCCGTTCGGTGAATACGTCAAACCGTACGATCACCATTGACCGCGGCTCCGGGTCGCACATCACGGTCGAGTACAACACGAATACGCCGGTTTCCTACAACGGCCGGTCGTACATGGCGTCTGACCTCGAAGTCGGCGATGAGATCGATATCCGCTGGCAGGATCTCGGCAGCGGCCGCATGCTCGCGCAGGACATCACCGTGACGCGCAGCATGAGCGGCGGAACCTCGTCGACATCGCCATCGACGATCCGCGGCACAGTTCGGTCGGTTGATGCCTACAACCACACGATCCAGCTCGACTCGCCGACATTCACCGGCTTCAATCGCAATACCACGATGAACACGATCACGATTCAGTACGATCCGGCGCTGCAGATCGACGTGAACGGCCAGCTCTATCCGATCTCGGGACTGGAGCGCGGCGACGTCATCGATGTGCAGGTGGACAGCCTCGGGACAGCGAGTTACTTCGCGCGCAAGATCTTTCTCGTGCGCGATGTGACCGTGCGCTGAGCGTCTCTACTTCTTTTTCGCCTCCGCGACGATGGCCTCCACGTCGCGGAGGAGTTTTCTCGCGTCGTACACGATCCCGTCCTTCATCACGTACTTGATCCCACCCACCCGCTCGACCGCGCCGGTCGTGTCATTCACATGAATCCATCCTGTGCCGTACAACACTTTCAAGTTCGCGATCGGATTCTGATCGACGAAGACGAGATCGGCGAGCCTACCCGGTCGTACGACTCCGATGTCGGAACGATTCAGCGCCTCGGCGCCCCACATCGTCGCGGAGCGGATCACTTCCAATGGATGAAAGCCGGCCTCCTGAAGCAGCTCTAGCTCGCGAATGTAATCAAATCCGTAGAGTTTGAAGATCCAGCCGGAGTCGGAGCCGGTGGTGACATGACCGCCGCGATTCTTGTAGTCGTTCAAAAACTGCATCCAGATGCGGTAGTTGTTCTTCCACTCGATCTCGTCCTGCGTCGTCCAGTCATACCAATACGCGCCGTGCGCAGCGCGGCTCGGCTGATACCACTTCCAGAGCGACGGCAGCGTGTACGTGTCGTGCCACTCCGCGCGCATCGTGCGCATCAGATCGCGGCTCGCTTCGTAGATCGTCAGCGTCGGATCGATGTTGAAGTGCAGCTTGATCAACTCATCGATGACCGCGTTCCACTTCTCCGATCCCGGCGGGGCGGCCTGCTTCCATAGCCGTCCTGCTTCGCCAAAGCGAAACTGCTCGTCGTTGTAGTTGTAGCTCGTCGGGAAATCCTGGACCGTGCGGCTGACGAAGAGCGATTCCGGCAGCCCGTACCAGTGCTCCATACCGTGCAGACCCATGCGCGCAGCGTCGAGGATGTTCGTGCGCGCCACGCCCATCTGCGACAGATGCGTCGTCGATCCGAGGCCGAGCTTGCGCGCTTCGTCGAGAAGCGCGGAGAGAATTTCCGGATCGAAGATGTTGTCGCCGCCCGCGAAGATCTTCAGCCCGTCCATCCCCTTCTGCTTCGCGAACTGCGCGAATTTGCGCGCCTGCTCCGGCGAGTCGATCGGGCCGCCGTCCCAGTTTCCGCGCAGCGTCATCAGATACGGGACGATGCGCGGCGCGACGATCTCGTTACGCGCGCTGCGATCGCGTTCGTGAATGCACCAGTCGACGCCGTTGCCACAACCCGGCTCGCGCACCGTGGTGACCCCGTGCGCCATCCAGAGCTTGAAGACGTACTCCGCGGTCGTCCCCTGCTCTTTTCCGCCGGCGTGTCCGTGCAGATCGATGAAGCCCGGCAGCACGTACAAGCCGGTCGCGTCGATCTCTTTCGTCGCGTCTTTCGGTCGATTCTCGGGCTTGATCGGAACTTTCGGGAAGCCGACGCTTCGGATATCGCGAATGCGATTCCCTTCGATGACGATGTCGACCGGGCCGATCGGCGGCGCGCCGGTTCCATCAATCAATGTTGCGCCGCGGATGATCAGCCGCTGGAAAGGACCTTCGCCTTCAGTCCGATTCGGCGCGTACGGTGGGTTCACCTCCGCGTACGTCGTCGCCGAGAGGAGTACGAGCAACGCCAGAGTTCGTCTCATCGTGCGAGCGTATCACCGAGAGAATCTGCTCTCCGAGATCGGCGAGCTTCTTGTCGCCAATGCCGTATACGTCGCGCAATTCGGTCAGATTCTGCGGACGGATGCGCGCCACATCGCGGAGCGAACGGTCGCCCAGAATGATGTAAGAAGGGACGCCGCGGGCGGCGGCGAGCTCGCGGCGGAACTTTCGCAGCGATTCGAAGAGCGCCTCGTCGACGCCTTCCCACGATTCGATCGAAGCCTTCGATTTCTTTCGCCGCTCTTTCCTCGCGATCTGCACGAGGCGCACGGTCTCTTCGCCACGCAACACTTGTCGCGATGCTTCTGTCAGCTTGAGCACCGGATAGCGATCGCCATCTTGTTGCAGCAGCCCGTGACCGATGAGCTGATAGATCCAATCGCGCAACTCCGATTGTCCGTGCGCAGAGAGGAGCCCGAACGTGCTCAGGCGATCGTGGCCGAGAGAACGAACGCGATCCGTTGACTCGCCGCGAAGAACAGAGATGACGTGTCCTGCGCCGAACCGCTGCGCCGTGCGCACGACGCAGGAGAGAATCTTCTGCGCGATGATCGTCGCGTCGGCGACCTCTTCGACATCGCCGAGGCACAGATCGCAGGCGGCGCAGTTGCGCGAGGCGTAGTCTTCACCGAAATAGTTGACGAGTGCGCGATGGCGGCAGACGGCGCCGCGAGCGTAACGATCGATCTCGTCGATCTGGCGGAGGGAATTGCGAATGTACTCGGGATCCGGCCCCTCACCCGGCCTTCGGCCACCCTCTCCCGGCGGGAGAGGGCGCTGGATGATTGATTTCCACAGCAGCACATCCGCCGCGGAGTAGAGCAGCACACAATCCGCTTCGAGCCCATCACGTCCGGCGCGTCCGGTTTCCTGCTGGTAGTGCTCGATCGACTTCGGCAAGCCCGTATGCAGAACGAAGCGGATGTTCGAGCGATCGATGCCCATCCCGAATGCGACCGTCGCCACGACGAGATTGCACGCCTCGCTGGCGAATGCTTCCTGCGTCGCTGTCCGCTCCTCTTTCGAGAGCCCGGCGTGATACGGCCGCGCGTCGATGCCACGCTTGCGCAGCGCGGCCGTCAATTCGTCGACATCTTTCTTGCGGATGCAGTAGATGATTCCCGCTTCGCCGTCGTGACGCTCGATGGCGTCGAGCGTCTGCTTCAGCGGCTCAACACGCGGCAGCACGCGATAGGAAAGATTCGAGCGGTCGAAACTGCCGACGAGAATCGCCGGATCGCGCAGGCGCAGTTGCACGGCGATGTCGCGTCGCACTGCCGTCGTCGCCGTCGCCGTATACGCATGCAGCGTTGCGTCAGGGAACTTCTGCCGCAGTTCTCCGAGCTGGCGATACTCCGGTCGAAAATCGTGACCCCAGTGGCTGATGCAGTGCGCCTCGTCGATCGCGAACGTGCGCACCTCGAGCGAAGAGAGGAATTCCTGAAAGCGATCGACGGCCATCCGCTCGGGCGAGACGAACAGCAATCGCAGGCGTCGCGCCCGTGCGAGCTGCACGAGATCGCGCTTCTCTGCCGGCGATGTCGTGCTGTTGACCTGCCGCGCCTCGACGCCGAGGTCGCGGAGGGAGTCGACCTGGTCCTTCATCAAGGAGATGAGCGGCGACACTACGACCGTCAAATCTCCCGTCAGTAGAGGCGGCAACTGATAACAGAGCGACTTTCCACCGCCTGTAGGCATGACGACGAGGGAATCGCGTCGCGCCAACACCGCCTCGATGGCCCCTTCCTGGAGCGGGCGCAGAGAGTCATAGCCCCACGTTCGGCGCAGTACGTCCAGAACGGGGGCGTCAGGCATCAGTAAGAGTGTACAGGACGCCCCTCACCCGGCGCTTCGCGCCACCCTCTCCCGGAGGGAGAGGGTGGACGGAAATTACCCGATGTGGATGCGATTGATGACGCGCTTCACACCGTTGACGCTCTTCGCCGCGGCGACGATCTTGTCGATGTCGGACTGAGTCTTCGCGTGACCGCTGAGCGTGACCACCGAATGGTTGTCAACCTCAACCTCTACCGCGAACGTCTTCTCCGGCACCGCCTCGGCGATCTTGCCGCGCACGTCGGCCTCGATCGCCTTCGCATCCATATTGGACGGCGTCATGCGGTTGATCGAACCGCACGCCATTCCGAAGATCGTGAGGAACACTGCAAGCACTGATAACTTTCGATTCACAGCGCACTCCTTTCACCTCATGCGGCAGCAACGCCTGTGCCTGCCCGCTTGCGCGCCTGCAAGGTGATCGCGATCGGAATGCCTATGGCCGTCGGAATCCAGAAGGAGATGAGCCGATAGGTCAGCACTCCGACGACCGCAACATTACTCATGACGCCGAGCCCGCTAAAGAGCGCGGCCATCGCCACTTCGATGACCGCGATGCCGCCGGGTAGAAAGCTCGCGCGGCCGAGGAGCATCGGGACGCCGTAACCGGCCAGGAGCACCGACAGGTAGAGATGTTGCCCCACGGCAAGGAAGGCGTAACGCAAACAGAGAACGTCGAATGTGAGGACGAGCAGCGAACAGATCGCCGGCCTGATCCATGCGCCGGCGCGCATCATCTGCCATGTTCGCGCGGCGCGCTCGGCCGCATCCAGGATGATCGATTCGTCCGCCTCCGGGAACACACGCCCGACAATTCGAGCGGCGCGAGCGGCCACCGCCATCATCCAGTCGCTGCGCACGAGAAGAACGATGAGTGTCGCGACGAGCGTCGTCAGGATAGAGACGACGATCATCAACGCGATCATCGTCGCACGCGAGAGCCGATGAAAGATCAGCAGCTCGACTGCGCTGATGAGCGCGAAGATCACGAGCGTCATCGTGTCGAACAGCGAAGGCAGCCAGCTCGCCAGCATCGCTCCCTCGGTCGTGATCCCGGCGTTGCGCGTCCATTTATAGATCGCGGCGCCAAATCCGAGCGCCCCCGCGGCCACGAGGGCAACGGTTCCCGCGCCGATCTCGATCGCCACGGAACGCCGCAGCGTAAGACGCTCGCCGGCGATGTGAACGATCGACTGCAGCAGCGCGCCATTCGCGAGGTAGCTCAACGCCTCGCAGAAGAATGCCCAGGCAATCGCCCACGGTAAGAGCGTGCGAACCATCTTCAGCGAATCTTCGATCGTGTCGAGACGCGGCAACAGAACATGGACGAGGAGGCCGAGGATGACGACGATCGGCAGGATGCGGAAGACGTGGAGGCGGATCGGGCGCGCTTCTCGCGGCATCGAGCCATGTGCAGATGCGCGGTGCGTGCCGGTGTAGCGGCGTGCTTCAGCACGCCGGCGCGCTGAAGCGCGCCGCTACATGTGCGGGAGGTATTCGGAGTGAGCCAGCCAGCTCTTTTCGGGGTAATACGCGAAGATCGCGCTGCCGCCGCGAAGGGTGTCGATCAGCTTTTTCGCAATCGTCGATCGCACCGCCGGACATCCCCAGCTCCGTCCGAGGCGTCCGAGAACCTTGACCGCTTCAGTGCTCACGTAATACGCGCCGTGCATCACGATCGCGCGATCGAGCGCCATGTCATTGACGCCTTCCTCGAGCCCGCGCAGTCGCAGCGAATATCCGTTGTGTCCGACATACGTGTCCTCGGTGACGAAGAGTCCGAGGCTGCTGGCGAGACTGCCGGGACTATTGGAGAAGTAGTTGGCGACGTTGCCGCCGGAGCTCTTGCCATGCGCGACCAGCTCTCGGAAGAGGAGCCTGCGCGTGTAGAGATCGAAGACGAAGAGGCGCGGCTGCGACGACGGGAGCGAATAATCGATGACGGTCAGAAGGTTGCGGCGCGTGACGAGCCCGCGCTTTGCAGCGCAGCCGGAAGCATCGAGCGCCATGCGCAACACGTCGGCTCGAAGCCCCGGCGCCTGGCTCAGAAGCGCGGAGAGGGTCGACTTCGCCGAAGCGGCGGAGCACGCTGCGCGCAAGTCGCTCGAAACAAAGAGCGAACCGGCGGCCAGAGTCGCGAAAATGAGTCGCTTCATGAGGAACTGGGACGTTGTTCGGATTGTAACTAATAATAAAGGATGAGTCATTCCCTCCCCCCTCCGGGAGAGGAACTACACTTTCCCGATGTTCGAGAAGACCCCCGGCGACGTCCACGATCTGCTGCCGGTTCCGATCAAGGAACTGAAGCTGAAGCTCGAGGGCTCGCCCGTGGAACGCTACGTCCAGCAGCTATTCAAGGAGCTGGAAGCGAAGGGTCTGCAGCACTTCCGCCCCGCCTTCTATCTGACCAGCGAGTGGGGCTGCCCGTCGGAGGAGCCGGTGATCGGCGTGCCATTTTATCTCGCCGATCCGCGCGTCGCGGCGGTAGAGAGTGCCGTCAACGATCTCGAGAACGAGCTCGAGATCATGAGGTACATGCGCCACGAAGCGGGCCACGCGTTCAACTACGCGTACGAGTTGTACAAGAGCGACGAGTGGCGCGAGATCTTCGGACCGTTCCGCCGTCCGTATCGCGATCACTACAGCTTCGTCCCCTTCTCGCGAAATTATGTGCGACATCTCGAGGGGTGGTACGCGCAGAAACATCCCGACGAAGATTGCGCCGAGACCTTCGCGGTCTGGATGACTCCGCGATCGAAATGGCGCGAGAAGTACAAGAACTGGCCGGCGCTGAAGAAACTGCAGTACGTCGATCGCGTCTGCCGCGAGTTTGGTCCGCAACCTCCTCTCCGTCCCCTCGGCGACACCGATTTCACGGTCGAGGACATGGAGGAGACAATCGAGGAGTTCTATCGCAACCGGACTCGCGATCATTCGAAGGCGATCTCCGATCTTGCGCTCGACGCTGATCTCGACGACATCTTCATGCATCCCGATCAGACCGATGGCGACAAACATCGGAAGGCGTCGGAAGTCGTCAACGAGCATCGCAAGGAAATCATCGATAAGGTGAGTTACTGGACCGGCGTGCGCCGTCCGCTCGTGAAGACGCTGGTGGAAGCGATCGCGCGGAAGGTAGATGAGCTCGGTCTTGTTATGGACAGCAAACGCGAGCGCGAGCAGATCGTCGAGTTGACGGTCTACACGACCACGCTGGCGATGAGTTTCTTCACGGCCCGGCGGATGCCGAAGAAAAAGGGCGGGGGTGGGGCATGAAGATCGGTGTTCTATACGAGCAGCGCGAGGATACGGAAGAGTATCCCGGCGAGAACCAGGACATCGAGTCGGGGAAGCGGCGGAAACGACCGAAGTTCGATCGCGAGCAGGTTTTCGAGGCGCTCGAGAAACTCGAACACGAACCGTCGTACATTCAACTCGATGGTCGCGACGCGTCGCTCTTCGCGGTGGCGCGGAACGATGCGGATCTCATCTTCAATCTCGTCGACTCGTACGGCGGCGATGACGCGAAGGACCTGCATATCCCGGCGTTTCTCGAATTGATCGGAGCGAAGTACACCGGCTCCGGTCCGCACGGACTCCTCCTCGCGCAAGACAAATCGCTGGCGAAGAAGATCATCGGCTTTCACGGATTGCAGACGCCGTTTTCCATGGTCGTGCATCGCGGGCGCGTCGATTACGCGCACGACATCAAGTTCCCGATGATCGTCAAGCCGGTCTCGGAAGATGGATCGATCGGCATCAACTACGACTCTGTGGTCGATTCCGTGAAGGAGCTGATGGAGCGCATCCACGATCTGCACGAGCAATTCGAAGATGTGCCGGTGCTCATCGAGGAGTACATCGAAGGCCGCGAGATCTACGCGGCGATCCTCGGCAACGATCCACCGGAGGCGCTGCCGCTGATCGAGCTCGATCTATCGAAGCTGCCGGCCGACACGCCGAAGATCGCCGGCCGGGAGGTGAAGTTCGATCGCGACAGCGAGGCCTATCGCGTGACGAAGTCGGCGGTGGCCGAGGACCTCGACGAAGAGACAACCGAAAAACTTCAGGAAGCAGCGAAGACAACCTATCGCGCGCTGAAGCTGCGCGACTACGGCCGCATCGACATGCGCCTTTCGAAAGATGGCACGATCTACGTGATCGAAGCGAACCCGAACCCGTGGCTCACGAAGGGCGCGGAGTTCGCGATGGCCGCGCGCGGCAGCGAGCGGACGTACACGGAGATGATCAAGGCGATCGTCGAGGCAGCAGTCGCGCGCTACGAAGAGTAGACGGGGTCAGGTCTTCACTTTTCACTTTTTTTCTCCCAATGGTAGAAAAAAGTGAAAAGTGAAGACCTGACCCCCATCATGCCGTTAGCTCCGCCACCGCCTGCGCCAACTCCAGCGGCTCGATCGGTTTGCGGCGATAGTCATCGAACCCGGCGTTGAGGGCTTCGTCGCGGGAGGGGGTGGTGGCGACGGCGGTCAACGCCACAGCCGGAAGATGCCTCCCGCTCCCTTCCTCTCGCTCGCGGATCTTCCGAATCAGCGTGTAGCCGTCTTCTCCCGGCATGGCGATGTCGCTGATCAGCACGTCCACACGCTGATGGTCGAGATGCCCGAGCGCCTCGGCGGCAGACCTCGCCGTCGTGACCTCAGCGCCGGAGCGCAGAAACACTTGCTTGATGAGAGCGAGCGCCTCCTCGTCGTCGTCCACGACGAGAACCGAGAGCCCATCGAGGCGCGGCATGCTCGCGCTCTCCGGAGCGGGAGGACTGATTCCCACACCGGCGGCCTCGAGCAGCGGCAGCGTGATCGTGAATGTGGATCCTTTGCCGATTCCCGCACTCTCCGCTTTGATCGTTCCGCCGTGAAGCTCGACCAGGTGTCGAGCGATGGCCAGCCCGAGTCCGAGGCCACCATGTGCGCGCGTGGTTGAGGCCTCGGCGCGGCTGAAGCGCTCGAACACCAGCGGGAGAAACTCCGGCGCGATGCCCTCCCCCGTATCGTTGACGCGGATTTCTGCCGACCCGTCTCTCCGCTCCAGCGATACATCGATGCGACCTCCGGCGGGCGTGAACTTGATTGCATTTCCGATCAGGTTCCAGAGAATCTGCTCGATCCGCGCGCGATCGCCCATCGCCGGCGGAACCGCAGCCAGTCGCGTCTCCAGCCGGAGTCCTTTCGCCTCGACGGCCGGGCGCACCATATTCAGCACCGTCTCCACGATGCTCAGCAGCTTGACCGGACGGATTTCGAGAGCGAGTTTCCCGGCGACGATGCTCGAGACGTCGAGCACGTCTTCGATGAGCTGCGCCTGCGCCTTGGCACTTCTACTGATCGATTCGATGCCCTTGCGCAACGTGTCGTCATCATTGTCTCCGGCCGTCAGGATCGATGCCCAGCCGAGGATGGAGGTGAGCGGAGTTCGCAACTCGTGCGACAGCGTGGCCAGGAATTCGTCTTTGGCGCGATTCGCTGACGACGCCTCGATCCGCGCCGCGCGCTCCGAGTCGAGAAGACGCGCTCTCTCCTCCTCCGCTCTCATCTGCGCGGTGATGTCGCGCGCCACGCCGGTGAAGAAGAACTCGTCGCCCTTCCTGTAGACGCCGAATGAAATCTCCAGCGGGATTTCGTGACTGTCGCGATGCAGACCGGGAAGGCGCACTCCCGTCCAGGGGATCCGTCGCCGCCCGGTTTCGATGAAATGACGGATACCGTCGAGATGTCGCGGGCGAAACCGCTCCGGAATGATCTGGATGAGGGTCTTGCCGAGAAGCTCCGACGGCTTGTAGCCGAAGATCCGTTCCACCGCCGGGTTGGCATATCGGATGACGTCATCGCGATCGATGGTGAAAATGGCGTCTGCAGCGGTCTCGCCGACAATGCGGTAACGCTCCTCGCTTTCCTGCAGCGCCTCCTCGGCACGCCAGCGCTCGATGGCCAGGCCGATCTGCTGTCCAACGGCGCGCATGAGATCGAGAAGGTCAGCGTCAGGTTTGCGCCGTGCGAGAGAAAAGAACTCCAGGACTCCGAGGGATTCGTCGCCGACGATCACCGGGAAGGCAAAGGCGCCCCTCAAGCCGAGGCGGACGGCGGCTGACTTGCGCGGAAAGTCGCCATCGTGCAGAGCGTCGAAAAGCTGCGCGACGTCAGGGATGTCAACCGATGAGCTGCGCCACCAGCCTGCGCAGCGGAGCCGCTCTGCGCCCGGATCGCGCGTCCACAAAGCGCCGGCCGACCAGCCGGCGTGAACGCAGATCGTCTCGATGAGCGGCGGAATCGCGTCGGCGAGACGGCGCGATCCCGCCAGGATCCGCGTGATCGCCGACTCGACGGCGACGCGATCGCCACCCCCACGTTTCATGCGCATGAAAGGATTATGGTGAGCACGTCCGAAAATGGCGAGCGTCGGCGGCGGACCGGCGGTGAAGCGGCATTTGCTCGATCTCGAGTCGGCCCAACGGTCAATCTGACACTTCCGTAACACCATTTGCGGCAACTCGAACCCATCGTGATTCATCATGCGGTACCTCCTTGTGGCCGTCCTCCTCTCAGGAGTTCCTGCTGCAGCGCAGGAGATTGCGCTGCGTCCGATCGTCAGCGGATTTGAGAAGCCTGTCGGCATCACGCATGCGAATGACTCGCGCCTGTTTGTTCTCACGTAACAGGGACAGATCCTCATCTTCGACGGCGCGCGCATCCTCCCCGAACCATTTCTCGACATCCGCCCGCAAGTCCTCTGCTGCGGTGAGCGCGGACTCCTCGGCCTCGCCTTTCATCCTCAGTACGGGTCGAATGGGTTCT